>NZ_JAAGLN010000026.1 GCF_010548145.1 Streptomyces sp. SID10853
GCGGGACCTGCCCGGCCGTCGCCCGGTGCGGGCGGCGGCCGGGGCGCGGTCGCCGCCGCGCGCCGTTCACCAGTTGCGGAGCGACTCGCGGAAGATCTGTTCCGCCGCCTCGTTGGTCAACGGGCGTGGCACCACGCTCAGTTGACGGGACTGCTTCATCGTGCCCGAGACGAGTTCGCCGAGCTGGGCCTCGGAGTAGCCGAAGGCGGTGATGCCGTTGGGCATGCCGATGTCGCGGAGGAGTTCGCGCAGTACCCGCGGCAGGGCTTCGGCCCCCTCGTCCGGGTCGACGGGCCGTCCGCCGATCAGCTCGGCGGCCCGCAGATGGCGCTGCGGGTTCGACGGATAGGTGAAGCGGAACGCGGCCATGGCCGTGGAGGCGACGGCCTGGCCGTGCGGCACCATCGGCATCTCCGGGTAGCCCTGGGCGCGGTAGTTCTCGACGGCGCCGGCGATCGGGTAGGCGTTGGCGTGCGGGATGTGGGTGCCCGCGTTGCCGAAGCCCATGCCGGTGACGGCGGAGGCGTACGCCATGCCGTAGCGGGCCGAGAGGTCGTTGCCGTTCATCACGGCCCGGCGCAGATGGGTGCCCACCATTTCCATGGCCTTCTCGCACCACACGTCGCTGATCGGGTTGGCGCCGCAGAACGCGGCGCGTGCCTTGGCGCCGGGGAAGGCGGGCCGCGCGTCGAAGGAGAGCGCGGTGTAGCTCTCGGCCGCGTGCGTCAGGACGTCCATGCCGCTGGCCGCGGTGACGGCCGCCGGTACGGTCATGCTGGTCAGCGGGTCGACGACGGCGAGCGCCGGGCGCAGCCGCGGATGGCTGATACCCGCTTTGAGGCGCAGGTCCAGGAGGTCGACCACACAGATGGTGGTGGCTTCCGATCCGGTGCCGGATGTGGTGGGCACTGCGACCAGGGGCTTCACCGGCAGCTCGGGGACCTTGCCGCCGCCGATGGGCGGGGCGATGTAGTCCATGAGCGTGCCGGGCTGGGTGGTGAGCAGGTTGACCGCCTTCGCGGTGTCCATGGCGGAGCCGCCGCCGACCGCTATGTAGCCGTCCCAGGAACCTGACCTGGCGAAGTCGACGGCTTCGCCGATGCTCACGTCCGTCGGCTCGACGGCGACACCGTCGAAGATCCGTACGTCGAGGCCGGCGGCCTTCACCGCGTGGGCGACCCGGTCGGGGACGCCGGTCGCGGCGACACCCGGGTCGGTGATGATCAGGGCGTTGGTCACGCCGAGTGCCTGCAGGTCCTCGCCGATCTCGGCGATGGCGCCGAGCCCGAACTTCAGCGGGGGCGCGGCCCAGGTGAAGACGGACTCGGTGGGGTTCTCGAAGCTGGGCATCAAGTCTCCTGGCTGGTGGGGGCGTTCCGGCGGGGTGCGGCGGGCCGCTGTCCGCCGGTGGATCCGGGGCCTGGGAAGAGTTTTGGAATGACATCCACATTGTGGAGTGCCGTCACGCTAGGACGTCTCCGCCCGGCCGGTCAATGCCCATGACAGGAATCGGCTGCGATCCGGCACCTGCTCCGCACTGCGCCCACCGCGCCCGCCTGCCACGGCCGGGGCACCCGCCGCACCGCGCCCGCGGCACCGGTAGGCTGCACGGAAATCGTGGTCAGAGCCGAAAGGACCGACACCAGGTGGCTGCCGGCACTCCCCCCGGACGACGGGACCCGGCCGAACGGTCGGCCAAGACGACTGACGCGCGCGCGGGCACCCAGGCCATCGACCGGGCGATGGCCGTCCTGCGGCTGCTCATCGAGGCGGACGGCGACGTCCAGGTCACGGAGATCATCCAGCGCCTCGGACTGACCCCCGGCACCGCCCACCGGGTGGTGGGTGCGCTGGCCGCCGAGGGGTTCCTCAGCCGCAATCCCGTGACGGACGGTTACTACCTGGGCAGCACGGCCATCCTGCTGGGGCAAGCCGCCCAGCGCGCCCTCGGCACCGACCGGGCCCTCCCCCTCCTGCGGCAGCTCAACGCCGAGACCAACGAGTCGGTGAACCTCGCGGTGCGGGACGGCGAGGAGTCCGTCGTCGTGATGCGTGTCCCCTCACCGCTGCCGCTCCGCTTCGAGCAGCACCCGGGCGCCCACTTCCCCCTGTACTCCACCGCGTCGGGCAAGGCGCTGATGAGCTTCGCGGAGAACCCGGGCGAGTATCTCGCCTCGCTCCCTCCCGAACTGCGCGCCGTCACACCGCACACCATCGGGACCCCGGAGCGGTTCGCCGATGAACTGGAGCGGACCCGTGAGCGCGGGTACAGCATCGACAACGAGGAGAACGTCGAGGGCGTACGCTGCATCGGCGCCCCGGTGCTGGACGCCCAAGGCTTCGCGCACGCCGCCGTGGTGGTCCAGGTGCCTTCGGTCCGGCTGCCGGACTCCCGGATCCGTGAACTGGCCCCGCGCGTCGTGGAGATCGCCGCCGAGGTGGCCCGGGTCGTCCCGTCCGACCGCACCATGCGGCCCACCCGGGGCACGTACTGAGTCCGGCCCAGGACCGCCCCGTGCAACCTCGTCGCAACGTTGCCCGGAGTTGACTGGGCCGGGCCCGGCCGGGCCCCGAGCCGGCCGGGCGGCAATCACTGGCCGAGTGACAACCGGGAGAGTGCGATGTCCGACGCCCCGCGAGTGGAGTTCACCCCCGCCGCCGCCGATCTGATCCGTCAACTGACCACCGCCCACGGCCCGCTGATGTTCCATCAGTCCGGCGGCTGCTGCGACGGCAGCGCCCCCATGTGCTACCAGGCCGGGGAGTTCCGCACCGGAGGCTCGGACGTCCTCCTCGCGTCACTCGTCGTGGACGGCGTGGCCGGACCTGTCCCGTTCTGGATCTCGGCGAGCCAGCAGGAGGTGTGGGCACACACCCGGCTGGTGCTCGACGTCGTGGAGGGACGCGGCAGCGGCTTCTCACTGGAGGCCCCGGAAGGCGTCAGGTTCCTGATCAGGTCCCGGCTGCTCTGAGGGGCGCACCCGGTCCGCGCATCCGGTCCGCGTTCCCGGTCGCCCCGGCCCCGGCCCCGGCCCCGGCCCCGGTCGTATGCTGCCGGTCATGATGACGTTGGAGCGGCTGCGGGCCGGGCATGCGGAGGCCCTGCTGGCCTTCGAACGGGAGAACCGGGCGTACTTCACACGGTTCATATCGGACCGCGGGGACGCGTACTTCGCCGGCTTCGCCGACGAGCTGCGCGACCGGCTCGCCGAACAGGACGCCGGGGTGTGCCACTTCCATGTCGTCGTGGACGACGACGGCGAACTGGCCGGCCGCGTCAATCTCGTGGACGTCACGGACGGGACAGCCGTACTCGGCTACCGGATCGGCGAGCGCGCCGCGGGCCGCGGTACGGCGACGGCCGCCGTCGAAGAGGTGTGCCGCCTCGCTGCCGGTGCGTACGGGCTCTCCGCGCTCACCGCGGTCGTCACCCTCGACAATCCGGCGTCGGCGGCCGTGCTCCGGCACAACGGGTTCAGCGCGGTGGCGGACGCCAGAATCGGTGAACGCCCCGCCATCCGCTACCTGCGCCGCCTCACACCGGGCGGGGCCCAGGGGACAGCAGTCAGGGCTTGATGTTCGCGACCATGTCCGCGGTGCCCGTGACACCTTGCTGGATGGTCGGGGCGAGGCTGGTGCTGGCCAGCGTGAAGCCGAGAAGAGCGCAGACGATCGCATGCGAGAGCTTGAGTCCGCCGCCGCGAAGGAAGATCGCCGCGAGGACCACGAGCAGCAGCACAAGTGAGATCGAAATGGCCATGGTCGTCCTCCTCCGCCACACCGGGTATGCGGCATTCGGCCGTAAGTGTGGCGGAGGAGACCCCGGTTTCGGGCGTAAGACCTGTACGCCGTACGGGTGTTGACTCGCTGTAATGGTCGGGCTTCCGCTACTCGGGCCCCGGCAGGTCGACCAGGAGCGCCAGCGCCTCCCGGTGCGCCCCCGCCGAACCGAAGGCCACCGCATCGGACTTGGCACGCTTGAGGTAGAGATGCGCGGGGTGCTCCCACGTCATCCCGATACCGCCGTGCAGTTGGATGCACTCCTCGGCGGCGTGCACGGCGACGCGGCTGCAGTACGCCTGTGCGACCGAGACGGCGAGGGCCTTCTCGGAGCTGCCGGTGGCGAGCGCGTCGGCCGCGTTACGGGCCGCGGCACGGGCCGAGACGATCTCCAGCCAGAGCTGTGCCATCCGGTGCTTGAGCGCCTGGAATCCGCCGACGGGCCGGTTGAACTGATGGCGTTCACGCGTGTACCGGACGGTCTCCTCCAGACACCATTCGGCGAGCCCCAGCTGTTCCGACGCGAGCAGCCCGGCCCCGGCGAGCAGCCCCAGATCCAGCGCGGCCCGTGCGTCCTGCGCACCGGCGAGCAGAGTGCCCTGCGCCCCGTCGAGGGTGACGGCGGCCAGCGGGCGGGTGAGGTCGAGCGGGACCAGCGGCTCCACGGTGACTCCGGGGTCCCTGGCGCCGACCGCGTACAGCCCGTCCTCGGTGGGGACGAGCAGCACCTGAGCCGCCGCCGCGTCGGCGACCCCGCTCACCGTGCCGGACAGGCCGGGGAGCAGGGGTACGGAGCCCGGTTCGGTGGTCAGCGGCACGGCGAGGACCGCGACACACTCCCCCGAGGCGAGCGTGGCCAGCAGTTCGGCGGCCGCCTCATTGCGCGCCCCCAGCCCGCCGAGCACCTCGGTCGCCACCACCGAGCTGGTCAGATACGGCGCCGGGGCGACGCTGCGCCCCAGCTCCTCGAGCACCACCGCCGCCTCCCGGTGCGTGGCGCCCTGGCCGCCGAGCTTCTCGGGTACGAGCAGTCCCGCCAGCCCCATGTCCGAGGCCAGGGCGGGCCACAGCCGCAGGTCGCCGGGGGTGCCGGCCTCCACCGCGGCCAGCAGCTCCGGTGCGCCGCAGCGGTCGGTGAGCAGCGAGCGGACGGCGGAGCGCAGGTCGTCCTCGGTCCCGGAGTACAGGAGGTCGGTCATCGGGCCAGGTCCTTCCAGGCGGCGTCCTTGTCGTTGCGCGGCTCCGAAGGCAGCCCGAGCACCCGCTCGGCGACGATGTTGAGCAGCACCTCGCTGGTGCCTCCCTCGATGGAGTTCCCCTTGGAGCGCAAGTAGCGGTAACCGGCGTCGCGGCCGGTGAAGTCGACCAGTTCGGGGCGGCGCATGGTCCAGTCCCCGTACAACAGCCCCTCCTCAGCGAGGAGTTCGACTTCGAGACCGCTGATCTCCTGGTTGAGGCGGGCGAAGGTCAGCTTCATCCCTGAGCCCTCGGGACCCGGGTGTCCTGCGACGAGCTGCTGGCGCAGCCGTTCCCCGGTGAGGCGGGCGACCTCGGCCTCCACCCAGAGGGAGAGGAGGCGCTGGTGCAGGTCGTGCGTGCGCAGTCCGGGGCGCTCGCGCCAGGTCCTGACGACGGGGCCGATCATGCCGCCCTCGCGCGGGAGACGGGAGCCGCCGATGGAGACCCGCTCGTTCATGAGGGTGGTCTGGGCGACCTTCCAGCCGTCGCCCACCGGACCGAGCCGGTGCGCGTCGGGGATGCGTACATCCGTCAGGAACACCTCGTTGAACTCGGCCTCGCCGGTGATCTGGCGCAGTGGCCGCACCTCGACGCCCGGGTCGGTCATGTCGCAGACGAAGTAGGTGATCCCCCGGTGCTTGGGCACGTCGGGGTCGGTACGCGCGATGAGGATGGCCCAGCGGGCCAGATGGGCGCTGGACGTCCAGACCTTCTGCCCGGTGACGATCCAGTCATCGCCGTCGCGCACCGCGCGGGTCGCCAGCGCGGCGAGGTCGGATCCGGCGCCGGGTTCGCTGAAGAGCTGGCACCACACCTCGTCCCCGACCCAGAGGGGGCGCAGGAAGCGGCGCTTCTGCTCGTCCGTGCCGTAGCGCAGGATCGTCGGCGCTGCCATACCGAGGCCGATGCCGATCCGGCGCGGGTCGTTGTCGGGCGCCCCGGCGGCCTCCAGCTCGGCGTCCACGACGGGCTGCAGCGAGCGCGGTACGCCGAGGCCGCCGAGGCCGGCCGGGTAGTGCACCCAGGCGAGCCCGGCGTCGAACCGGGCGCGCAGGAAGTCGGTGCGGGCGGTGGACTCCGGCGGGTGCGCCGCGAGCAGTTCGCGGGTGCGCGCCCGCAGCGCCTCGGCGTCGAGCTGTGGTGCGGTGTCCGGGGGTGTGCTGTTCCCGGTCATCGGGCGGCCCCTTCCGGGACGATCACGACGCGGCCGGTGGTGATGCCGTCGGCGACCCGCTGGACCGCGGCCGCCGCGTCCTTGAGCGCGACGCGCTCGGAGACCAGCGGTTTGACGGTGCCGTCGGCGGCCAGCGCGGTCAGCTCCGCATGGCAGCGGCCGATCGACGCGGGGTCCTTCTGCGCGTACAGGCCCCAGTGCAGGCCCATGATCGTGTAGTTCTTCACCAGTGCGTGGTTGAGGGCGGCGGTCGGGATGACGCCGCTGGCGAACCCGACGACGACGATCCGGCCCTCGAAGGCCACGCACTTGACGGACTTGGCGTACGCGTCGCCGCCGACCGGGTCGTAGACGACGTCCGCGCCCTTGCCGCCGGTGAACTCCTTGACCTTGGCGATGAGGTCGTCGGCGCGGCGGTCGATGACCAGATCGCACCCCAGCTCTTCGGCGATACGGGCCTTCTCCGGGCCGCCGACCACCCCGATGACCCGGGCTCCGGCCGCCTTGCCCAGCTGCACGGCGGCGCTGCCGACGCCGCCCGCCGCCGCGTGCACCAGAAGCGTCTCGCCGCTCCGCAGATGTGCCCGGCGGTGCAGGCCGAACCAGCCTGTCTGGTAGCCGATGTGCAGGGCTGCCGCCTCGGCGTCGTCCAGCGCGGGAGGTGCCGGGAGTACGGCGGCCTCGTCGACGACGACGTACTCGGCGAAACCGCCGTGCGGGAGTGCCGGGTTGGCGATCACCCTGCGTCCGTCGGGGGTCTCGCCGCAGATCTCCACGCCCGGCGTGAAGGGCAGTGGCGGGCGCACCTGGTACTGGCCCCGGCAGAGCAGCGCATCGGGGAAGTTGATGTTGGCGGCCAGGACCTTCAGCTTGAGCTGTCCCGGGCCTGCCTGCGGCTCCGCCACCTCGTCGAGGCGCATGACCGCGCCGGGCTCGCCGTTCTCGTGCACTTGCCATGCCTGCATCGGGGGCCTCCATCAGCTGGGCTGTACTGCGCTCAGCGCATACTAAGCGGTCGCTTGCCGCGCTGTGAACCGTCCCCGCCGACCGGTTCCGCACCGCCGGATCTCTCCTCCCGTACCCCGGGATCTCTCCTCCCGTACCCCCGGGGCTCCGCTTCCGCACCCCCGGATCTCTGCTTCCGCACCCCCCGGGGGCTCCGCTGCGGGCCGGGGCGGCGCCGGTCAGCCGGCCGATTCCTCCGGGAGCGGGGCGCCGGACCGCGCCGGGCGCGAGCTGCGCCACGCCGTCGCCGGCAGGGGTGTGCGGCCACGGTGCACGGTCCTGCTGACCACGATCATGAGTACGAAGTTGAGCACCCCGCTGATCAGGCCGATGTTGACGCCGTACGTGTCGACGTGCCCGTAGTAGAGCCCCAGCGCCAGGACCGTACCGCCGATCAGGCCGGCCGACACGCCCACGGCCCGGATACCGCGCATGAAGAAGACGGCCATGGTGCCGGGCACGAGCTGCACGCCGACGTAGTAGAGCAGGTTGAGGATCGTCACCAGCAGGGTCGGCGAGGTGTAGAGGGTCAGCAGGATCGACAGGCAGAAGAACAGCATGATCCCGGTGCGGACCCAGAACCGCTGCCGCCGCTCGGGCATGTCCGGTACGACGTTGCGGCTGATGAGGCCGCCGAGGCTGAGACCGCCGAAGGCCAGGACGAAGATCGCTGACACGAACGCGGCTCCGGCGACGAGTCCGACCAGCCAGGGCGGCAGGATCCGCATGGCGGTGACGATGAAGACGCTGTTCGGGTCCTTCACATGCGGCAGCCTGTCGACGGCGAAGTATGTCGCGATGATCAGGAACGGGTACATCAGCATGTAGAGCGGGAACCAGACGTACTGCTTCTTCAGCGCCCGCTCCGATTTCGCGGTGAAGGCGTGCGTGCCGGCCGTCTGGGAGCCGGTGCCGCCCGCGGGCACCATCTGCGCGATGATCGTGGTCAGCGTGAACAGAAACGCCGACGGAGGGACGGAGTCGGCGACGAAGGCCGGGCGCTGTACGGCCGTCGAAGCGGCGGCGTCGAAGATGTCGCCCACCCCGCCGGTGCTGACGAGGATGGCCGCCACCGCGACCACGAAGATCGCGATCATCATCAGCGCGTCCTTGAGAGGGGCGAGCGTCGCCTGCTGGCGCATCCCGCCGAACACCACGCACAGCAGCGCCAGTACGGAGGCGATGATCAGCGTCAGCGTCGATGAGATGTGGATGCCGGCCCCGGCGATCGCGTAGGACAGCCCGGCGAAGCTGTACTGCGCGCCGAACAGCGCGCCGATGAACGTCACGAAGAAGATGACGATCTCCAGCGTCCGGCTGTCGAAGTGGCGCCGGAACACGTCGGCCTGGGTCATCGCGTCGTAGCGCCGTCCCACCCGGTTCCAGTACGGGGCGAGGAAGTACGCCACCGGCCAGGCCAGCACGATGTACCCCAGGAACCACATCGCGTAGCTGAACCCCTTGGCGTACACGCCGGAGGGAAAGGCGACCAGTGTGCCGATCGTGTAGAACTCACCCGCCGAGATGAAGAACAGCGTCCAGCTGCCGAACGACCGGTTGCCGACCAGCATCTGGTCGAGGGTGACCCGCTTGACGAGAAACGTGCCGATGACGGCGATGAGTACCGCGATCGCGACGATGCCGATGAAGACGGTTGTCTGCATCACCACTCCTCACTGGCGCCGGAACCGGCGTCGGAACCGGTGTCGAACCCGGCGTCGAACTCCTGGTGGACCGGGCCGTCGATGGCGTACCAGCAGATCGCCAGGCACACGGACGTGAACACGAACGAGCTGAAGATCCAGAAATACAGGAAGGGAAATCCGAAGATCTTGACCGAGACGCCACCGAGCAGGAAGGGCGCCACGGCGACGTAGAGGAAGGGAACGACGAGTCCTATGAGGACGCTGAGGGCGGTGCGCTTGCCCGACGGCCGGGCGGTTGGCGACGGCATGGGACACCTTTCATGGGGCTCAGCTCGGGTTTCATGCGGCTCAGCTCAGGGAGACGAGGTGCCGGCTCCGGTCGACTGCACTCAGGTGTGGACGGACTCGCCCCCTCGGTACGGCCCTTGACGGCCTCGGCACGGTGTGCGGCGCACGCACAGGAGCAGCGTCGGCGGGGGCCCGGTCAGCCGAGCAGGACCTCGGCGAGGCGGTCGGACACCGACCGCAGTTCGGCGTCGGCCCTTCCGCCCCCGGCGACGATGATCACCAGACCGCTGGTGTCCGCGTCCCGCCAGTCACCGTCGGTGGTGACCTCCAGCCGTCCGCCGGCGTACTGGACCACCGTGCGGGCCCGCGGGCTGTCGGCGCAGCGGACGACACCCTTGAGCCGGACCACCGACACCGGCAGCTCCCGCAGAGCCGCCAGCAGCGCGCTCCGGTCCACCGGTCCGGCGCCGGTCACCGAGGCGCTGCGATGCACCGTCCCGTGCGCGTCCGGTTCGGCCGCAGCCGGGTCGGCCGAAGCCGGTTTGGCCGAAGCCGGGTCGCCCGGGGCCGGTTCACCCAAATCCAGGTCGACCGGGGCCGGTTCACCCAAGTCCGAGTCTCCCGGGGCCTGTTCACCCATAGCCGGGTTGGCCGGGGCAGCAGGCAGCAGGTCCTTGAGGTGCACGTCACCCCCGGCGGACTCCACCACCCTGGCATCGGCCGCGTGCTCCCGGCAGCGCCGCCGGGCGTCGGCGAGACCCGCCTGCCCGGCCAGGTCCGCCTTGGTCAGCACCACGATGTCCGCCCGGGTCAGCTGCCTGGCCACGGTGTCCCCGACGAACTCGTCACGCAGCAACCGCGCGGCGGCCGTGCTGTCCGCGCAGACCACGGTGGCGCCCGGCGTGAAGCCCGGGTAGTTGCCCCAGGTCCGCAGCGCCGCCGGGTCACCGACACCGCTGGTCTCCACCACCACATGGTCCAGGTCACCACGCCCGGCCAGGCGTGTCATCACCGCGGATGTGTCGTCCTGGAGGCTGCAGCAGATGCAGCCGTTGCTCAGCTCCACGGTGTCATCGGTGGCCGATGTGATCAGCCTGCGGTCGATGTTGACCGCCCCGAAGTCATTGACCACCACCGCGATCCGCGACCCCCCGGCGGCCGCCAGCAGACCGTTGAGCAGGGTCGTCTTGCCCGCTCCCAGATAGCCTCCGATGACCGTCAGCCGCGCGGTCACCTCAGGCCCCGTGGACGGTCGACGCGTGGTGCGCCCCGCCGACGACGGTACCCAGCACGTCGATGTCGCCGATCTCCTCGGCCGGGACCGTCAGCGGGTCGGCGTCCAGCACCGCCAGGTCGGCGAACTTGCCCGGCTCCACCGAGCCGACCTGGTGGTCCATCTTCAGCAGATAGGCACCGCCCAGGGTGACCGCGTTCAGGGCCTGTTCGGCGGTGATGCGCTCATGGACACCCATGACCCGGCCCGACACGGTACGCCGGGTCACCGCATGCTTGACCGTCGCCAGCGGCGACAGCGGCGTGACCGGTGTGTCGCAGTGCAGCGAGAACGGAACGCCGCAACGCAGCGCGGTGGCCGTGGCGTTCATCCGGGCGGCGCGGTCCGGACCGACGGTGACGTCGATGTGCTGGTCCCCCCACGCCCAGATGTGGTTGGCGAAGATGTTGGCGCACATACCCAGCGCCGCCATCCGCTTGTACTGCGCGGGGGTGGTCATCTGCGAGTGGGTGACGGTGTGCCGGTGGTCCGGGCGCGGGTGCGCGACGAGGACCTTCTCCATGGTGTTCAGGAAGAGTTCGGTGGCCTGGTCGCCGTTGCAGTGCACATGCACCAGCAACCCAGCCCGGTGATAGGTGCTCAGCGCGGCCTCGAACTCGGTGGGCGAGACGATCCAGATGCCGTTCGGCCGGTCGCCCAGATAGCCGGGCTCCTGCAGCCGGGCGGTGAAGCCCTGGATCGAGCCGTCGAGCATCAGCTTGACGTGCCCCATACGCAGCTTGCCCGTGCTGCGCTCACGCAGTTCGAGCAGTCTGGCGGCGGCCTCGGCGGGCATCACGCCGCCCTTGCCCGCGCCGAAGTGGAACACCGACAGCCGGGCCGGGAAGTCCTCGGTCACCGCCTCCAGATACGGCGTCATCGTCTCGTCCGCCATCAGCTGCATCGAGCCGAGGTCGGTCACCGTCGTGGTTCCGGTGTTGACGGCGTCCTGGCCGAAGCCGCGGATCGCGTCGGCGGTGATCCCCCCGGTGATGCCGCCGCCGGTCTTCTGCTGCACCAGCGACATGGCCGCCCATTCCCGCAGCTCCCCGGTCGGTGTGCCGTCCGCGTGCTTGACCACGCCCTCCACCTGGGTGGCACGGTCCACCCCGCCGAGCTTGAGCGCGGCCGAATTGACCGCGGCCAGGTGCCCGTTGGCATGCAGGACATGGACCGGCCGTACGGTGGACACGGTGTCGAGCTCCCGCGCCAGCACCGTGTCCCCGGGGTAGTAGATCGGGTCGAGACCCCACGCCAGCAGCGGCACCGCCGGATCGGCCGGCAGCCGCTGCTCGGCGCCGCGCAGCCGCTCCAGGATGTCGGCGACCGTCGCACAGCCCGGCCACCGCCGGCCGTCCGGTGATGTCCGGTCGAAGCGGCCGACGTAGGCGTTCTCCCACATCCCGCCGGAGCCGGCGTGGCTGTGGGCCTCGACGAACCCGGGCAGCAGCACCTTGTCGGCGTAGCGGTCGTCCACCACGGCCCCGGGGAACGCCCGCAGCTCGGCGACGGAGCCGACCGCGCGGATACGGGCGCCGCGCACCGCGACCGCATCGGCCTCCGGCCTCGCCGGATCCATGGTGCGCACTGTCCTGGCCGGATAGATGATGGTCTGCTGCTCGTCCACGGTGCTACCCCTTGGCTTCGTTGTCGGCAGGCTCAGGCGGGCACGCCGCCGATGACCAGCTCCGCACGGTGGCAGGCGGCCCGGCCGGCGCTCCTCACGAAAGACGAGTGATGCGAGTAACTAGCACCGGTAACCTTCCGTCCGGGTGCCTCTTCTGGCCAGATCCAGATCGGCCCCGCCTGACAGGACCAGGCAGCGCTTCCCGAAGGGGGCGCGGTTCAGGGGTCCAGGGGTTCAGCAGTCGGGCAGTTCAGCGGTTCAGCGGGGGAAGAGCTCGAAGGTGACCGCGGGCCTGCCGCCGAACCGCGCGGACGCCGCCGTGGCGTTCCCGGTCAGGAACGTACGGCAGTACGTCTCGGGGTCATCGTCGGTCAACGCCTCGATATAGGTGCGGTGTTCGAGCAGGGAACGCACCGAACGCTCCAGCCCACCGGTCACGTCCACCGCGTGCGTCGGCTCGGATGAACCGGCCACCGCCACCCAGCGCACGCCGTCCCACGGCTGGAGCCCGCGCGCGGCGAGCTCGGGGAAGATCCAGCGGTTTCCCGCGTCGCCCGCCGCGTCGAGCACGGCCCGCCCGACCGCCGTGTGGTCCGGCGTGTTCCAGGCGGTGCCGCCCCAGGTGTCCCGGTGGTTGAGCGTGATGACCAGCTCGGGCCGGTACCTGCGGATGGCGGCCGCGATGTCCCTGCGCAGTCCGGGACCGTACTCGATCACTCCGTCGTGGTGGTCAAGGAACTCGACCGACCCCACGCCGACCACCGCCGCGCTCGCCCGCTGCTCGCGCTCGCGCAGCGGACCGCACCGGGCGGGCTCGATGGTGTCGATGCCCGCCTCACCCCGGGTGGCGAGGAGGTACGAGATCTCCCGGCCCTCGTCCGTCCACACCGCGACGGCGGCGGCGCAGCCGTACTCCAGGTCGTCCGGGTGGGCGACGACCGCGAGCGCGCGCTCCCACTGGGCGGGCATGGGTTCCAGCTGCTCGGTCATAACCGCATGATCGCCCACCCGGTCGCCGGGGGCAACGGCTCAGACCTCGCCCCGGACCAGTGCGAGCAGCCGGTCGAGCACCCGCGGCCCGCCGGCCCTGAGCCCGTCGTGCTCGAACTCGTCGGTGACCCAGGTGCGCAGGCCCCGGATGGACCGTGCGGTGCGCAGGGCCTGTTCCGTGTCGACGTACATGTCGTCGTGGTAGACGGCTGCGGCGACCGGCACCTCGTTCGCCGCGAGCCGGGCCGTGTCGTACAGCCGGGGCCAGTCCGTACGGGCGGCCAGCAGCTCCGCGGTCTCGCGCAGCGGGCGCAGCGCCGGGTCCACATCGAAGTGCCAGGGGTGCACGGACTCGCCGGTGAAGGGCAGCGGGGCGTCGCCTGCGAGCGCCGTGTCGGCGTCGAAGGCGGGGAATTCGGCGCGCACCCGCTCCGCCGACCAGTCGGTGGGGCGGCTGTCCTGGCCGTAGATCGCCTCGTGGACCAGCGCGTACAGCGGGTGCGCGGCGAAGGACAGGGCGGCGTGCACCCTCTCCTGGAAGGAGTCGGACAGCTGCGGGCCCTGCGGGGTGTCGACGAACGCGTCCTCCAGGAGGTAGTGCAGCGCGTGGCTGCCGTCCCCGCCGCCCAGTGCGATGCCCAGGGACTGGAAGGCTTCGACGGTGAGGGTGTAGCCGCTGTTCAGCACCGGCCGGTCGGCGCGCAGGAAGGCGGCGATGCGGCGGGCGTTGGCCACGTCCTGCGGGTAGCGGGCGTAGTGCGCGGCCGTCTTGCGGGCGATCCGCGGGTAGGCGGCCCGGTAGACGTCGTCGGCGTGCCCGTCGAGCGTGGGGAGACCGCCGGTGATCAGGGCGGCGGCAAGGCCCTCCGGGGCTGCGGACAGATAGCGGACGGCGCAGAACCCGCCGAAGCTCTGGCCGAGTACGGTCCACGGGGCGCCGCCGGTGAGCCGGGGGCGGATGAGTTCGCAGTCCCGGACGATGGAGTCGCTGCGGAAGTGCGCCAGATAGCCGGCCTGCTCGGCGGGACCGCCGCGCAGCGGAAGCGTCTGGCGGTTGACGGGCGTGGACGCTCCGGTGCCGCGCTGGTCGAGCAGCAGCACCCGGAACTCCCGCACGGCGCGGCCCAGCCATGCCTGCTTCCCGTGGAACCGGTTCGCACCGAACCCGGGGCCGCCCTGGAGGTAGACCAGCCAGGGCAGACCGGCGTCCGTCTTGTCGGAGGCGACGACCTCGCGGGCGTACAGCTCGATCTGCTCCCCGTCCGGCCTGGTGTGGTCCAGCGGGACCTGGAACCGGTGGTCGGTGAGGGTGAGGCCGGGCTGGTGATAGCGGGTCATCGGTGCTCCTGATCGGACGTACGGCACCTTCATGATCCCCCATACCCGCCGGGCCGGTCCGGCCGGTGGGCCCCAGCGCTCCGGGTACGGGGCCGGGCCGGCGGGTGGCCCCCAGCGGTCCGGACACATCGGCCATGGGCCCCGAGCCGCCCGGGGCAGGCCGGCCAGTGGCCATCAGCCTTTCGGGGCCGTCCGGCCCGTGGGCACCACGGGTCCCGGGGCCGGTGCGGCCGGTGGCCCGGACACGCTCCGGCCCCGGTCAGCCGCCGACCTCCACCAGTTCCGGGCCGCCGAGACCGGCCAGTGCCCGCAGGTCGGGCAGCAGCCGCCCGGTGGCGAGCGCCCAGTGGTGCCCGACGCCGCTCGCGCTCCAGGTGTCGGTCCACTCCCCCGGGTCCACTCCGAAGTCGACCCGGGACGTGGTGTTGCCGATCTTCAGCCGCGGGCCGCCGACGACCTCACCCTCGGCGGCGACGATCCGGTAGCGGCCGTCGCGGGTCTGCCCGAGCCCGACCAGGGTGACCGGGCCGTGCCTGACGTCGAACTCCACGGAGACCCCCCAGCCGCGCTTGCCGTGGAACACCCCGAGGCCGCGCAGTAGCGGGCGGCCGTCACTGATGGCGAGATGGCCCGGGCCGTCGTGGCCCATCTCGACCACACCCGCCCGGAAGTCGAGCGCCTGGAGTTCGGTGAAGGAGCCGCCGGCACCGAGCCGGTCGGCGATCAGCATGGCGAGCGATGTGCGCAGTTCGTACTCGCCGCAGACCGGCACCCCCCGTGCGGTCAGCAGCGAGGCGCCCAGGATCAGCCCGGCGCCCAGCCGTTCGTGGATGTCGCCGTCGAGGCCCCGGTGGTAGTACGCGAGCGAGTCCAGGTCGAAGTCGGCGACGAGCCGGTCGAGACCGGCGGACACCCTGGCCGCCCACGCCAGGTCGTCGGGCGCGACGGAGCCGTCGATCTCGAAGAGCCGCCGGGCCTCCGCCAGCCTCGCCTCCACCGCGGCGTCGTCCGCCTGCTCGACCCTGACCCGCAGATCGTCGGTCTCCAGCACCTCGACATGCCCGCCGAGGCTGCCCGGCACCATGGTGAGGTCGGTGGACACGTCGTACATCCCCGGATAGAGGTGCCCGAGCAGCCCGTGCCGGCCGTGCCGCAGCACGGCCCGCACCCCGGCCGCCCGGACCCAGCGGCCGATCCGCTCCCAGGCCCGGTCGTCCTCCAGATGACCCGAGACCGAGCGGAACTCGACGCCCACCCGCGCGAAGGTGTTGGCCATCTCCGGCAGCGGACAGGCACCGCAGTACGCCAGCCAGTCCCCGGTGCCGAAGGTGTCGTGGTCCATCACCTCGGTGGGCTGGAGATTGACGAGCAGAACGGGAGCGCCGCTGCGCTGCGCCACCGGGACCAGCATGGTGGCGGTGAGATACGTCGCGACGAAGCAGACGATGAGGTCGCAGCCCGCGGTGCGCAGCCGCTCCGCCGCATCGGCGCCCTCCTGGGCGTCGGAGATGAACCCGGCGTCCACCACATCGGCGTCGAGCCCGCCGAGCCGCTCCGCCACCCTGGCCGCGGAGCGGCGCAGCCGCGGGAGCAGCTCAGGGAACTGCGGCCAGTAGGCGCCGAGTCCGCCCGCCACAAGTCCGACCTTGGTCCTGCGGGCGACGGCGGGTGTGCGTGCGCTCATGGTGTCCAGTGCTCCCGTCCTGTCAACGGCTCAGAGGCCGAGCCGGTGGCTCAGAAGTTGAACCGGTCGATGTTGGACTTGTCGAAGACGGTGGGCGGTCCGAGGATGACCTCGCCGTCCTTGCCCACGGTGTAGTCGCCCAGATCGCCGGCCTTGAACTTCTCGCCCTCGGCCCCGGTGATCTGCCCGGAGGCGAGCGCGGCCGCCGCGTACGAGGCGAGCTTGCCGAGCTTCTTGGGGTCCCAGAGCGCGAACTGTGCGACGGTGCCGTCCTTGACGTACTTGCGCATCTGGTTGGGCGTGCCCAGGCCGTTCACGACGACCTTGCCCTTGTACGAGGAGGCGCTGATGTAGCGGGCGGCCGCGGCGATGCCGACCGTCGTGGGCGAGATGATGCCCTTCAGCTTCGGGTACGCCTTGAGCAGCCCCTGTGTCTCCTGGAAGGATTTCTGGTCGTCGTCGTCCCCGTAGGCGACCTTCACCAGCTTCATGTTCTTGTACGCCGGTTTCTTCAGCTCGTCCTTCATGTACGAGATCCAGGTGTTCTGGTTCGTCGCGTTCTGGGTGGCCGAGAGGATCGCGATCTGGCCCTTGTAGTGCAGCTGTTGGGCGATGTGCTGGATCTGGGTGCGGCCGATCTGTTCGGAACTGGCCTGGTTGATGAAGATCTGCCGGCAGTCCTTGGCGGTGTCCGAGTCGTACGCCACGACCTTGATGTTCTGCTTCATGGCCTGCTTGAGCGGGCCGCACACCGCGTTGGGGTCGTTGGCCGCGATGAGGATGGCGTTCTGCCGCTGCTGGGTCAGGGTGTTGATGTACGAGACCTGCGAGGACGCCTTGGCGTCGGACGGGCCGACCTCCTTCCCGCTGGACGCGAACTCCTTGGCGGCGGCGATTCCCGCGTTGTCGACGATCTGCTCGTACGGGTTGTTGATCTGCTTCGGCAGGAAGGCCAGCTTGAGCCCCTTCTTCAACGGGGCGTCCGGGTTGGCCTTCTGGCCGCTCGCGGCCGGCTTGTCGTCGTTCTTCACCGAGTCCTTGGTGGTTCCCGAGCAGCCCGCGAGAGCGAGGGAGCAGACCACGGCGGTGACGGCGAGCGCGCGGGTGCGCGGGGGCGTGCTGCGGAGTTTCATGACGTGGAGGGCCTCTCGATTCGGGTCTGGTCGGGGGGTCGGTCGGAGGTGGCGCGCCGTGCGGAGACCGCGCTGATGACGCGCGGGGTGAGGACGGACGCGATGAGCAGCAGGCCGGTGACGATCACCTGGACCTCGTTGGACACATCGTTGAGAGTGAGCAGATTGCCGAGCAGCCCGATCAGCAGGACCCCGGCGACCGCGCCGCCGAGTGTGCCCTTCCCGCCGTCGAAGTCGACTCCGCCGAGCAGGACCGACGCGATGACGGTGAGTTCGAGGCCGATGCCGTTGTCGGCGCGGGCGCTTCCGTAGCGCAGTGTGTAGACGATCCCCGCGAAGGAGGCGACGAGTCCGGACACCGCGAACAGCGCGATCTTGACGCGCTTGACGCGGATGCCCGCGAAGTACGCCGCGTCCTCCTGGGCGCCGATGGCGAAGAGCGATCGCCCGAAGCCGGTGCAGTGCAGCACCACGGCGGTGATCACGGCGAGCACGATGAACAGGGCGACCGGATACGGCACGAAGGTGCCGGGCACCGTCCTGGTGTAGGCGGCCCACTTCGCGTACGCGTCGGGGAAGTCGGCGACGGCCTTGTCGCCGAGGACCACCGACGCCAGACCCCGGTAGAGGGTGAGCGTCCCGATGGTCACGGCCAGCGAGGGCAGTCCGATCCGGGTGACCAGCCAGCCGTTCAGTACGCCGCCCGCCGCGCCCACCAGCAGACAGACGGGCACGATCAGTTCGAAGGTCCAGCCCGCGTCCCAGAGGGCCCCGGCCAGTGCGCTGGAGAGCCCGAGCATCGACGCCACCGAGAGGTCGACCTGTCCGGCGACGACCAGCAGCGTCATCGGCAGGGCGATCAGGGCGATCTCAGCGGTGTCGTCGAGCGCGGCGGAGAGGTTGGAGGTGTCGGCGAAGCCGTCGGTGCTGCCCGCGCCCGCGAGGAAGACGGCGACCAGGAGCACGGTGACGACGGTGTCCCAGCGCACGTACTTGGTGAGAGTGGTCATCGCCTGCTCCTCTTCCGCAGGGCACTGGTGGTGCGTACCTGCACGATGCGGTCGGTGGTGATGGCCGCCAGCAGCAGCACGCCGGTGATGGCCTGCTGCCAGAACGAGTCGACCTTCAGCACGACCAGGGCGCTGCCGATGGTGGTGAGCAGCAGCGCACCGAGCGCCGCTCCCCAGACCGCGCCGGTGCCGCCGGTGATGGCGACACCGCCGACGACGACGGCGCTGACCACGGTCAGTTCCCAGCCGTTGGCCGCGTCCGCGACGACGGTGCCGAAGCGTGCCAGCCAGAGCGCTCCGGCGAATCCGGCGACCGCGCCGGAGAAGGCGTACGCGCCGAGGATCCTGCGGCGGACCGGGATGCCCGCGAGGCGGGCGGCCTCGGGGCTGGACCCGATGGCGTACAGCTCGCGCCCGCTGCGGTAGCTCCGCAGGTAGTACGCGGTCCCGGCGAGGACGGCTGCGGAGATCAGCGGCAGATAGGGGATGCCGAGGACGCTGCCGGTACCGAGCGAGAGCACCCCGTCGGGGACGTTGACGGCGTTGATCTGCTCACCGTGCGCCCAGGCGTGGTCGAGGCCCTGGACGACGTACAGCATGCCGAGTGTGACGACCAGGGCCGGGACCCGTCCGAAGCTGACGAGCGCTCCGCTGACCAGCCCGCAGACGACACCGAGGCCGAGCCCCAGCAGGACGACGGTGAGAGCGCTGTGGTCGGTGCCGGACACGAAGTGGCCGCAGGCGAAGGCCGTCAGACCGGTGACCGAGCCGACCGACAGGTCGATGTTGCGGGTGATGACGACGACGGACTGGCCGACCGCGAGCAGCACCAGGATCGAGGAGTTGAGCAGCAGGTCCTTGATGCCCTGGTCGTCGAGGAAACCGTGGTTGGTGAGCCAGGTGCAGAGGATGAGCAGCACCAGCGCGCCGCCGATGCTCAGTTCGCGGGCCCGGAAGACGGTGTCGAGCAGCGAGCGCGCTGAGTCCGGTGCGGGCAGGGGTTTGTCGAGAGTGGTGGTCATGCCGCCGCGTCCTCCTCGGTACTGCCGCGTCCCGCCGCGGCGGCCATCACCGACTCCTCGGTGGCGCCGGTACGGGGTATCTCGGCCACCAGCCGCCCTTCGCGCATGACGAGCACCCGGTCCGCCATGCCCAGGACCTCCGGCAGATCGGACGAGACCATCAGCACGGCGAGCCCTTCGGCCGCGAGCCCGGAGAGCAGCCGGTGGACCTCGGCCTTGGTGCCCACGTCGATACCGCGGGTGGGTTCGTCGACGATGAGGACGCCGGGCTCGGTGGCGAGCCACTTGGCGAGGACGACCTTCTGCTGGTTGCCCCCGGAGAGCACCCCGACGCTGTCGCCGAGCCTGCCGTACTTGAGCTGGAGCCGCACCGCCCAGTCCGCGGCCCGTGCGGTCTCCAGCGTCCGGCGGATCAGCCCCGCGCGGCCGAGGCTGCCGAGTCCGGTGAGGCCGATGTTGCGTTCGATCGACATCTCCATGACGAGGCCACGCTGGCGCCGGTCCTCGGGGACCAGGGCGATCCCGGCGTCCATCGCCGCTGTGGGCGAACCGGGGGGCAGCTTACGGCCGTTCACGGTCACCTCGCCCGCGTCCGCCCGGTCGACGCCGAAGACGGCCTGGACGACCTCGCTGCGCCCGGCGCCGACGAGCCCGGCGAGTGCGACGATCTCGCCGCGGCGTACGTCGAAGCTGATGTCCCGGAAGACGCCCTCGCGGGTCAGTCTGCTGACGGACAGGGCGGTCTCGCCCAGCGCGGCCGGCTGCTTGGGGTAGAGCTCGCCCAGGTCACGGCCCACCATCCGGCGTACGAGGTCGTCCTCGGTCAGCTCTTCGAGGAGTTCGGTGGCGACCAGCCGTCCGTCGCGCAGGATGGTGACGCGCCGGCAGAGCCGGAACATCTCCTCAAGCCGGTGCGAGATGAAGAGCACCGCGGCACCTTCGCCGCGCAGCGCCTCCACCACGGAGAAGAGCCTGGCCGCCTCGCTGCCGGTGAGAGCGGCGGTCGGTTCGTCCATGATCAGGACGCGGGCGTCGAAGGAGAGCGCCTTGGCGATCTCGACGATCTGCTGGTCCGCGATGGACAGTCCGCGTGCGGGCCGCTCGGGGTCCAGCGCCACGCCGAGTCTGCGCATCAGCGCTGCGGTCGCCTCCAGCACGGCCCTGCGGTCGATGCGGCGCAGCGACCGGCGCGGCTGACGGCCCATGAAGATGTTCTCGGCGATGGACAGGTCGGGGAAGAGCGTCGGTTCCTGGTAGATGACGGCGACTCCCGCGTCGCGTGCGCCGGCCGGTCCGTGGAACTCGGCGGGTTCGCCGTCCAGCAGGATCCGGCCGGAGTCCGGCCTGTGCACACCGGCGAGGGTCTTGATGAGGGTGGACTTGCCGGCCCCGTTCTCGCCCGCGAGAGCGTGGGCCTCACCGGCGAACAGATGCAGGGAGACGTCCTGGAGGGCCCGAACCGCGCCGAAGGACTTGGAGACGTCCTCCAGCGCGAGCACGGGAGCGGGGCCCGCGCCCGGGTCGGACTGGGTCATGGAAGCTCCTCGGTGGCTGAGGGCGTACGCCTCGGACACATGAAAGGTTTCAACTCGATTGCACGGAAGCTAGGGGCGCCGTTCGCCCCACGTCAATGGGCGTGCAGCAGAAAATTTCGCCGCGCCTGACACCTCGGGGCGCCCGTTGAATCCGCCCTGGACAAACAGCCGCGCCCTGGCGATAATGAAACGATTCATCGCGCCGGTTCACAGAAACCGGCGCCGACCGAGCGACTCTCCGGCGGGGTCGGCCCCGGACCGGGCCGCGCCACGGTCCGTTGCCCCCGTCGCTGCTCCCGCTTCTCTCCGCCCCCCTGCGCGGGGGCCGCTGGTGAGCGCGGTGCGCCCCTCGCGGTTAGCGTTGATCCATGATCGAGTTCGAGCAGGTCGGCAAGGTCTACCCGGACGGCACCGCCGCCGTGGACGATCTGTCGTTCGAAGTCGCGGAGGGCGAGCTCGTCACCCTCGTCGGCCCGTCGGGCTGCGGCAAGACGACCACGATGATGATGGTGAACCGGCTCATCGAACCGACCTCGGGCCGGATCCTGGTGGACGGCAAGGACATCTCCGGCATCGACCCGGTCCGGCTGCGGCGCGGCATCGGCTACGTCATCCAGCAGGTCGGTCTCTTCCCGCACCGTACGGTCCTCGACAACACGGCCACCGTGCCCGCCCTGGTCGGCTGGAAGAAGGCCAGGGCGAGGGAGCGCGCCGCCGAACTCCTCGATCTGGTGGGCCTCGACCCCGGGACCTACGGTTCCCGGTATCCGGCACAGCTGTCCGGTGGCCAGCGGCAGCGGGTCGGAGTGGCCAGAGCGCTCGCCGCCGATCCGCCCGTCCTGCTGATGGACGAACCGTTCGGCGCGGTCGACCCGGTGGTCCGCGAGCGGCTGCAGAACGAGTTCCTCAAGCTCCAGGCTGCGGTGCGCAAGACGGTGCTGCTGGTGACCCATGACATCGAGGAGGCCGTCCGGATGGGCGACCGGATCGCGGTGTACGGGGAGGGGCGGATCGAGCAGTTCGACACCCCGGGAGCGGTGCTCGGTACTCCGGCGACCCCCTATGTGGCCGAGTTCGTGGGAGCCGACCGCGGACTGAAGCGGCTGTCCGTCACCCGGATCGAGACGGACGACCTGGAACAGCCGCCGGTGGCCCGCCTCGACGAGACGGCCGGCACGGTCGCCGGGCGTCTGCGTACGGAAGGGGCACGGTGGGCCGTGGTCCTGCGGCAGGACGGCGGGCTCCACGGCTGGGTGGCCGCGGACTCCCTGCCGGGGGCCGGCGGCACGGTGGGCCCCCTCGCCCGCCGGATGGAGGCGTGGGTTCCGGTGGGGGCACCGCTGAAACAGGCGTTCAGCGAGATGCTGCAGCACGATGCGGGGTGGGTGGCGGTGCTGGACGGGGACCGGTTCCTCGGCGTACTGACCCCGGCGAAACTGCATGAGGCGCTGCGGCGGTCGGTGGACGCGGACGCGCACGGGCTCGCGCGGGACGAGGTGGAGTTCAAGTCCGTCTCGGACGCGTGAACGGGGCCGGGCACACGGTCTGCGCCGATGGACGGCCGGAGCAACGGACGGCCCGGAGCAGACGAGGAACCGTTGAGAGCACTCAGGGCAAGTCAGAGCAGCTCGGAGCAGACTCAGAGCAAGTGTTTCGACTTCAGGTAGTTCCTGGCGACGTCCTCGGGCAGCCGCCGCCAGCTGTCCACCTGTTCGTTGAGCGAGGCCAGGTCCTTGGTGGTCAGTACGGCGTTGAGCCGGTCGAGCGCGCCGGTGACACCCTTGCTCCCGGCGCGTGAGCGGTTGACGACGGGCACGATGGCGTCGGCGTTCTGCAGATGCTTGTCGTCCTGGAGGATGACGAGACCGAAGGCGCCGAGGGTGGCGTCCGTGGTCGTCGTCAGCACCATCTGGTCCTGCCCGTTCTGCACCGCCTGTTTGGCCGGAGTGGTGCCGACACCCTTGGGGTCGATCCCGGTGATGTGAATGCCGTACGTCTTCTTGAGTCCGGGCTCGCAGTAGGGGCGCTGGACGCATTCGTCACCGGCGGCGAGCCGCACCGGGAGCTTGGACGCCCCCAGGTCGCTGAGGGTCTTCAGATGGTGGCGGGCGGCGTAGGCCGTGGTGACCGCGTAGGCGTTCTGGTCGACCGCCCGTCCCGGCTTCAGGACCGTGAGGCCGCGGGGCGCCGCCAGGGCACGCAGGGACTTCATGGTGGCCCCGAGGTCGGGCGAGCCGGCGGGCGGCGCTCCGGAGCCCTTCACCTTGGTGTTGAGCCAGTCAGCGAAGGTGGCGGCGTACTCCGCGACGACGTCGATCTGGCCGCTCTCCAGGGCCGGTTCATAGAGTTCCCTGTTGGTCACGGACAGGATGTCGGTACGGTATCCGGCCCGGTGGAGCAGCAGCGCGTACATCTGGGCGAGCAGATCGCTCTCGGTGAAGCCGGCCGTGCCGATGGTCAGCTGTTTGCTGTCGCCCGGCGGGGCCGTGACCGTTCCGCGGCTCTCCAGTGCGGGTCCGGTGGCGCAGGCCGTGGCTGTCAGCAGGAGCGCGCCGAACAGCAGCCGGGGTCCGGCCCGGCGGGCCCTCACTCCGTACCCCCTCTGGCCCACGCGGGCGCCAGCCGCTGCCCGATCACGAACAGCGCCTCCACCAGCAGCGCGAACACGGCCACCAGCACGGCTCCCGCCACGACCTGCGGTGTGGAGGCGAGGTTGAAGCCGGCGGTGATGATCCGGCCGAGTCCCCCGCCGCCGGCGAGCGCGGCGAGGGTGGCCGTGGCGACGAGCTGGACAGCGGCGATCCGCATACCGGTGAGGATCAAAGGCGACGCAAGCGGCAGTTCCACGTGAAACAGCAGTTGTCGTCCTGTCATACCCATCCCGCGGGCCGCCCTGACCACGTCCTGGTCGACCTCGCGCATCCCGACGTAGGCGTTGGTGAGCAGCGGCGGTACGGCGAAGAGCACCAGCGCGATGATGGTCGGCCAGTCGCCGTGCTTGCCGAGCGGGGTGAGCAGCAGCAGAACGAGGACGGCGAAGGTGGGGACGGCGCGGCCGATGTTGGAGATGTTGACGGCGAGCGCACCGCCTTTGCCGATGTGCCCGAGCACCACGGCGACCGGCAGGGCGATCAGACAGCTCAGCGCGAGACAGACGAGGGTGAGGAAGACGTGCTGGGTGATCCGGTGGGTGATTCCGGCGCTGCCGGACCAGTTGGCGGAGCTGGTGAGCCAGGACCAGGCCGAGGAGAGCGTGTTCACAGGCGGGTCCATGGTGTGAGCAGCCGTTGCACAGCGAGGAGTACGAGGTCGGCGGCGACGGCGATGATCACGCAGAGCACGGATGCGGTCAGCACCTGGGCCTTGAAGTAGCTGTTCATACCGGTGTAGATGAGGTTGCCGAGACCGCCGTATCCGACGATGGCGCCCACCGTGACGAGCGAGACCGCCGAGACGGTGGCGATACGCAGTCCCGCCATCGCGGCGGGCAGCGAGAGCGGAAGCTCGACGGCGAGCAGCAGCCGGATCGGCCCGTACCCCATGCCCCGGGCCGCCTGCCGGGTCTCCTCGGGAACGGCGCGCAGGCCGGCGAGGATGTTGCGTACCAGCAGGGTGAGCGAGTAGAGGACGAGGCCGGCGATCACCAGGGAGGCGGAGAGCCCGTACACCGGCAGGAGCAGCGAGAACATCGCGAGCGAGGGGATCGTGTAGAGCACCGTGGTGACCCCGAGCACCGGACCGGAGGCCCAGCGCCAGCGACGGGCCGCCACCGCGAGGGGCACGGCGAGCAGCAGTCCGACCAGCACGGAGACCGCGGTCAGCTGGAGGTGCTGGAGGACCGCATCCCAGAGGATGGACTTGCGGGTCGACACATAGGCACCACAGATCCACTCATTACGCGCGAGGCAGTCGTGCGGAGGCGCGGTCATCCGTCCATTGGAGTCCGCCACCGGGGGCGATGCCCGTCCTGATGGTCTGTTCGGGTCTGCGGGAGGGGGGGCGCCCCTCTCGGGCATGGCGAGCTCCGGCCCCACCGTGGGCCCGGCCTACCGACAGGTGAGCAGATCTGGTGCGATCAGTACTAGGTTGTGCGGCATGAGCAATCTCGATCGGCAGGCGACCCTCTCCGTCTGCGGCGGCCGCGGCTTCGTCGCGGCCGAGCCGGTACGCGAGCTCCTCAGCCCCCGCAGGGTGCAGCTCGGCGAATCGACCGAAGTGCGCCGACTGCTGCCCAACCTGGGCCGACGCATGGTCGGTGCCTGGGCGTTCGTGGACCACTACGGGCCCGACGACATCGCCGACGAGCCGGGGATGCAGGTCCCGCCGCACCCGCACATGGGCCTCCAGACGGTGAGCTGGCTGCACGAGGGAGAGGTACTGCACCGGGACAGCACGGGGAGCCTGCAGACGGTGCGCCCGGGTGAGCTGGGACTCATGACCTCGGGACGGGCGATCAGCCACTCGGAGGAGAGCCCCGCAGCACATGCCCGCTATCTGCACGGCGCGCAGCTCTGGGTCGCACTGCCGGAGGCCCACCGCACGGTCGAGCCGCACTTCCAGCACCACGCGGACCTGCCGACGGTGCGGGCCCCGGGCTTCACGGCAACGGTCATCCTGGGCGAACTCGACGGAGCCCTCTCCCCCGGCACCACGTACAGCCCGCTGATCGGCGCCGACCTGTCCCTCACGGCAGGAGCGGAGACGGCCCTGCCGCTGGACCCGGACTTCGAGTACGCGGTACTGGCGATGTCGGGAGAGGCATCCGTGGACGGCGTACCGGTCGATCCCGGCTCGATGCTCTATCTCGGCTGCGGACGCACCGAACTGCCCCTTCGCGCAGGGTCGGACGCGGGCCTGATGCTGCTGGGCGGCGAGCCGTTCGCGGAGGAGATCGTCATGTGGTGGAACTTCGTGGCCAGAACTCAGGGCGATATCACGCAGGCCCGGGAGGACTGGATGAACGGTGATCGGTTCGGCACCGTACGTGGCTATGACGGCGCACCGATCCCTGCCCCCGCGTTGCCCCCAGTCCCCTTGAAGCCTCGGGGGCGAGTACGTTGACCTGCGCATCTTCTGGCATTGGGCTGCCCTCGTCCTGGGCGGCTCCGGGGTGGATGACGGCCTCCGCCGAGGTGTGCTAGGAGCGCGACAAGTCCGAGTCCGCAGGAGCCGTGAGCTGCGTGGCGGATCCTGCCGGAACAACGCCTGGTGGTCCGTCTTCGGCAGGAAACAAGCCAAGAACGGCAGGAGACCTGGGCCGCCGGTATACGACGATCTCGTGCGGCGGGACTTCACCGCCACCGGCCCGAACCAGCTGTGGCTGACCGACATCACGGAACACCCCACCGTCCAGGGCATGCTCCCCCTGACGCGAATCAAAGATTCCTGGTCAGGCCGGATCGTCGGCTCCTCAATCGACCGTCGGATGAAAACCCGCTTTGCGGTGAACGCACTGAACAACGCCGTCTCAAGGCGCTGGCACGAGCGGAAGGCGACCTTTCGCATGCTCAGGAAGGGATCAGCGAGCCGGACCGGACACTCTTCTTTGGAGAGGCATCCTTGGCGCACGAGACCGCATGCACTCTGCGAGATCTTGGTGATCACCAGAGGGCAGTCAAAGAGTTTCGGCGCTCCGTACACGCTCGCGGGGCTGCGTTCCGACGCACGCACGTGGTCGCCCTCGGGTACATGGGTGCGAGGCAGATCGCCCAAGGCAGTGTCGAGGAGGCGTGCGCAACGTGGAGCAGCGTCTTGGACGCGATGGAAGACGGGATTCACTCCTGCCGGGCGGATTCAGAGACCTCCCCAGCGACACAACGCCCTCGGCCTACTCATCCATCGACGGCCTACGGGCCGCCGTCGGAGGCAGCTTCACCCGCCCCGCCCGGGCCGACGGCCAGGGGCGTCACACAGCGGGTGGCCCATGGGAGCCTGACGTCCGGTACCGCCACGAAACTGGCCCTCACGGTCGCCGATGGCACCGGAAACCTGAAAGTCGGCTCCGTTGCCTTCACCCCCACGGGAATCGTGGCCACCCTCGGCACGATCGTGGCCAAGGCCAAGGCCACGGCCACGAACGATCCGGACCGGGCGGCGCCCGCGACAGCGTCGCCCTCGTCGTCCGTCTGTGACCGCGGCCCCGTCGGCCCGTCGGCGCGCCTCGTCACGGAACTGCAGCGCCGCGGCCTATCTGGCTCCGGACCCCCAGCGTGGGCCCGGGGCCAGGGTGGTCAGGCGAACGGACCGCCGTCCACAAAGGCGTGTGCGGCGAAACGCTTGCCCATCCGGCGGTACGCGGCGGCGGTGGGATGCAGGCCATCGGGCAGGTCGGCCACCTCGCCGGGCCCGAGCAGTTCGCGTCCGTCGAGATAGTGCAGATGGGGATCGTGCGCCCGCCGGGCCGCCACGATCCGAGCCAGCTCGGCACGTACCAAAGTCAGCGACAAAGCCCCGGCGGTCACGTCCGCCGGGTCACCCAGGGCCGTGATCCTCCCGTCCGCACCCATCACGCCCGGCCCCGGACGCTCCTCGAACGTCGGGCAGCTCACCGGGGAGATCAGCAGCAGCGGGGTCTCCGGGTGCCCCTCGCGGATCGTGTCGAGAAATCCGTGGACCGCCGGGCCGAACGACCGCTGCCGAAAGGTGGCCAGGCCCACAATGTTGATTCCCACCTTGAGGCTGATCAGGTCGGCCGGAAGATCGCGGATCGTCCGGGCGACATAGGGATCCAGCATCTCGTTGCCCGCCTGGCCGAGATTGATCACCTCCACTCCCCCGAGCGTTGCCGCCACCACCGGCCAGGTGCCGGTCGGGCCGTCGGCCTCCAGGCAGTGGCTGATGGAACTGCCGTAGTGCACCCAGCGGCGTCGCCCGTCCGGCAGCGGCGCCAACACCTTGCCGTCGGCCCGCAGGCCCACCAGTTCCGTGGGGGTCTGCTGCGGCAGCCACAGCTCGACCTGCTTCATGCCGGCCGGCAGCCCGCCGAACCGGACAGTCCCCGGTTCGCCCGGGATCAGTCGCTGCTCGGCCCCGGGGCCCGCCATCCGCAGCACATTGCCCAGCGGAGCCTGCTGCCGCCCGAACAGCACGCCGTCCAGCAGGAGTTCCATCATCCCCGTCGGGCGGGGGCGAGGTTCCGTGTCGAGCTGCCCCGTGGAGGTGAGTACGTCCAACTCCACCGCGCGCGCGTCGGTACGGAACACCAGCCGTACGCCCGAGGGCATAAGGGTCACCCCGTAGACCGAGGGATCCTGGTACTGAACCTTCGTCCACGCCGGCAGCCGACGCGGCATCACCCCCGCCTCGGTGGTCTCCAGATCCAGTGCACCCCGTAACTCCACTGGCCCGCCGACCAGCGGCACCGCCTTCATTCCCACCGTCACCGCTCTGCCCCTTACGTCACCTGATGGACCGTCCGGCATAACCATGCCTGGCACCGGCAAACCAACCAGTGGGGAACAACCACGACCAACGCCCCCTTCGCAGCCTAGTGCTGCAACCACATCTGGAGGCTGTGGCCTCGGCGTTTACAGGGGGACGGCCGGGCTCGTGCCTGGCTGCGTGCCCTATTGCGGCTTCTGCGGCGCGGGTACCGATCTGGCGGTTCTCCCGGCGACCGCGGTGCCGGTGTACGGCCGCCGGACGACTTGCTGCCCCCTTGCAGGAAACCGGTGTCGTCACAGATCAGGACACCGTGCGGGTTACAGCACACCTCTCACAACCCGCCTGGGATTCCCTGGGCACCCACTACGAAGACACCCAACTCCTGGAGTTCCTGGTGCTGGTCGGCTGGTACCGAACCATCAGATACCTGCCCAACGGGCTTTTCCTGGAGGAGGAGCCCTGGGGCGTCCCGTTCCCGGCACGGTGAGCCCCTTCAACTTCATGCTGAGCTGGCCAGATGTAGAGCAAGGACAGCTTGGGCGGGGCATCGTTCACGAGTTCATCCAGACAGAGACGCCTGGTTGACTGAGCGACTCGTACGGTCTCCAGGTAGGCTCCATCGCCAACTGAGACATCGTCCTACCTCAACAGCGCACCACAATCAGCCAGTTCCTCGCGAACCGCCCTCCGAAATGCCCGGTGATCCGTCACCGCGGCCGATCACCCGAGGGCCGACGCGAAACCTGGCACGTTTGTCCAAACACAGGAGGTTTCCATGGCCAAGGGCTACTGGGTCAGCGCCTACCGCACCATTTCCGACCCCGAGAAGCTAGCCGCCTACAACAAGCTGGCCGGTCCGGCCGTCCAGGCCGAGGGCGGGCGGACGCTCGCCCGCGGCGGTCGGGTTGTCGCCCACGACGCCGGAATCGCCGAGCGCACCGTCCTGGTCGAGTTCGACACCTTCGAACAGGCGGTCGCAGCACACGAGAGCGCGGCCTACCAGGAGGCTCTGGCCGCCCTTTCCGACGGCGTCGAGCGCGACTTCCGCATCATCGAAGGCATCGACTGACCGGCGCACTGACTTTCAGGCCGGCCTGGCGGCCCCGCTGGCCTCGTCGGCGAGTGCGCATGCACAAGTGCCCGAGAAGACCTCACTCACACTCCTATCCTCCATTGCGGGCCAAGCCTTAGCCTCGCTGCCGGGCCTCCATCGTCACAGCCAGTGCGAAAAGCAACTGCCTGTCGACGGAATCCTCGTGCACGGTCAGGCGATACCAGTCGTCGAACACCTTGGGCTTGTCGATGCTGAACACCGGCTCGCCGTCCCGCGAGAAGTCGAAGTGGTATTTCACGAAGGCCCCCGCGATCTCTCCGACCGTGTCGAAGAGCGTCAGCAGCCGCCGGGCCCGCGCAGTCGCGACGCTGCGCTCCCTTCCGATGAGCCTGCCGAGGCCGGGTTGCTCGAACTCCCAGGTCGTACGGTCGACCGACTTCTTCGGCAGCACCGCGAATGAGCCCAGCAGACGGCCCTCATGATCGAACGCCTCGTAGCCGGTCAGTGCGGCGAGCCAGCCTTTCGAGCTCTCCCGGACGGTCACCAGCTTCTCGCTGCGCCGCTCGTCGGTATAGATGTCCAGCTCGTCGGACATCTTCAGCTGCTTCTCGGCGTAGCCGAGCGGCTTGCCCGGTTTCCCCTTCCCATCGTCTGCGGAGATCCGGTACTTGCGCTTGAGACCGAGCGAGGTCTTGCGTACGTGGTAGATCGAAGTCGGCACGCTGCACAGGATATTCGGCCCTGCTACGACACCGATACCGACAAGCGGGTTTCCGCCGGCACACGGCCGTTGAAGCACCCTGGTCCGGTGCCGGTGCCACCGGAAGTCAACGCTGCGAGCCCACACAGCAGATGGGGGTCCTGTGGCCGATCGCCGGTGCCGCCTTCTCCCCCGGCCGGGTCCGACTTCGCCCCAGCTCCGCGCTATCACGCCCGGAAACCGCACCGCCTCATCCAACCGCTGCTGATCTGCTGAAATGCGACTGCGCCGAGATCATGTCCCTTCGCCTGCGGGTCGGCGGACTACGATGAGGGAATGGTCGGCACGATTGATTTGCGCACCGAGATCCGGGAGTTTTTGAGGTCACGTCGCTCCCGTATCACTCCCGATAAGGCGGGTCTGCCCGCCTACGGTGGCAACCGCCGCGTCAAGGGTCTGCGTCGCGAGGAAGTAGCGCTGCTCGCAGGAGTGTCGGTTGACTACTACGTGCGTATGGAGCGCGGCGCCCTGGCCGGTACCTCCGAGGGCGTGCTCGACGCGTTGGCCTCGGTCCTCCAACTCGACGACGCGGAGCGCGATCACCTGTTTCACCTCGCGCGCCAGTCCGGGGCACCCAGCAGTCGACGCCGCCGCAAGCCCGCAACGACGGTGCGCCCGGCGCTGCAACAAGTGCTCGACGCCATGACCGATGCACCGGCGTGGATCCGCAACGGCCGCCACGACGTGCTCGCCACGAATCAACTTGGCCGAGCCCTGTATTCACCGGTGCTGGCAGACCCGCGACGCCCCGCCAACATCGCGCGGTTCGTGTACCTGAATCCCGACGCAGCCAAGACGTTCTTCGTCGACTACGAGCAGATCACGCGAAATGCGGCAGCGATACTACGCATGGAGGTCGGCCGCGATCCGCACCACGAGGAACTCGTCGCCCTTGTTGCCGAATTGTCAGCGTGCAGTGAGCTATTCCGGCGGCAGTGGGCATCTCAGGACGTGCGGCTGCACGGATACGGAAGCAAGCGCGTCAACCATCCAGTAGTCGGCCGGCTCGACCTGGACTTCGAGTCCATGGATCTGCCCACCGACCCTGGCCTGCATTTGAATGTCTACACCGCGCCCTCGGAGGGGCCGGCCGCTGACAATCTGGCCCTGTTGGCGTCATGGGCGGCCAGCGAGAAACCTTGGCAACCGATCTTCTAGCACCTGGCGGATACCCCAATCCCCCCTCAGCCTGTGCGCGTCAGGGATCACAATGCCGACGAGAATCCGCCAAACCAGGGCGACGACGTCAGCCACTGAAGGGTGGTCGCCATCAGCGGCCAAGAGAAGAGTTCCCGCGCCGGACAAGACCGGCATCGGCACTCCGGTGCACTCCGACAGACTGAGACAACCCACGACTGACTGAGCCTTTTCCAACCTGACGGTGCTGGCCGCGTGTTGGACGGATCTGCGGAACGACGAAGCTCCCGGTAGACGGGTTCTCGACCAAGATCGCCCGCAGCCACCAGGAGCTTCGCGTGCTTGTCTACCCGTCGTCGATCGACCTGTCCAGTCGTACCCTGCGGTGCCTGACCGGACGAGTCGCTGTCCGGCGAGGGGAGATCGGGACCCGATGGCGGCGTCTGACCGCTGGCCGTCAGGCTCTCCTCGCCTTGGCCCATCTGCGATGCGGCGACACGTACGCCCAACTCGCCGCCGGGTTCGGTATCGGCATCGCGACCGTATACCGCTACATACGCGAGGCCGTCGAGGTTCTGGCTGGCCTCGCGCCACCCTGGCCGAGGTCATGCAGATCGCACGAACCAAGGCGTTCGTCATCCTGGACGGTACCCTGCTGCCGATCGACCGGATCGCCGCCGACACTCCGTACTACTCGGGCAAACACAAACGTCACGGCATGAACATCCAGGTCCTCACCGATCCCTTCGGCCGACTGCTGTGGGCCTCGCCCGCACTCCCGGGCTCCACCCACGACCTGACCGCCGCACGCGCCCACGGCATCGTCGAAGCACTCACCGACGCCGACCTCAAGTGCTGGGCCGACAAGGCATATCAAGGTGCTGGTGGCTCCATCCGGGTGCCCTTCCGGGGTCGCCGGCTCAAGCGGTGGCAGCGTCGGCACAACAGCACGCACGCCAAGATCCGCTGCCTCGGCGAGCAGGCCATGGCCACCCTGAAGGGCTGGCGCCTCCTGCGGAAGCTCCGCTGCAGCACCAACCGCATCACAGCGATCGTCCAGGCCGTCCTCGTCCTTCATCACGCGTCAGCATGAGGTTGGAAAAGGCTCACTGACTGACTGACTGACTGGCTGTACGAACGCACGCGGATCTGGCGCTCGACTTCATCGAAGCGCACCACACTGGATACGTCCGTCCCCCAGCTAGGACTTGCTCACCCGATCAAGTGACTGTCTGGCCGATGGCTCGCTGTGCCAGGCAGGGCGGGGTGACCTGACGGATGCGGAGTGGAAACGCCTGCGGCCGTTCCTGCCGGTCAGCAACGGGCGTTGTGGCCGGTGTCGGGATCACCGGCAGGCTCCACCTGAGCGCCGACGGCCGCTGCCGTCCGCTGTCCCTGGCCGTCGGCGGCGGACAGCTGGCGGACTGAGCCCAGTTCGAGACGGTGCTCCGCTACAGCCCTGCAGTGAAACCCGTGATCGCCCGGACTGGCCCTGAGGGAGGCTCTCGCAGTACCTGTATCAACAGGGCCTCGCCGACATCCCGGAAGGCTGCCTAACCTCTGTACCGGCTCCCGGCTCCCGGCTCCCGGGTAAACACGCAATTGGTGAGAGCCAGACAGCCGATACCGCAGGAGCATCTCTCATGCAACGAGAAAGGCAGCAAGTGGTAGACAACCCCTTCACAACGCATGCAGAACTTTTCGATCTGCGTGGGAAGCGCGCGCTCGTCACCGGTGGCACCAGAGGCATCGGGATGATGATCGCGCGTGGCCTTCTCCAGGCGGGTGTCCGCGTGGTCATCAGCTCACGCAACGCAGAAGCGTGTGCTCTGGCGCAGGAACAGCTGTCCAAATTCGGTGAGGTGCGGGCCATCCCCGCCGACCTGTCCCGCCACGACGAGTGCCGGCGACTGTCCGACCTCGTCATCGCCGACTCGGAGCGTCTCGACATCCTCGTCAACAACGCGGGCGCCATGTGGGACGAGCCGCTGGCGACGTTCCCAGACGCGGCCTGGGACACAGTCGTCGACCTCAACCTGAAGTCGCCGTTCTGGCTGGTCCAGGCGCTGCTTCCCGCGCTTCGCAGGACGGGCACCGTCGACGATCCCGCGCGGATCATCAACATCGGCAGCATCGCCGCCATTCACATCCCCCAGCGGCCCAACTACTCGTACTCCAGCAGCAAGGCCGCACTGCATCAACTCACCAGAGTGCTCGCCAAGGAACTAGGACCGCAGCACGTCACCGTGAACGCCGTGGCGCCGGGACCGTTCCCGTCGGCGATGATGGCTGCAACCCTCGATGAGTTGGGCGAGGCGATCGCAGCGTCGGCCCCACTACGCCGGATCGGCCGCGACGACGACATGGCGGGTGTCGCCGTGTTCCTCGCCAGCCGGGCAGGCGCGTACCTGACGGGCGCCGTGATCCCCGTCGACGGCGGCATCGCCACAACCGCGTAGGCCGCCTAGGTGCTGTCCGGCGGAGCATGTGTCCTTCCGAGCAGTCGCTCGTTTGTCGGGGCGTCGGTCAGGAGGGACCTGACGAATCGCGAGTGGTCGATACTGGAGGCGCATCTGCCTCCACCGGGTGGCGAGGGTGGCCGGTGAAACGACCACCACACCGTGATCAACGCAAAGGTGTGTCGGATCCGGACTGGCGTCCCACGGCATGACCTGCAAGAACGCGGCCCGACCTGCAAGATCCACCTTGCTGGCCCATGCGGCTGCCGCCCCATGGCCCTCCTGCTCACGCCTGGCCAGTGGGGCGACGCAGAGGCAGAGAAGGCGGCCAGATCAACAGCTGACCGTGCGCAGAAAGTGATCGGCGTCTTCCGGCTCGCCCAGTCGGCCTGTCTCCAGCCAGGAACCGTCGGCGAAGCGGATCCGGAAGGTGGCGTACCCACGCGGCTGGCCCGCCTCGCCCTCGATACGGGCCTGGTCGAGGGGGAATTCCATGACGCTCCGGAAGTCGTCGGCCTTGGTCGGGGACAGCCGCCGGCGGGGGGACGCTGCCACGCAGATGCGGTCATGGGCCAGCATGACCAGGCGCTTGGGGTTGGGCGAGTGGCCGTACCAGCGCAACAGCAGTTGGCCGGCGGTCAGGTTCCAGTCTCCGTCGAAGACGCCGTTGGTCGGGTCCTGCTCTCGGTCGTTCTCAGGGGAGCGGTCACGGCTGGAACGCCGTGTGTCGGACGGAGTTGACGGCGGTTCGGAACGGCGGCCGCGTCTCTGTCCCGACAGCAGTTGCTCCAGCGTGCGGCCGAGTTTGTCGATCAGCATCATCGGCACGATCACGAAGAAGAACACAACGGCCCCGGCGTACAACAGCCAATGGTGGCGCGGTTTCAGACGTCCCTTGCCTGCTGCACGGTGAACGTCCTTGGGCGGTGCGGGAATGGGCTTGTGGATCTCGCACCAGACCAGGGCGACGGGTTCCTCGCCCAGGATCTTCCGGGCCCGCCGCTGCACCTTGCGCTTCGCCATGCCGAAGATCTTAGTGCTGCTCCGCAGGGCTTCTTGCAGGGTTGTTGCTCAGAGTCCGGCTTCCGACACACCTGGGGCTGCGCCCCTGGCTCGCCGTCCCCGAGAATCCGCCACCGCTCCCCCGCCGGCCCGGGAATCGGTCCGCTCGCCCGGCCCGGCCCCGGCCGCCGAGTACCTCCCCTCCCCCGCCCACGTCCATGCCCGCGCCCCGATCCGAGCGGCAGTCTCCCCCCTTCGTATCGGACCGCTCAGCACAGTCCAGCCTTTTCACCAGGAACCGCCCCCCGCCGATGCAGCGTCCACTCCTGAGACAAGGGGCGCTCGAAGGCAAGAAGCGTCCAAGGCCGTCCAGGGTGCGCAGGGGGGCAGCAGGGTGGTTGCGTTGTTGCTACTGGCAGGTCTCACCGCGCTCGGGTTCGGCACTCATGAGGCCGTGGTCCAGTACCGCCTCGGACGCGAGGGTATCCGCGTCCAGGGCCTGGTGGTCCGTCACCGCGTGAACTTCGGGAAGGACGGCCCTGTCCACTTCGCGATAGTCGAATTCGTCGATGTGCAGGGCAGTCGGCATACGTTCCAGTCCGGGTCATCCGGAGTCAGGGGGCTTCCCGTGGGCGGCGGGGTCCCGGTGCGCTACCTTCCCGGCAACGCCCCCAAGAGCGCGCGAATCGACCTCGCCAGGAGGCGTGTCAAGGATGTCGCGTTCTCTCTCGCGCTCGGCACTCTGTTCTCCGCCATCGGAATCTGGATGCTCGCCGGCGGCCGTTGAGCCGGTTCCTCGGAGCGGGCGTTCGCCACCCTGCGGCCGCACCCTCGACGGCGAGAGCAATGCCTTCGCGCGCCTCAGGTCCCGCAAGCGCGCCCCGCCCAGCGGCGCGGACAGCCGGACAGGCCAGACAGCCGGACAGGCCGGATCACGGCTCCGTTCCCAGGTCCGCCAAGATGACTGTTTGTGCAAGAAACTCGATGGCATCTTGCACAAATGAACTTACAGAGGCACGGTGTTGGCCATCGCGCCGTCACTGAGGCGCGCTCGATGACGGGAGACGCCTTGTCCGCGAGAACGACCCCGATCCCTGCATCCCTGCGACGGAGCCTGTACGCCCTGACGGCGGCCACCGCACTCGCCCTCGGCGGGCTCGCAGGTCCGTCCGCCGCGGCGGCGGGCACCCCCGTTCCCGCACAGAGCGCGGGAACCACCGGCGCTTCGGGGAGCACCTACCCGAACCTTGCCCCGACCCCGCCCATGGGCTGGAACAACTGGTCCTACTACGGCTGTGACATCGACGAAACCACCGTCCTGTCCAACGCCCGCGCCCTGGTCTCCTCCGGTCTCGCCGCGAAGGGCTACGACACGGTCACCACCGACGACTGCTGGATGACACACAGCAGGAACGCCGACGGCGACCTGGTCCCCGACCCCGACCGCTTCCCGCACGGCATGGCCTACGTCGGCCGGCAACTGCACGCGATGGGGCTGAAGTTCGGTATCTACGAGGACGCAGGTACCTCCACCTGCGGCGGATACCCCGGCTCGTACGGTCACATCAAGCAGGACGCCGACCTCTTCGCCAAGTGGCGCGTCGACTATCTGAAGCTCGACGGCTGCAACGTGCCCGAGAGTACCGGCCGGACACCCGACGAGGTCTACCACTCGCTCTACAGCGACATGAGCACCGCTCTCCTGCAGACCGGCAGGCCCATCACCTTCTCCGTCTCAGCCCCCGCGTACTTCGAGGGCGAGAAGGACTGGCACGACGTCATCGGCTGGTCGGCCCAGGTGGGCAATCTGTGGCGGGAGGGCGCCGACATCGCGATGGAACCGGCATCGGCCAGTTCCAAGTGGTCTTCGATCAAGTACAACTACGGCTACAACGTGCCGCTCGCCGACCTGCAGAGCCCCGGCCGCTGGAACGACCCGGACTTCCTGCTCGCGGGCCAGTCGCGGCTGACCGGCGACGAGATCCGCAGCCAGATGTCCCTGTGGTCGGTGATGGCCGCACCACTGATCTCCAGTACCGACCTCACCAAGGCGTCCACTGACGCCCTGTCCGTTCTCGGTAACCGTGACGTCATCGCGGTCGACCAGGATCCGACAGGTCTGCAGGGCCGCATCGTCCAGCAGGGCGACGGCTACGACGTGCTGTCGAAGAAGCTCCGCGGCGGCGACAGGGCCGTGGCACTCTTCAACTCGTCGGACCAGGCGCGGACCATCACGACCACGGCGGCCAAGGCCGGGCTCCCGAAGGGCTCCTCCTATCTGCTGAAGGACCTCTGGTCGAAGCGGACCACACAGTCCACGGGCACCATCGCGGCGAATGTCCCCGCCCACGGCACCGTCCTGTACCGGATACATGCCGGGCAGGCGCACAAGGTGCCGCCGGCCACCGCGATCACCTGGAAGCGGACGGGGGGCGAGGGGACGTCCTCGACCTGGCAGGTCAGTCTGGCCGACCACGGCCCCGGGGCGCTGTCCGCGACCGCACTCGAAGTCGACGTGCCGCAGGGCTGGTCGGTCAGCCCGTCGAAGGCACGGCTCGGCCGTATCGCCCCCGGCCGCTCGGCCGCAGCGGACTTCACGGTGAAGGGCCCGGAGGCGAAGCCGGGAACGACGACCGTCACGCTGAGCGCGACCGCCCGGTACCGGGCGGGATCCGCAGGCGAGTCCCGTACGACAGGACAGGGTTCCGTCGTGTCGGTCGTGCCCTATCCCGCTCTGGCCGACGCTTTCAACAATGTCGGTGTCAGCAGCGAGGACGCCCCGCCGGCGGACGGCAACTACACGCTGGGCAATTTCGACGGCGACGGTGACAGCTACTCCGCCCAGGCGCTGGCCGGCGCGGGTGTGACACCGGGAGGCACGGTCACCAAGGACGGCGTCAGCTGGGAGTTCCCGAAGGCAGCCCCCGGCGCACCGGACAACGTGACCGCAGCGGGTCAGGTGGTCAACATGGCGGGCAGCGGGACGAAGCTCTGGTTCCTGGGCGCCGAGGCAGGTTCCGCAGAGGGCAAGGTGACCGTCACGTACACCGACGGCACCACCAGCAGCGGCGACCTCGGGCTGCCCAACTGGTGCTGCACGGCGGGCACCGAGTACGGCGCCACGACGGTCGCCACGACCGATCACCGCAACACACCGCAGGGGCCCGCCAACTTCGGCGGCGGCTACAAGCTGTTCGGGAACTCCGTACCGCTCGACGCGGGCAAGACCATCCGCACGGTGACGCTCCCGGACGAGGACGCCCTGCACATCTTCGCCATCACGGCACAGTAGGCAGATCAGCGAGACGCCCGGCTGGGGTTGCCCAGTCGGGCGTTTTGCGTTCCATGGCCGTCGAGTCCGGCGGGTCCGGCCGCGTCTGTGTCGACGCCGACGCCGGCCGCGGCGGGCCGGCCTTTGCTGACGCTGATCCGGCGAGCCGAGGACGTCCACGTCGTCCCGCGCACCGGCCGGCCGACGGAGCCCGCCCCGGCAGCCTCTCGCGAATCAACACGGCCGACCCCGTGCACACCCCTTGCCAGCACCAGATAGTACGTGTTCGGATTATCTCTGTCGGGTGACGCACCGCCAGTGCATCACCGCAGTTCAGCGCGTTTTCGTTGGGCCAGGGGCGGCCGTCCTGCATGCCAGGTGCGAGCCGTTCCGTACGTAACCGCCGCGCTGGAGCGGCCGACGTTCCCGACTGCCAGACGCATCCTCACGCCCGGGAGGGTTCTCTCGTGTTCGATCTCTCGTCCGTCGATCTGCTCGACGCGTTCACCCGTGAACTTCAGCTCTGCAAACTCACGTCCACCGAGCATGTCGTCGTCCTCTCCGAGCCGGGCAGCCGGGGTGATTACGTCGCGGCCGCGTTCGGGGCGGCCAAGGCGTGCGGTGCCCATGTCATCGCGGCCACCGTGCCCGGTGGCACCCCCGCGCCCATGCCCAGCACGCACACCGGTGCCGGCCCCGGTCTGACGTCCGTACTCAACGACACGACGGCCCAGGAGCTGCTCAAGTCCGCCGATCTCGTGGTCGACCTGACCCGCGAAGGCTTCATCCACGCCCCCGTACAGCAGGAGATCCTCAAGGCCGGTACCCGCATCATCTTCGTCTGCGACGCGCCCGACGTCCTGATCCGCAACCTCCCGAAGGAGGAGGACAAGGCGCAGGTGCTGCAAGGAGTCGACCTGCTGAAGCGGTCGTCCGTCATGCGTGTCACGTCCAAGGCCGGCACCGATCTCACCGTCCGGCTCAGCGGCTCCCACCCCGAGTTCCAGTGCGGCTTCGCCGACGACCCGGGCCGCTGGGACCACTGGCCCAGCACGATGGTGCTGTGCTGGCCCGAGATCTCCGACGGCCGGATCGTGCTCGCGGAGGGCGACATCCTCCTGCCGTTCAAGGAGTACGTCCGCACCCCCGTCACCCTGGAGATCTCCGGCGGCCACATCGAGAAGGTCACCGGCGGCGCCGAGGCCGAGCTGCTCAACACCTTCTTCGACGACGCACGGGACGAGTGGGCGCGCAGCCTCTCCCACATGGGATGGGGCCTGATGCGCACGGCCGACTGGTTCGCCACCGCCATGTACGGCAAGGACGAGCTGATGGGCATGGACGCCCGGGCCTTCGCGGGCAACTTCCTGTGGTCCACCGGCCCGCACCCGGTTCTGGGGCGCGAGTCCTACGCGCACCTCGACATCGCGATGCGCGGCTGCTCCGTCTCGGTCGACGGTACGGACACCGTCGTGAACGGCAAGCTCGCCGGCGACGAGTGAGGCGACCACTGCGGCGACCAGCACGGCGACCAGCAAGCGGCGGTCACCTGCCGTCACCCGTTCAACGTCTTGGAGGAAGTCAGTGGCGTCCAGCCAGTCGTACGAAGTCATCGTCGCCGGAGGCGGCCTCGGGGGTCTGACCGCCGCGCTGGCCCTGCGCCACCGCGGCCTGCGGGTCACCGTCCTCGAACAGGCGGCCCGGCTGGGTGAGGTCGGCGCGGGCATCCAGACCGCACCCAACGCCAGCCGGATCCTGCTCGGACTCGGCCTGCGCCGCCAGTTGGAGGCCATCCGCACCGAGCCGCTCGACCAGGTGAGGCGACGGTGGAAGGACGGCAGCATCGTCGGTCTCACGCCCCTCGGCCAGTTCTGCAAGGACCGGTTCAACGCCCCCTACTGGCACTACCACCGGGCCGATCTGCACCGGGTACTCATGGACGCCTGTCTGGACCCCGCGGGTCCGGGGCCGGTCGTGGAGATCCACACCGCGAGCCGGGTCGTCGAGGCCGACCGTACGGACCCCGCGCGTCCCGTGGCTGTCACCGAGGACGGCCGGCGGTACGCGTGCGATGTCCTGATCGGCGCCGACGGCGTCCGGTCGCGAGTACGCGAGCTGATGGACGTCCCCGACACCCTGCAGTTCTCCGGCGAGATGGCGTTCCGCGCCCTGATCCCCGGTGACCTGATCGCCGCCGACCCGTCCACGCGCTGGCTGGTGGACCGCTACCAGAGCACCATCTGGTACGGCCCGGACCGGCATCTCGTCCACTACATGATCCGCGGCGGCGAGTATCTGAACATCGTCGCGTGTGTGCCGTGCACCGACGAGGTCGCCGAGAAGTGGGCCGTGTCCGCCACCGCACAGGACCTGGTGGCCGCGTTCCCCGGCTGGGACGACCGGGTCCCGGCCATGCTGTCCAAGGCCAAGGAGGACGTCACCTGCTTCGCCCTCTACCACCGCCGCCGTGACCCGGTGTGGATGGACGGCCGGGTGGCCCTGCTCGGCGATGCCTGCCACGCCATGCTCCCCTACCAGGCGCAGGGCGCCTCCCAGGCGATGGAGGACGCGGCGGTACTCGCCGAAGAACTGGGCTCCGTCACCCGCTCAGGGATCGACGGTGCGCTGCGCCGTTACGTCGACCGGCGCGCCAAGCACGCCGGGATGGTGCAGGACGCCTCTCTGCGGAACAAGACCTTCTACCACTTCCCCGACGGGCCCGACCAGCAGGCCAGGGACGCCAAGCTCAGGAATTTCAGCGGGGAGTCCGACCTGTCCTACGACTGGCTGTGGAGCGGCACCCCGCTCAGCGACCCCGATCTGGGGGCGTTCTCCTACCAGTTCGCCCGCTGACCCCGCGCGCAGCCACTCGCCGCCACTCCTTCGCCACTTCTCCACTCTCCAACAGGCAGCCACGAACGAACACAGGAGCACTCGATGCCCCCGCCGGGCCAGGCCCGGTGTCCGCGATGGTGCGGGACGTCCCCCGTGAACACCCACCATGGAGCGAACGTGAAAACAGGCGATCAGATCGTCCAGAACCTCCCCTGGCGCTGGGGAGTCCAAGGCAGGATCTTCATCATCGGTGGCCTCGGCTACCTGTTCGACGCGTACGACATCGCGCTCAACGGCTTCCTGATGCCGCTGCTGGGCGAACACTTCGGCCTCTCGCTGATTCAGCGCGGGCTCGTCGCCACGGCGAATCTGGTCGGGATGGCCGTAGGTGCGGTGGCCTGGGGCGCGGTCGCGGACCGTATCGGCCGCAAGAAGGCGTTCAGCGTCACACTGCTCGTCTTCGGGCTGTTCTCGGTGCTGGGGGCGCTCTCCCCCGACTACCCGGCCTTCCTCGGTCTGCGGTTCCTGGCCGGCGCCGGGCTCGGCGGCTGTATCCCGGTGGACTACGCCCTGGTGGGCGAGTTCTCGCCGAAGAAGTACCGCGGACGGGTCCTCACCGCCCTCGATGTGTGGTGGCCGATCGGTGTGACACTGTGCGGCCTGGTGTCGACGGCCATGCTGACGCTCGACGACAACTGGCGCTGGATGCTCGCCACGATGAGCCTGCCCGCGCTGCTGCTGTTCTTCGTACGGCGTGGCGTTCCCGAGTCGCCGATCTACCTCTCGAAGAGGGGCCGGGAGGCCGAGGCCCGTACCGTCATCGACGACCTGGTGGCCCGCACCGGTGCCCCCGTGGAGCCGTACGTCATCCCCGCACCGGCCGAGGACACGGGGGCGAAGGGACTGCGGGCGGCGGCCGAACAGCTGTGCAGGCTCTGGACGTTCAGCCCGCGCATCACATCGGCGGCCTGGCTGCTGTTCGTCACCGTGATGCTCGTGTACTACGCGGCGCTGAGCTGGATGCCTTCGATCCTCCGCGACGAGGGCCTGGGCGACACCGCCGCGTTCATGAGCACCACCGTGATGAGCGGTGTCGGCATCGTCGGCGTACTGGTCTCCACCGCGCTGGTGGACCTGATCGGCCGCAAGTGGCTCATCGGAGTCTCGGCGCCGCTCGCCTCGCTCGCCCTCGTGGTGTTCGCGCTCGTGATGGACATGCCGACCGGGTCCGTGGTGGCGATCGCGGCCTTCGGACTGCTGATGCAGCTGACCATCCCGGTCCTGTACGCCTACGTGTCCGAGCTGTACCCGACGCGTCTGCGGGCCAGCGGCTTCGGATGGGCCTCCTCGGTCAGCCGGGCCGCCACCGGGTTCGCCCCTCTGCTGTTCGGCTCGGTGATGTGGCCGGCGCTCGGGCTGCCCCTGACCTTCGGGGTGCTGGGACTTGCCGTACTCGTCTCCGTCGTATGGATGGCGTTCGCGGCTCCCGAGACCAAGGGCCGGGCCCTGGACGACGCGGACGAGGCGGGCGCGCAGCCCGCACCGGTCACCGCATCCGCACCCGAGAACGCGGCCGCCTGACGGCTGCCGTCCGGGCCCGGCGTACGGCGCCCCCTCGCACGAACAGGAGAGACATGAAGCCCGCCCCCTTCCGTTACCACCGGGCCCGCGACACCGAGGGCGCCACCCGGCTACTGGCCGAGCTCGGTGACGACGCCAAGGTCATCGCCGGCGGCCAGAGCCTGGTCGCGATGATGAACTTCCGGCTGGCCAGGCCCGCGCATCTCGTCGATATCGGCGGCCTGCGGGAACTGGCCGGGATCCGCAGGGATGGTGACGGCGCCCTGCACATCGGCGCGCTCACCACGCACCACGCCGTGGAAACGGCCCCGGTGGACACGCTGGGGCCGGGTTACGAGGTCATCAGGGAGGCCATGGGGTGGATCGGCCATCTGCCGATCCGTACCCGGGGCACGGCCGGCGGCAGCATCGCGCACGCCGACTCCACCGCCGAGTGGTGTCTGCTCGCTGTGGTGCTGGGCGCCGAGTTGGTGGCCAGGGGGCCGCGCGGGCAGCGCCGTATCCCGGCCGGGGAGTTCTTCCTCGGCTACTACACGAACGCGCTCGACCCGGACGAACTGCTCGTCGAGATCGTCTTCCCACGTCCCGCCCCCCATGCCGCGCTCACCGAATTCGCCGAACGGCGGGGTGACTTCGCGATCGTGGCCGCCGCCGTCGACCTCGATCCGGGCGGGCCCGGCGTGCGCGGCGGACGGGTCGCACTCGGTGGCGTGGCGTCGCTTCCGGTACGAGTGCCGGAAGCGGAGGCGGTGCTGGCCGGCGGCGGGACCTTCACCGAGTGCGCCGCGGCGGCAGCGGCCGCCGTCGAGCCGCCGGGGGACGCGAACAGCAGTACGCAGTACCGCAAACAGCTCATCCGCACGCTGGTCGAGCGCGCCTGCGAGGAGGCGGCATCCCGATGAAGAACGTCCCGGAGAAGAACGGAAAGAGTGAAGCACCGAGGAACGGCGCACCGATGGCAGACCCCCGTCTGATCGGCAGGTCGGTCGCCCGCCGCGAGGACCCCCGGCTGCTGTCCGGGCGCGGCCGGTTCGTCGACGACATCCAGCTGCCCGGCATGCTGCACGCGCAGTTCGTGCGGAGCACCGTCGCACACGGCCTGATCACCTCGATCGACCTGTCCGCGGTGCGGGAGGTGCCGGGTGTGGTCGCCGCGTACACCGCGGAGGATCTGCCGCTCGGCGACATCACCGCCCTGCTCGGGCGCCCGCCGCACGAGTTCGTCCCCACCGCGATGCCCGTACTCGCCCGTGACCGGGTCCGTTACGTGGGTGAGCCCCTGGCCGTCGTCGTGGCACGCGACGCGTACGCCGCCGAGGACGGTCTTGCGGCGGCCAGGGTCGGTTACGAGACGCTGGCACCCCTCACATCGGAGGAACAGGCACTGGCGCCCGGTGCGGTGCTGGTCCACGACGAGGCCGCGCACAACACCCTCGTGGACGTCTCGCTGTTCGCCACGGACGGCATCGACGGCATCTTCGACGACGCCCCCTGCGTCGTACAGGTATCCACCAGGACCGGCCGGCAGAACGCGCTGCCGCTGGAGACGCGCGGTGCCGTGGCCCACTGGGACGACCGCGAGGAGCAGCTCGTCCTGCAGACCTGCACCCAGGTCCCGCACCAGGTGCGCACGGTGGCCTCCCGCTCCCTGGGGCTCGACGAACACAAGGTCCGCGTGATCGTGCCGGACATGGGTGGGGGCTTCGGTCTCAAGTGCGCGGTCGGGCGCGAGGAGATCGCCGCGGCGGCCGCGGCGCTGCGGCTGGGCAGGCCGGTGAAGTGGATCGAGGACCGCAAGGACGCGCTGTCCGCTTCGTTCCTCGCCCGCGAACAGCACTACGAGGTACGGGCGGCGTTCGACGAGCAGGGCACGATCCTCGGCCTTGACGCCGATGTGGTGTGCGACATGGGGGCGTACTCCTGCTACCCGTTCACCGCCGGTATCGAGCCGCTGATGGCGGCCGCGGAGATGCCCGGTGTCTACAAGGTGCCGGCCTACCGGGTGCGCGGGCGGGCCGTCACCACCAACAAGGCGCCCACCGCGCCGTACCGGGGTGTCAGCCGGCCGCAGTACGTGATGGTCGTGGAGCGGCTCTTCGAGCGTGCCGCACGCGAACTGGACCTCGACCCCGTCGAGATCCGCCGCCGCAACGTCATCACCGACTTCCCGTACACGGGCGTGAACGGCATCACCTACGACCCGGGCTCCTACCTGGAGGCGCTGGATCTGTGCGAGCGGTCGGTCAGGGACGAGGGCTGGTACGAGCGGCAGGCCGCGGCTGCAGCCGAGGGGCGCCACATCGGCATCGGCTACTCGTGTTTCAGCGAACGCACCGGTTACGGGTCCACCGCCTTCGCGCAGCGCAAGATGGCGGTCGTTCCCGGCTTCGACATCTCCGAGGTCCGCATGGACACCAGTGGCGCGGTGACCGTCACCACCGGCACCATGAGCCACGGGCAGAGCCATGAGACGACGATGGCGCAGATCGTCGCCGACGAACTCGGCCTGGATATCGCCAAGGTCCGCATCCATCAGGGCGACACCGAACGCATCACGTACGGCTGGGGCACTTTCGCCAGCCGGTCCATCACGGTGGGCGGCAGCGCGGTACGGCTGGCCGCGGCAAAGCTCGGCGACAAGCTGTGCCGGATCGCGGCGGCCCACTGGGACATCACCCCGGAGGAGACCGAACTCGACCGCGCACGGGTGCGCCGCAAGGACGACCACTCCGCCGTGCTCGGTTACGAGCAACTGGCCGACATCGCGTATCTCAGGGCGCATCTGCTGCCCAAGGACGTGGAGCCGGGGCTGACGGCCACCGCCACCTTCGACGTCTTCAACGACGGCACGTTCTCGAATGCCGCACACGGCGTCGTCGTGGAACTGCACGAAGGCACCGGCCAGGTGGAGATCCTGCGGTACATCTGCGTCGAGGACGTCGGCGTCGCGATCAACCCGCAGGTGGTGGAGGGCCAGTGCCGGGGCGGCATCGCCCAGGGCATCGCGGGCGCGCTCTTCGAGCAGGTGACGTACGACGGGCAGGGCGAGCCGTCCGCCACCAGCTTCATGGACTACAAGGTGCCCACCGCGCAGGAGATCCCGGATGTGACGATCCATCACCTCTCGACGCCCTGCGCGTTCACGGAGACCGGGGCCAAGGGCGCGGGCGAAGGCGGCACGATCGGCGCACCCGCCGCCGTGCTCAACGCCGTCAACGACGGCCTGCGTGCGACCGGCATCGAACTCGACCACACCCCGATCACACCCGGCACGGTGCACAGCGCACTGCGGGGGAATCCGGAGAACGTCTCATGACAAGCACCGATCAGCGGGATCTCCATCTGCTGACCCTCGACGTCAACGGCGAGCGGCACGAGGTCATCACCGAGGCGCGCCGCACACTGGTCGATGTGCTCCGCCACGACCTGCGGCTGACCGGGGCGCACGTCGGCTGCGAACACGGCATCTGCGGCGCCTGCACCGTGCTGGTCGACGGCCGGCCCGTACGCGCGTGTCTGATGTTCGCGGCGCAGGCCGAGGGCACCGAGATCCGCACCGTGGAATCCCTGTCGGGCGGTGCGGACGGGCGTGAACTGAACGATCTGCAGCAGGCGTTCAGCGAACACCACGCGTTGCAGTGCGGCTTCTGCACGCCCGGATTCCTGATGCTCGCCGAGGGTTTCCTCGCCGAGCGGCCCGACGCGACCAGGGATGAGATCCGCGAGGTCGTCGCCGCCAACCTGTGCCGGTGCACCGGCTACCAGACCATCGTCGAAGCGATCGACGGCTGCGCCACCGCCCGGCGCCGCGAGAAGGAGAACTGATGCAGCTCACCAACACCGTTCCGGTCAAAGCCCCGCCGGACGAGGTCTTCGCCCTGATGAACGACGTCGAAAGGGTCGCGTCGTGTATGCCGGGCGCCGCCATCGAAGGGCAGGAAGGCGACTCCTGGCACGGCAAGGTGAAGGTCAAGGTCGGCCCGATCACCGCCGCGTACGCGGGGACGGTCCGGTTCCTGGAGGTCGACGCAGGACGGCGGCTGCTGCGGGTCCAGGCGCGGGGCGCGGACACACACGGCAGCGGCGACGCGGAGGCCGCGGCCACGATCGTGGTGGAGGAGGCACCGGACGGCGCTCTGTTGCGGCTGTCCACGGACCTCGTCATCCGGGGGAAGATCGCCCAGTTCGGCAAGGGCGCCATCGGTGCGGTGTCGGACCGGATCCTCCAGCAGTTCGCGAGGAATCTCGGCAGCCTGCTCGACCAGGACCGCGGCCAGGGGGCCGCCGCTGCGGTGTCGCCCGCCGCGAACGCCCCGATGCAGGCGGGCCAGGACTCGACCGC
>NZ_JAAGLN010000270.1 GCF_010548145.1 Streptomyces sp. SID10853
GCCGCCCGGGCCCGCGAAGGCGCCCCGGCCGACGAGTCCGCCCTGGACCACGGCCTGCACCGGCTGCGCGTCCTCAGCGCCGAGGAGCGGCCCGCGCCCTTGCCCGCGCCCACCGATCGCGGCGGCTACATCCTCTTCACCTCGGGCAGCACCGGCTGGCCCAAGGGCGTCCTGCTCTCGCACGAGAACGTCGCCCACTACGCCCTGTGGGCCGCCCGCGAGTTCGGGCTCACCCCCGACGACCGGATCGGCTCCCAGGCCGCCCTCACCTTCGACCTGACCACCTTCGACCTGTTCAGCGCCGCCGCCGCGGGCGCCTGCACGGTCTTGATGCCGGACCTGCTGCGCGCCTTCCCGCGCGATGTCGTCGGCTGGCTGACCGAACAGCGCATCACGCACTTCGTGGCCGTGCCCTCGCTCTACCACGGCATGCTCCAGCAGGGCGGCATCGCCGACACCCCACCGGCGCACTTGCGCGTCGCGGCCTTCGGCGGGGAGGCCTTCGCGCCCGAACTCCTCGCGCGCTACCTTGATTTGCTCGACAACGTCCCCTTCTACAACCTGTACGGGCCCACCGAGACGAACGCCTGCACCTCCTACCGGGTGCCCTCCGACTGGACCGCCGACCAGGAGCTGACCATCGGCCGCGGCATCGGCGGCGTCCACATCGAGGTGCTCGACGAGGACGGCCGGCCCACCGACGGCGAAGGTGAGATCCACATCGCCGGACCCACCGTCTTCCAGGGATATCTGCGCGGTGGCGAACCGAGCGACCCCACCCGCACCGTCACCTTCCGCGACGGCGTGGCACGCCGCGCCTACGCCAGCGGAGACATCGGGCGGATCACCGCCGACGGCCGGGTCTTCCTGCGGGGCCGGCGCGACTCCCAGATCAAGCGGCGCGGCCACCGCATCGACCTGATGGACGTGGAGAGCGCCGTTCTCGATCTGCCGCAGGTCGCCACCGCCGCGGTCGTCGCCAAGAACGGTCCCTACGCGGGCCAGATATGGGCCTACGCGCAGACCGGCGCCACCGAGCCGGAGCTCTTGGCCGCGCTGCGCGACGTACTGCCCAAGCGGATGCTGCCCGACCGGATCGTCCCGGTCACCACGTTGCCCACCACCACCAGCGGCAAGGTCGACCGCCGCGCCCTGAGTGGCGACGGCGACCCCGTCCCCACCAGCACCGAACCCCCCGGCGCCGTACCCACCGGCGCCCTGCCCACCGGCCCCGTACTCATCGAGGAGATCCCCGCATGAACAGCGTCGAAGACCTCTGCACCCTCATCGCCCGCCGGATCACCTGGGGCCGGGGCGAGGACCCGCAGTCCCTGACCCCGGACACCCCACTCCTGGAGATGGGCCTGGTCGACTCGCTGGCGATCATGGAGATCGTCTCGGCGCTCGACGCCGAGGCCGGCATCAGCCTGCCCGACACCGAGATCGTCGCCGCCAACTTCCGCAGCCCCAAGGCCCTTTGGGTCGCCATCGAGCGTCTCGAAGCCGAGGGCGGCAAGTGACCGCGGTGGCCCTGGCGGCGCTGCGCTCCGGCCCGCCCGAGACGGAGCGGCTCGTCGACACCTACCGGGATCTGGCGGCGCCGGTCCTGGAAAAGACCGCGGGCGACGACTTCCTCGCCCAGTGGCAGGCCATGGCCGACCTCGGTGTGCTGCGGCTCGCCGACCCGGACACGTCCGGACCCGGCCCCGTCACCCGCTCGCTCGCCGCGGTCGAGGGCCTCGGGCTCGCGGGCGCTGATCCGGGCCTGTGCTACGCGCTGGCCTCGCAGCTCTTCGGCATGCAGTTCCCGCTGCGGGCCGTCCTCGGCGCGGACGCCTGGGGTGCGGTCGCCGACGTCCAGGACGGTGAGGTGCTGCTGTGCCACGCGCTGACCGAGCGCGGCGGCGGCAGCGACCCGTTCTCCATGGCGACGCGGGCCCGGCGGGAGGGCGACGGCTTCGTCCTGGACGGCGCCAAGACCTTCATCACCGCCGCGCCCGTCGCCGACCGGGCGATCGTCTTCGCCCGCACCGCCGAAGGACGCTCCCCCTTCGCGCTGTCCGCGTTCCTGTTCCCGCTCGACCTGCCCGGCGTCCGGCGCGGAGAGTCCTTCACCAAGACCGCGCTGCCGAGCGTGCCGATGGGTGAACTCCTCTTCGACGGCGTGCGGTTGGGGCCCAAGGCGCTGCTGGGCGAGGAGGGCTCCGGTCTCGCGGTGATGGCCTCCACTACCGCCTGGGAGCGTTCTGTCATCCTCGGCTACGCGCTCGGCCCGATGCACCGCACCCTGGCCCGTACCGTCGAGTGGGCCGCACAGCGCGAGCACTTCGGCCGCCGCATGGGTGCGAGCCACCAGGTCGCCGCCCGTGTCAGCGACATGGCCATGGCCCTGCACCGCTCCCGCGTCCAGCTCTACGCGATGGCCGCCCGGCTCGACGCCGGGGTCCCGGCCCGCAAGCTCACCGCGGAAGCCGCCCTCACCAAGATCTCCGTCGCCGAGGACTACGTCCGGCTGACCGAACACGCCACCGCGCTGTCCGGCGTACGGGCCTTCCTGCCCGACTGGGACCTGGCCGCCGACCTGGCGAGCCCGATGGCGGCCCTGACCTACGCCGGCCCCAATGACCTGCTGCGCGTGGGCGTCGCACGGCAACTCGGCCTACCGGTCGAGAACTGACCGATCGAGACCCGAACCGAAGGACATCGATGACGCTGCCGACCCAACTCGAGGATCTCCTCAAACTCGCCGCGGAGACCGGCGCCCGGCTCGCCCCCCTCGCCGCCGATGTGGACGCCGGACACGCCGACGGCCACGAGACGTACCGCCTCCTGCGCGAATCCGGCCTGCTCGCCCTGCTCGTCCCCGAGGAGGCGGGCGGCGCGGGGCTCGGCTTCGGCGACTACTGGCGTGTGCTCGCCGAACTCGGCGCGCACAACGGGGCCGCGGCCCTCGGCGTGAACATGCACCACGTGGTGATGGGCGCGCTCGCCGACTCCGCCGGAACCCGTCTCTCCCCGGCCGCCGACGCGTTCCGCGCCTGGATGCTGGACGAGGTGGTGCACGGCCGCAAACTGTTCGCCTCCGCCACCTCGGAGACCGGCCGGGGCGCCAAGCTCCGCGGGCTGCGGACCCGCTACCGGCTCTCCGACGACGGAGCCCACTACATCCTGACCGGGCACAAGTCGTTCGTTTCGCTGGCGGGCGCCGCCGACTACTACGTCGTCGCGGCCGTGGCCGAGGACACCGCGGAGGACACCGCAGAGGTCTCGCACTTCGTCGTCGCCGCGGACGACCCCGGCGTCAGCTTCGGCAGCGTCCACCGCATGTCCGCGATGTACGGCACCAGCACCGCCCCCATGACCCTGGACCAGGTTCCGGTGCCGCGCTCCCGGCTCTACATGGGCGTCGAGGGCATGTCGCTGTTCAAGGTCGTACGCGAGCCGCACTGGATGATCGCCGGTTACGCCGGTGCCTACCTCGGCATCGCCGAGGCACTCTTCCGGCACACCGTCGACCATGTCACGGCCTCCCCCGAGCGGGCCCATTCACCCGTGGTGCAGCAGGAGTTGGGGCGCATGTCGGCCCGGCTGCGGGCCGCCCGCGCCCTGGTGCACGAGGCCGGTGACCTCGTCACCGCCGAGCGCGGCAGTCTGGAGGCCAACGCCATGGTGCACGCGGCCAAGTACGTCGTCGGCGAGGTGGGCCCGCAGCTCGCGCAGGACGCGCTGCGGCTGTGCGGCTCGGCCGCCGTCAGCCGCAGCCACCCCCTGGAGCGGCTGATCCGCGAGGCGTCCTTCGCGCACGTGATGCCGGCCAAGCCGCAGGACTGCCTGGAGTACCTGGGCAAGGCCGCCGTCGGCGTCAACCTCTACGACGCCCGGGCCTTCGCATGGTGATCCCGGTCCAGGACGCGCCCGCCGTCACCCTCGACGCCTTCCGGGCCCTGATGGGCTCGCACCCCAGCGGCGTCGCCGTCATCACCACCGCCGACGCGCAGGGCACGCCGTACGGCTTCACCTGCACCGCCCTGTGCTCCCTGTCCCTCGATCCGCCGCAACTCCTGGTGTCGGTGTCCAACACCGGCAGCACCCTGCCGATCCTCGCCGCCCGCGGCGCCTTCACCGTCAACTTCCTGCACGGTGCGGGCCGTCGCGCGGCCGAGGTCTTCGCGGGGCCCGCGGCCGAACGCTTCCGCTCGGTCGCCTGGCGGCCCGGGCCGGCCACCGGCCTCCCCGTCCTCGCCGAGGACGCCCACGCCAGCGCCGAGTGCCGCGTGGCCCGGCTCATCCCGGCCGACGACCACACCCTGGTCATCGGCGAGGTGCTGGACACCGAGACCCACGCACCCGCGACCGACGCGGCGCCGCTCCTGTACGGCATGCGCCGCTACGCCACCTGGCCGGCCGGCTGACCCGGCCGTTCCGATCCGGCTTTCGCCCCACCTCCCCATCCACGTCCCACCCGAACCCGAGGAATACGCATGTACCGCACCCTGATGAAGTCCAAGATCCACCGCGCCACCGTCACCCAGGCCGACCTGCACTACGTCGGCTCGCTGACCATCGACTCCGACCTGATGAAGGCCGCGGACCTGCTGCCCGGCGAGAAGGTCGACATCGTCGACATCGAGAACGGCTCCCGGCTGTCCACGTACGTCATCGAGGGCCCGGCCGGCTCCGGCGTCATCGGCATCAACGGCGCCGCCGCCCGTCTCATCAGCCCCGGGGACCGGGTGATCATCATCGCGTACGCCACCATGACGGACGAGGAGACCGCCGACTTCATCCCGCATGTCGTCTTCGTCGACGAGCGGAACACGGTCGTCGACCTCGGCGGCGACCCGGCCGCGGTGCCCGAGGGCTCCGGCCTCAAGCGCGGCGACCTCGTCGCCAACTGAGCGTGCGTACACGCCAGTTCAGGGGGTCGGCATGACGGTTTCCGTGGTCAGCGGGGGCACCCGCGGCATCGGGCGCGCACTGAGCCTGCGGCTCGCCGCGCTCGGACACGAGGTGATCGCCCTCTACCGCGGTGACGGCGAGTCCGCCGAGCAGACCGAGAAGGCCGGCGAGGGCCGGATCACGGCGCTGCGCTGCGACCTCACCCGGCCCGAGGAGATCCACACGGTCTGCGCCCGGATCACCGCCGACTACGGCGCGCCCGCCGTGCTCGTCAACAACGCCGGGGTCAACCGCGACGGGCCCTTTCTGTCCATGACCGCCGAGGACTGGGACACGGTGCTGGCCACCAACCTGTCCGGCCCCTTCCACCTGAGCCGGGCTCTCGCGCCCGCGATGGTGGAGGCCGGCGGCGCCTGCATCGTCAACATCGCCTCCACCACGGCGATCCGTCCCCGCAGCAACGGCGCCAACTACTGCGCCGGCAAGGCCGGTCTGATCCAGCTCACCAAGTGCCTGGCCCTCGAACTGGCCCCGCACGTCCGGGTGAACGCGCTGCTGCCCGGCTTCACCGACACCGAGGAGGTCACCGAGCGCTACGGCCTGGACGACCCGGAGCGGCTGGCCACCGTCCTCGGCACCATCCCCGCCCGCAGGCTCGGCACGACCAACGACATGGCCGACGCCCTGGAGTACCTGGTGACCACCCGCAGCGGCTACCTCACCGGGCAGCAACTCGTCGTGGACGGCGGCCACTTCATGGGGTGAGGACGCCCCTCTGCACCCCACACGCACCGACACACCCACAATCAGGAGAACACACCCATGCGACTGACCCGGCACCAGGTCGACCAGTACCACGACCAGGGATTCCTGACGCTGGAAGCACTTCTCGACCCCCGGGAGGTGGACACGCTGCGGGCGGCCCTCGACCGCGACACCAAGGTCCCCGGACCGCAGCTGGTGACCGAGGACGGCGGCACCGAGGTGCGCGCGGTCTACTCCTCGCACCAGCGCCGGCCCGAGTACGCCGGCCTGGTCCGCGATCCGCGCATCCTGCCGGCCGTGCAGCAGCTGCTCACCGACGACGTGTACATCTACCAGTTCAAGATCAACGCCAAGCCGGCCTTCGGCGGCGACAAGTGGGCCTGGCACCAGGACTACCTCGCCTGGCGGCTGGCCGACGGGCTGCCCGCGCCGCGTCAAATCAGCATCGGCGTCTTCCTCGACGACGTCACCGAGTTCAACGGTCCCGTCATCTTCCTGCCGGGCTCGCACCGCGAGGGGCTCGTCCGCGAGGGCCGTTCGGCCACCGCCAAGTCCGACCAGCACCTCGACCCCGACGACATCTCACTGACCCCGGAGCAGCTCGCCACGCTCGTCGACCGGCACGGTATGACCAGCCCCAAGGGGCCGGCCGGCTCCGTGGTGCTGTTCTCGCCGGAGATCGTGCACGGCTCGGCCCCCAACATGTCGCCGTTCGCCCGCCGCCTGCTGATCGCCACCTACAACGACACGGCCAACCTTCCGCGGCCCGTGGGCGAGCCGCGTCCGGACTACGTGGTGTGCCGCGACACCGAGCCGCTGCGCCCCCTGGACGCGCCCTTCTCCGAGACGCTCGCCCTGCCTATGGTGGCGTCGTGACGCCCCGCACCGGACGCGCCGTCGTCCTGGAAGAGTTCGACTCGCCTCTGGCACTTCGGGAGTTCGAGATCCCGCCCGCTCCCGACGGCGGCATGATCGTCGCCTGTGGATACGGCGGCGTCTGCGGCACCGACCTGCACCTGAGGCAGGGGCACCTCGACATCCCCGTCCCGCTGGTCCTCGGCCACGAAGGCCTGGGCAACGTAAGGGAGTTGGGGCTCGGGACGCACCGCGACGCCACCGGGGCGCCGCTCGCGACCGGTGACACGGTGATGTGGGCTTCCTCCATCGCCTGCGGCATCTGCCCGCCCTGCCGGCTGCACCGCGAACCAACCCTGTGCGAGCAGCGCCGCACCTACGGCGTCAACCGCGCCCTGGACAGCGGCCCCGAGCTCTCCGGCGCCTGGGCCGACCACATCGTGCTGCAGCCCGGCACCGCCGTCATCAAGGTGCCCGAGGGCATCGATCCGCTCGCCGCCATGTCGCTGGCCTGCGCCGGGCCCACGGTGGCGCACGCCCTGTACGAGCGGCGGCCGGTGCGTCTGGGCGAGACCGTGGTGGTGCAGGGCAGCGGCCCGGTCGGTCTCGCTGCGGCGGCGTTCGCCCAACTGGCCGGTGCGGCCAAGGTCGTTGTCGTGGGCGGCCCGGCCTCGCGGCTCGAACGGGCGGCGGCGGCCGGTATCGGTGACGTCCACCTGGACATCGCCGGGGCGGCCGACCCCGCGGACGTCCTGCGCCAGGTCAAGGACGCCACCGGGGGAGACGGAGCCGACCTGGTCATCGAGTGCGCCGGGGTGCCGGCCGCGGTCGGCCAGGGGCTGAGCCTGCCCCGCCGGGGCGGTAGCTACCTGATCATCGGCCAGTACACCGACGCCGGCGACACCCTGATCAACCCGCACCAGATCGTGCACCGGCAGCTGGACGTGATCGGCTCCTGGGCCTTCACCGGAGCCCATCTCGTCGAGTACGTACGCCTGTTGCCCGCGCTCACCGCCCGCTTCGACCTGGTGAGCCTGGTCACGCCCTTCCCGCTGGAGCGGCACGCCGACGCGCTCGGGGCGGTCGCGGACGGGTCGGTGATGAAGGCGGTGCTCACCTCCTGAGCGGGTCGCGCACCTGAGGGCACCGGGGCGGGAGGCGGTCGCCCGGGCCCGCCCCTCCTCGCCCCGCCGCCCCGCGTGCCGTCGGTACGCGGGGCGGCGCCGCACCCCGCTCAGCGGCCCGGCGCCCCCAGCGTTCCCAGGGCCTGTTGCGTCGCCGGGTCGTCGGGCAGGTAGGCGAGCAGATGGTGGCCCGGCTCGTCGACGGCGGCGAGCTTGACGTAGCGCAGCCGCAGATCGCCGGTGGCCGGATGCCGGAAGTGGCGTACGGCGGGATGGAACGCCGAGGTCTCCCGGCGGCCGTACCAGCGCGCCGCGTCCGGGTCGGCGAGCAGTTCCGCGGTGATCTCGGCGTACCGGCCGTCCTCGGGATGGCGGGCCGCCTTCGCCCGGAACTGGCCCAGCAGGCTCCGCGCCTCGGGCTCCCAACTGGCCAGCAGCGTACGGGCGGGCGCCCAGCGGAACACCAGCCACAGCAGGTTGCGCTGCTTGGGCGCGAGCCTGGCCGGATCGGTGAGCAGGGCTGCGTACCCCGAGTTCCAGGCCAGCAGGTCCCAGTGCGGGTCGAGCACCACGGCCGGGTTGGGCGTCAGCGCCTCCACCAGGGTCAGCAGGTTGCGCGAGACCCATCCCGGCGGGTGTTCGTCCGGCGCGGCGTGCTCCAGGAACGACAGCACGTGCGCGGTCTCGTCCGCGTCCAGGCGCAGCGCCCGCGCCACCGACCGGAGCACCTGTTCCGACGTGCGCACCCGGCCCTGCTCCAGCCACGCGTACCAGGAGCTGCTGATCCCGGCGAGCTCCGCGACCTCTTCGCGCCGCAGCCCCGGGGTGCGCCGCCGTGCGGACCCGGGCAGCCCCAGCTCGGCGGGCGTCAGCCGCTCACGCCGCGAGCGCAGGAACGCGCCCAGTTCCCGATCCCGGACGCTGCCCGCGCCGCCGTTCATGATCCCCCCTCGCCCCGCACTCCCAGGGTGTGAGCAAGGGTAATCGGCTGCGGGGCCGCGCCGCTCACCGGCGGTGATGGGGTGGAACCACCAGCCAGGCCGGGTGGTGCGGGACCGAGCGACCACCGCAGGATTACCACAAGGAGAGCCGTCATGGACGCCCATTCGGAAACCACCGACTCAGCGGGGCCCGCCGGCCCGGCGAGGCCCGCGGACTCGGCCGGGTCCGCCGTCCCGTCCGGGCCAGCCGAGGGAGCCGGGCACGCCGCCCCGTCCGGG
>NZ_JAAGLN010000271.1 GCF_010548145.1 Streptomyces sp. SID10853
TCCGCGCCCCGCCGCGGCTCCGCGCCCCCGCCCACCGATGCGCCCGCCGCGCCGCGTGCCGTCACGGGGACGTACCGCACCGCTCAACTCGGTCCGCCCGGAGGCCCGACCGGGGCCCGGCCGGGCTCAGCTCAGCGACCAGCCGCTGAAGTCGACGGTCCCGCGCACCCCGTTCCCGCCGTTCGTCGCACTCATGAAGATCCCCACGTCCTGGCTGCCCGCGGCGCTCGGCACGGAGACGGTGGCGACGGTGCGCCAGCTGGCCCCGCCGTCCGTCGAGCAGGAACCGGTGTACGCCGTCCCCGCCCGGGAGAGCCGCAGCACGACCGGTGCCTTGATCCCGGTGACGCGCTTGTAGGTGTCCAGCGCGCCGTCGCCGTTCGTGTCGTACGAGAGCACGACGCCCTGGCCCGGTGTCGCCGCCAGATTCAGGAAGCCGGCCGAGCCCGGGGTCGCCAGGCTGTTGCGTACGACAAGACCGCACCGGGCCCAGCTCCCGGTGTTCTCCTGGGAGTCCACCCGTACGGTCACGGTCGTGCCGTCGGCCATGGCCCCCGCGCGGAACGCGGTGCCGAACTGCGTGGTGCCCTTCCACAGGTCCTGACCGCCGCCGTTGATCGCCAGCCGCGTGCCCAGCTGCCCGAACACGGCGTCGTTGCCGGTGTACGTCCGCCACCCGGAGTCGAGCGGTGCCGCCACGTACACCGCGCTCCGCTCCCGAACGTCCACCTGCTGACCGCCCTGCGGCCCGAAGCGGGTCAGCAGGGTGTAGGGCATCGGGCGCAGCGGGGTGGTCAGCGGCTCGGACGGGGCGGTGACCTGCCAGGAGACCGAGCCGGACGCACCGGGTCCGACCCCGGGCAGGGAGGCGCCGCCCTTCGCCGTCGCGTCCAGGCCGGTCAGGGTGAAGTCGACCGGGCCGGTCGCACGCAGCCCGTTGAGGTTGCGGAAGCCGGCCGTGACCGTGCCGGTGCTGCCCGGTGTGAAGGCGACGGGCTGGGCGGAGACGGTGGCGGTGCCCTGGTACGGGGCCGTGGCCAGGGTGTCGTACACACGCCGCGCGGTGCGGTACGCGTCGCCGGTCGCCTTGACGGGATACGCGTCCGTCCGATGGGTCCAGGACTCCTCGTCCGGATACCAGTCGAACGTCTTGGCGTCCCGGCCGTCGGCGAGCGCGGCCGCCAGTTCGTCCAGGAACTTCTGCCACTGCGGGAGGTGGACGTCGCTGAGCAGCCCGTGCCAGTCGCGGTTCGCGTAGTTGCTCAGGTGGTCGGCGGCGGTGCGGTCGGCCCAGGTGGTGAGGAGCGTGCGGGCGGTCCACTCCAGCTGCACCACCTCGGCCGGGCCGGTGGCGAAGCGCTTGGCCTCCTCAAGCCAGGGCCCGAGCAGGAACGCCTGGTGGCAGCCCGCCAGAGTGTCGGCGAGCCGCATCAGCTTCAGCCAGAGCGCCGACAGCGTACGGAGGGTGGCGGCGTCCTTGCCCTCGTAGGCGGCGCGCAGCTGTGGCAGCAGGATCCGGCCCCGGTCGGCGAGCGCCTGCCGGGCGAGGTCGACGAGGTCGTAGCGGTAGGCGTCGGAGCCGCGCAGCGGGGCGCCGACGTCGAGCAGGGCGGCGAACGCCTTGTCGAACCCGGCGGTGTCGAAGGCGGACTTGACGGATCCGGTGAGGCTGGGCCGGCGCGCGAAGAGCGAGTCGACGGGGCGGCCGTCGGTGGTGGTCAGCTGGTACGCGGTCGTGGTGAGCGCGGCGAACGCGGAGCGTGCGGCGCGGTCGTCGCCGCCGTAGCGCACCCCGGCGTACCGGGTGAACCACGCGGCACGGTCGATCTTCTCGGTGCGCCAGGCCAGTTCGCTGAAGAGCTCGAAGGCGGCCGGGTCGCGCTCGGCGGCCTCCGGCATGTACGCGGTGCCGGCCAGCGCACTGCCCTGCTTGTCGCGCCAGGCGGTGAACTTCTCCGTCCAGCGGTCGGTGTCGGCGCCGATCGTCGTACGGCCGCCGAAGTCGGGGATGGAGCCGAAGGCGTACGGGGTGCCGTTCCAGTCCTTCTCGCGGTCGGTGACGGTGTCGATGTCGGAGAGCCCGTCGACGATCAGCACCCGGTCGGTGTCGACGGCCCGCAGCAATTCGGCGCGCGGGTTGGCGCCCCAGCCGAGGATGACCCAGGTGGCGTCCGGGTGGGCGGTGCGCAGGGAGGTCTCGACGGCCCGCGCGGCGTCGGCGACCGGGACGTCACCCGGTGTGCCGCCCTCGTGCAGCAGGTCCATCTTGAAGTGCTCGGCCGGACCCAGGAGTTCGGACTGGTGCCGGTAGAAGGCGGCGGCGACCCGGTCGAACACCTCGGACCTGGGGTCGAGCCAGTCGGGGCGCCGCAGACCGTTCCAGGTGCCCTGCGGGACGACGTCGGCACCGGGGTTGCGGTCGGGGAATCCGTCCGGGACGGTCCCGAAGTAGCCGGGGAACACCGGGTGCATGCCCAGCTCGCGCAGCCGGTCGGCGATGCGCCGGCCCAGCGCCGCGCGCCGGTCGATCAGCGCGGTGGAGAGCGGGCCGCCGTATCCGCTCATGTTCTGCAGCAGCCACCACGGCTGGTGGGACGGGGCGGGCAGCCAGGTGCGGGCCTCGGTGTCGGAGTATCCGAAGTCCTGCAGCAGCCGGTGGTAGACGGCTTCCTGACCGGTCGTGATGAGGACTTCGTTGCAGCCGTGCAGCGCCAGGACGTCGATGGTCCGCTCCCAGTGCGGCCAGTCCGCGTACGGGGCGGTGTAGCCGTCGTGGGTGTCGTTGAGGGCGAAGCGGTGCGGGACGGTCGCCGACTGCTGGACGGCGGTGCCGGGCGCGGGCAGCCGCCGGGGGAGGTCGAGCTGCGAGGTGTTCCACGAGATGTGCGCCCGGCAGACGTACTTGAGGTACCAGTGGACGCCGGTCAGCGCCACGGCCGGGCCGGTGGCCGCGACCTGGATCCGGCCCGCCGAGCCGGTGACCCGGAAGCGTTCCGCCCCGGTCAGGGACGTGAGGGTGAACTGGTCGGCGTGGAGCGGCAGCAGACGCTTCAGCGCCGCCCTGGCCGGGCCGGAGTCGAGCGGCTCGGGCGCGGCGGCGGAGAGACTCCGGGGGGCGGCGGCCGGTTCGGCTGCGGCTGCGGGGGTCTGCGCGCCGATCGCCGCGCCGGCGCCGAGCGCGCCCGCGGTGCTCAGCAGCGTACGTCTGGACAGCTGGTGCATCGGCACTCCTCGTATTGCGTCACTGCTGCTGACGGTCCGTGCGATGACATGCGATGACAGATGCATGCGCACGGTAATGACGAGGAGGAGGCGGAGCAATGGGGCGCACGGTATGAAGGCGTAAAAGCGCCCCGGTTCCACCTTTCGGCCCGCCCGACCACAGGATTGACGGGCCGGGAATCTGGGTATTACGCGCATCCGGCACCTGGCATTTTTGTTCTGTTAGTCGCTGTTCCGGGGTGCGCCGCGGATGAAACATGTAAAGTGCCGGACCTCCGGGTGATCTGCGTTACATTGACGTAACTATTCTGCCGGGTTTCACTTTTGCGGTCGGGTTCCTATATCCGGCTCGGTCAGTTCGCCGTCAATCGGAGGTGCTGTCATGAAGCTCATTCATTCGCTCAAGAACAAGATCAGGCCCGAGAAGAGCCTGAAGTCGTACGCCTGGTACATCTGGTACTGACCCGAGAAATCGTTCGTCCTGTGCCCGGCGGTCCCGCAATGGTCCCGCCGGGCAACGGCCTCTTGCTCCTGGAGATCCCCGATGAACATTTCCGGTACGGACAGGCGTGCCAGGACCACGGTCTTCACGCCGAGAATCGATGATCTCCTGCGCAGGTACCGGAGTGCGGACGCATTCCGTCTCGACCCGGGGACCGTGGGTGTCGCAGGGCCGGAACTGATTGATGAAATTCTCCGCAGCAGACCGGCCAACGAATTCGAACGGCCGACCTTCAAGCCGCTCAAAGGAAGGTCCATAACACGGCCTGAATCGTCCGCGCTCATGCGGGCGATCTCTCAGGACGTCAAAAACGCGCTGAAAAAACCGGACCACGAAGGCGTCGATCTCTCCGGTGAATGGCCACAGGCGGGCCATAACTATCTCCGGGATCTGGTTTTCGGCGCCGATCCCTTCCGCTACCGCGTGCTCGTGGACCGCAGGCTGGAATGGACGACCGCACTCACCTGGACCGTCATCGGGACCGGCGCCGGGCTGCCGGGCGGCCCGGGGCCCGACGCGCCGGTGTCCCGTCTGGCGGCGCTCACCGCGGCGGCCGGGACCTATGCGGAGCGGCGCCACGCCATGGGCATGTACCGGCGGGCGGCGGCGCCCATCTGCTTCACGGTGTCCACACTGGTCGCCAACGCGCTCTGGCTCGGCTCGCCCTTCGACGACGCCATGTCCAACCGGGACATCCTGCTGGAGACGCTCAGGCTGCTGCCGCCGTCCTGGAACCTGCTGCGGGTGGCCTCCCCGGAGTTCGCGGCGCTCGACGACCGGATCGGCGAGCGGGACGACGTGCTCATGCTTCCCCTGCTGACCCATCGCTCTCCCGAGATCTGGGAGGACCCCGACACGTTCCGCCCGGAGCGGTGGGCCGGCGCCGACCCCGACAACCACCCCGGATATCTGCCCTTCGGCCACGCCAACGAGCGTTGCTGGGGGCGGCACATGGTCATGCCGCTGGCGGAGCGGCTGCTGGATCTGCTGCGCGCTGACCAGCTGGCGGTGGCCCCGGAGCAGACCACGGCACGGGTCCCGCTGGCCGGACTGCTGGGAGTCACCGGCGTACGGGTCACCCGGCAGTAGACGCACCGGCTTGTCTTGGCTCGGCCGGGCCGGGCCCGGCGGTACGGACAAGCCGGGCCGGGCCGGGCGGTGCGGGCGGGCCCGGCCGACCAGGGCGAGTTGGGCCGGGGCAAGCCGAGCGGGCGGGCCGGGCTCGGCGGTCGCTACCCCCGGTCCAGATAGGCGAGCACCGCGAGGACCCGCCGGTTGTCGTCGTCCGACACCGGCAGGCTCAGCTTGCCGAAGATGTTCGACGTGTGCTTCGCCACCGCCCGCTCGGTCACCACGAGCTGGCCCGCGATGGCGGCGTTGGAACGCCCCTGCGCCATCAGCTCCATGACCTCCAGCTCCCGCGGGGTCAGGCTGCCCACCGGTTTGTCCTGGGAGCGCCGCGACAGCAGCTGCTGGATCACCTGCGGGTCCATCGCGGTCCCGCCCGCGGCCACCCGGCGTACGGCGTCGATGAACTGGTCGGCGTCGAACACCCGGTCCTTGAGCAGATACCCCACCCCGCCCGTGCCGTCCGCCAGCAGCTCGCGCGCGTACAGCTGCTCCACATGCTGGGACAGGACAAGCACGGGCAGCCCGGGCCTGGCCCGGCGGGCGGCCAGTGCGCACTGCAGGCCCTCGTCCGTGTGGGACGGCGGCAGCCGGACGTCGACCACGGCGACGTCCGGCTGCAATTCGGCGAAGGCTTTGGTCAGTTCGGGCCCGGTCTCGACCGCCGCCGCGATCTCGAAGTCGTACGCCTCCAACATCCGGACCAGGCCGTCTCTCAGCAGGAAGAGGTCTTCGGCGAGGACAACACGCACGGAATCTCCATCGTCACCATGGTCGGGCCGCCCACCGGGCTGTTGACGGCCAGTACGCCGTCGAATGTACCCAGTCGGCGTTCGATTCCGCTCAGTCCCGAACCGGCTCCCACCGACGCACCCCCGCGACCGTCGTCCGTGACCGATATCCGCAGCATCCCGTCGGCGTCATGGATGTCGACCCAGATCCGGTCCGCCTGCGCGTGCTTGACGGCGTTCGTCAGGACCTCGCTGACCGCGAAGTACGCCGCGGACTCGACCGGGGCCTCGGCGCGGCCCGGCATGTCCACATCGACCTCGGCCGCTACGGGCAGCCGCAGCGCCAGGGCCCTGACCGCGTCACCGAGTCCACGCTCGGCCAGCACCGGCGGGTGGATACCCCGCACCAGGTCCCGCAGTTCCGTGAGGGCTTCGGCCGACGAAGCGCGGGCCATCGACAGCATCTTCTTCGCCTGCGCCGGGTCCTTCTCGATGAGCGCCTCGATGGTGGAGAGGTTCATGCCCATGGCCACCAGCCTGGCCTGTGCGCCGTCGTGCAGATCCCGCTCGATCCGGCGCAGTTCGGCCGCCGAGGTGTCCACGGCGTCGTGCCGGGTCTCGGTGAGCCGGTCGATGCGCTCGCCCAGCTCGGCCTCCCGGGTGGGGGCCAGCGCCCACCGGGTGACGGCGAAGTGGGCGCGGACCAGCTGCGGCGCGAAACGCAGCCCGACCGCGAGCCAGCAGATGCCCACCAGGGCCGCGAACGCCGCGGTGGTCCAGCTGTCGACCCGGACGAACTCGTACCAGTACCCGCCGCCCGCCCTGACGACCGGCTTCCACAGGCCGAGCAGCAGCAGAATGCCGAAGACCCCCTCGCTGAACAGCGAAACCGGCAGCAGCGCCGTGATCGCGCCCGCCGTCATATCGACCAGCAGCCAGCGCAGATCGCGCCAGGTCGCCGGGGACTTCACCAGCAGCGTGCAGTGCTCCACCTGACCGGCTATGCCGGACCGGGAGTGCTGCGGCAGCGGCCGGCGCACCACCGGGATCCGAGTGTCGGCCCAGGTGGCCGCCAGCAGCCGGCGCCGGTCGGCGTGCGAGCGGACCAGCCCCAGGAGCGCGGGTGTGGTGAAGACACCGACACCGACCGGGATCAGCGCGATCGATGTGACGGCCAGCGCGAAGAGCGTGATCGAGCCGACGAGTGACATCAGGGCCAGCGCCAGGCCCCGTACGGCCGCCACCCCCGCGTCGCGGGCCTTCGTCGTCACCATGGATGTCCCTCTCGTTCCTGGCCGGGAGATCGCCGGCCTGGACACCAGTGTGGTCGCAACGGGGCGCCGGGTCATTGGGTTCCGCACCCGGAACCGGGGTGTAGCTGGCACCACCCCCCCCGGCCTTCGCCCACGGTTCCGCACCGGGGGCTCCGGCACGGTGACCATGTCCGACTCCGAGAACGGCCCGGGCGAGTCCGCCCGGGCCACCCGGAGCCTGACCGAGCGCGGGATACGGGGGTGCCGGGTACGGGGCGCGGGATACGGGGCGCCGGATCAGGGCGCGTACTTGTACCCGACGCGGCGCACCGTACGAATCGTGTGCCGGTGCTCGGCGCCCAGCTTGCGGCGCAGCCGGGCCACATGGACATCGACTGTCCGGCCGTCGCCCACATGCCCGTAGCCCCACACGGTGGTCACCAACTGGTCGCGGCTGTGCACCCGGTGGGGGTGCGCGACGAGATGCGCGAGCAGCTCGAACTCCAGATACGTCAGATCCAGCGCCCGCCCGTCCACCGATGCGGTGCGCTCGGCGCTGTCGATCCGCACCGCGCCCTCGGGGGCCGAGGTGTGCGGGGCCGGGGCCGGCCCTGTGGGACCCGGCTGGTGGTCGGCGGGCACGAGCACCAGATAGCCGACCATCGGCGGCTGGCCCGGCACGGTGGGCAGGGTGTGCTGTGGCGCGGGCAGCCAGGTGGCGCCCGGCGGCAGGAAGTCAGCGACGGGGACCACCTCGTCACGGTCGACGGACCGCAGCCGGTGCCGGTGGGTGGGAAGAGGCGTGGCGGGTGCGGCCGTCGCGGTGGTGGCAGCGGAGAAGGAACGGGTGTCAGCCATGAGTGGTCAGCTCTTTCGCGCGGAGAGGTCGTCGATGGACGTACGTCGTGCGCGCCGGCCGAAGGCTTCGAATCGGAAGAGGCGTTAGAGGGCCGGCGCCTGGGTCGCACGGCAACACACTCGGTCGAAGTCGTGGTGCTGACGGGACGGCCAGAACGGTTCGAGGTCGAAGCGACCTGTCGAGGTGTTCTGATAGCGGGCCATGTGCCCATTGAACCAGATGCGGCGGGGCAGCAGCAGGGCTCCCGGCAAGGAAGGCGGTTCCGCCGCCCGGTACGGCCCGATACCGGACAGCGTCCGACGACCGGCGCCCCATGGCCTGCACTGCCCCATGGCCGACACTGTCCGGTATGACGAAGCCATCCCGCACGGGAGCGAGTACGAGTACGGGTACGGGTACGGGTACGGGTACGGGTAGTGCGAGTGTGAGGCCGCGCATCGGTCTGCTCGGTACCGGCCCCTGGGCGCGGTCCACCCACGCACCGGCGCTCGCCGCCCATCCGGAGATCGAGTTCAGCGGGGTCTGGGGCAGGCGCCCCGATGCGGCGGCCGCGCTCGCCGCCGAACACGGGACGACCGCGTATCACGACGCCGACGCGCTGTTCGCGGCGAGCGACGCGGTCGCGGTGGCTCTGCCGCCGGACGTCCAGGCCCCGCTCGCGGCCCGCGCCGCGGCGGCCGGATGCCATCTGCTGCTCGACAAACCGGTCGCCACGACGCCCGGCGGGGCACGCGAGGTCGTCGCGGCGGCCGAACGCTCCGGTGTCGCGTCGGTGGTCTTCTGCACCCTGCGCTTCACCCCGGGCGTGGCCGAGTGGATCGCCGGACAGGCCGCCGTCGACGGCTGGTTCACCGGCCGCGCGCAGTGGCTGGGGGCGCTCTTCTCGCCCGGGGCCGACAGCCCGTACGCGGCCTCGCCGTGGCGCAGGGAGAAGGGCGGGCTCTGGGATGTCGGCCCGCACGCGCTCTCGGTCCTGCTGCCGGTCCTCGGGGACGCGACGGAGGTCACCGCGGCCGGCGGCGCCGAGGACACGGTCCACCTCGCGCTGCGCCACACCTCGGGTGCGTCGAGTTCGGCGACGCTCAGTCTGAGCGCCCCCGCAGCCGCGGCGGGCGTGACCGTC
>NZ_JAAGLN010000272.1 GCF_010548145.1 Streptomyces sp. SID10853
GGTGCGCCGCCGGCCGTGGTGCCGCCCGGGGAGTCGGCGGGGCCGAAGCCGGGGCCCGGCTGGTCGGTGTCGTCGGCCGGTGGCGCGGGTTTCGCCGTGCGCTCGGCCGTCCCGCCGGTCCAGCGCCCGCGCAGGGCGACCAGGACTGCCATCGCGATGACGAGGAGCAGGAGCGAGACGGACGTCGCCGCCTCGGGTGAGTCCTGGAGCAGCAGATAGACCTGGAGCGGCAGCGTCTGGGTGGTGCCGGGCAGGTTCCCCGCGAAGGTGATGGTCGCCCCGAACTCACCGAGCGCACGCGCCCAGGTCAGCGCGGCGCCCGCGGCGAGGCCCGGCGCGACCATGGGCAGGGTGACAGTGCAGAACACCCGGACCGGCGAGGCCCCGAGCGAGGCCGCGGTCTCCTCGTAGCGGGGGCGCAGCCCGGCGAGCGTGCCCTCCAGGCTGATGACCAGGAACGGCATCGCCACGAAGGTCGCCGCGACCACCGCCCCCGACGTGTGGAAGGGCAGGACGATGCCGAAGGTGTTCTCCAGCCAGGGCCCGAGCAGCCCCCGCCGCCCGAACCCGAGCAGCAGCGCCACACCCCCCACGGTGGGCGGCAGGACCATCGGCAGCAGCACGAGGGAGCGTACGAGTGTCTTGCCGGGGAAGTCGACGCGCGCCAGCAGCCAGGCCAGCGGCACCCCCAGGAGGAGTGAGAGGCCCAGCGCCCAGAAGGAGACCAGCAGCGAGAGCCGCAGCGCCTGGGTCGTGTCCGGGCTGGTCAGATGTGTCCCCAGCTCGCCCCACGAGGTGCGGGCCAGGATGCCGATCAGCGGCATCAGCAGGAACGCGATCGCGATCAGCGCGGGCAGCGCGAGGGCGAAGGGGGCGCCGGTGCGCGGCGTACGGGCGCGTATGCGGATGCTTCTCATCGGGGTTCCTGTGATCGGGGGGCTTGCGATCGGGGGGGCTGTGATCGGGGGCCCTGTGAACGGCATGCCGGATGCCGGCGGCCGGGGTGCCGGAACCGTGACCGCGGAGCCGTGACCGCGGAGCCGTACACGGCGAAACCGTACGGGGCTGTCCACCGTCAGCATGGCAAGGACAGCCCCGTACGGGGAAGTTGGCCCGTGTTACGGCGAACGTCTCGCGTAACACGGGAGGTTGGGCCGCGTTACGGCTTCTGGAAGCCCGCGCCCTGGAGGATCTTCTGCGCCTCGGGGCTGTCCAGCCACTTCACGAACGCGGCGGCCGCTGCCGCGTGCTTCGAGCCCTTGACGGTCGCCGCCGGGTAGGAGGCGACGGCGTTCTGCGCGTCCGGGATGTCGACCGCCTGGACCTTGCCGGGCGCGGTGGCCGCGTCCGTCTTGTAGACGATGCCCGCGTCGGCCTCGCCCAGCTCGACCTTGGACAGGACGGCGCGGACGTTCACCTCCTGCGAGACCGGCTTCACCTTGATCTTCTGGGCGTCGAGCACCTGCTTGCTGTAGTTGCCGACGGGCACCTGGGGCGCCGCGAGGACGACCTTCAGCTTGCTGTTGGCGAGGTCCTTCAGGGTGTGGACCTTGTCCGGGTTGCCCTTGCCCGTGACGATGACGAGGCGGTTCTTGGCGATGATCTCCGGCGTGCCGACGTCGGACTTCAGGCCGTCCATGGTCTTGGTGTCCGCCGTGACCAGCGCGTCGGCCGGCGAGCCCTGCTTCACCTGGGTCGCCAGCTCCTGGGACCCGGCGAACGAGTAGGTGATCTTCGTGCCCGGGTGCTCCTTCTCGTACACCTTCTTCGCGGCGCCGAACACGTCGGTGAGCGAGGAGGCAGCGAGGACCGTCAGATCGGCCTTCGGCGTGCCCGAGGCCGAAGCCTGGGCGCCGGTGTCCTTCTTGCTGTCGTCCTTGCCGCCACAGGCGGCCAGCGGCAGCAGCAGGGCCGCGGTCACGATCGCGGTGGCGGTACGGCGGCGGGTGAGGATACGAGACATGAGGGTGGAACTCCTTGAGGGACGGGCGGCACTGTTGCTGCCCGAGCGGATGGGGACGAGCCACGCCGAATGGGGGCCTCCCGGCTCGGGTTGGTCCGAGGGTGCGGGGAAGGGCGACGCCGCTGGGTTGGGGAGCTGCTTGCGGGGGCGGGCACCCGACAGGCTCTGGGCCGGCACGGGACTCAGGTCCGGTCGATGTGCACGCTGGTCGACTTGACGCGGGCGGTGGCCTGCATGCCGACCTCCAGGCCGAGCTCTTCGACGGCCTCCCTGGTGAGGAGGGAGACCAGCCGGTGCGGGCCGGCCTGGATTTCCACCTGGGCCGCCACATCGCCGAGTTTCACGGCGGTGACGATGCCGGGGAAAGCGTTGCGCGCCGAGGTGTAGGACGCGTCGTCCTCGCCTGCCGCGCTCTGTCCGATCTCGATCGAGAAGGCGGCCAGATCACGTCCGTCGATGAGCCGGCGGCCGGCTTCGTCGCGGTGGGTCGCGACCCTGCCGGCGTCCGCCCAACGACGAGCGGTGTCGGGGCTGACGCCGAGCAGACGAGCCGCCTGACCGATCGTGTAGGACTGCATATGCGGAAAGATATGCCCAGTTGGCTCGCATTTGCAATTCATCAGTCGAAGCTATATGGCAGATGCCGCTCCCCTTGGAGGAAGACCCGAAGCACCGTCCGGCGACAGCGGGCGCGCACGCGAGACCGGGGACGTAATATCGCAAACCCGACATCCCACTCCGTGTGCGAGGTTCCTCCATGTCTCTGAGCATCCGCAACCAGCTCCCCGGCACCGTCACCGGCGTCACCGACGGAGCGGTCATGGCCACCGTCAAGGTCCACCTCGGCGGCGGCCAGGAGGTCACCGCCGCGATCACCCTGGAGGCCGCGCGGGAGCTCGGCATCGCCGAAGGCGTCGCCGTACGGGCCCTGATCAAGTCCACCGAGATCTCCCTGGCGACCGGCGCGGTCGCCGGGCTGAGCATCCGCAACCGGCTTCCGGGCACGGTCACCGACGTCACCACGGGCGGAGCCATGGCGAGCGTCAAGGTCTCCGTCGAGGGAGCCGAGCTGACGGCGGCCATCACCAAGGAGTCGGCCACCGAGCTGGGTCTCGCACCCGGCACGTCCGTCGTCGCACTCATCAAGTCCACCGAGGTCTCCCTCGCCACCGTCTGACGGCGGGCCGGTCCGCAGCCGCGACGGTGGCGACAGCGGACCCGGCGGCCCGGCCGCGCGGGGAAGCCAACGGACCTCCCGTACCTCCCGTACCTCCCAGACCTACTGGACCTCCTGGACCCCCGGGGCCTCCCGGACCTCCCTGACCCCCGGGGCCTCCCGGACCTCCCGGACCGCCTAGACCTCGGCAAAGGTGCAGGTGCCGACCCAGACACTCGTGATCGCGCTGATGTAGCGCGCCCCGCAGCGGTCGGACGGAACCACCAGCTGGCTGCCCGTCATGTCCAGACCGCGCCCGTCCAGCGCGGTGGCCAGCAGGATCGGCGAGTCCGCGAAGTCCGCGTCGATCTCCGCCCAGGACAGCACCGTGCGGTGCCCGTCCCCGCCGGTGACGGCCAGCAGATAGCGGGAGCGGTCCTTGCGCCGCGCCGGGTCGAAGGCCGGCCGCGCGTCGCTGAGGACATCGCGCAGCAGCGGCCCCTCGAAGGTGTGGTGCTGCGGCCCGTTCTTCGCGCAGTCGAAGACCACCTCCGCACGGCGCTGGCGCCACCGGGCCCGCAGATCCGCGACCGTCAGCGCGACGGGCCGGATCAACTCGCCCTTGAGCACAAGGCTTCTGGGCGCCCGAGAGACCGCACGGACGGTACGGAATGGCGCGCTGACTCCACTCACAGGGTTCCCCCTCCAGGCGGGCCACTCGGCGTCCGCCCTTGCCTGGAGCCCATGATGCCCACCGGATCAGCGCCTGAACCACACATGCGGGTCGATTCGGCCCATCGTGCTCGCTGATAGGAGTGAGAAGACCTGCCGAAGGCGGCATACGCGAGATTGCCGTCGGCCCGGCGCTGCCTGCGGTGCTACGCATCCACGCCCCTCGCCCGCCGGTCCATGGCGCGCCATACGCGGTCGCGGGTGACGGGGAGTTCGGTGAAGCGGATACCGGTGGCGTCCCGCAGCGCGTTCGCCAGGGCCGGGGCCACCGGGTTGAACGGGGACTCGCTCATGGACTTCGCCCCCAGCGGGCCGATCGCGTCCTCGGTCTCCATGAAGTGCACCTCGGTACGGGGCACATCGGCGTAGGCGGGCAGCCGGTACATACGGAAGGCCGGCGTGGTCACCTGGCCGCGGTCACCGATCCGTACGTTCTCGAAGAGCGTCGCCCCCAGCGCCTGCGCCACTCCCCCCTCGACCTGGCCGCGGCACTGCATCGGGTTCATCACCTTGCCCGCGTCCGCCGCGTGCACACTGCGCAGGATGCGGATCTCGCCGCTGCCCGGGTCGACGGCGATACGGAACCACTGCGCGTTGAAGGCCACCGACCGCGGGGTGCCGCCGAAGTGCCCGTCCTCGGCGAGCTCCAGGCCCGCCGTCCGCGCGGCGGCGTACACCTCCTTGAGCAGCAGTCGGCGGTCGCCGCACTCGACGGCCTCCTCGACCAGCCGGCAGTCGTCGGGCCGCACCCCGAGATGGGCGGCGGCGAAGCTCAGCAGCGATGCCGCGAGGGCCGCCGACGCCCGCAGCGTCGCCTTGCCCGCCACCACGGTGCCGGTCGAGCCGAAGGCGCCCGTGTCGTGGCGCACCACGTCCGTGTCCGACTGCCGGACGGTGATCCGTCCGACGGTGGTGCCGAGTTCACCCGCCGCGACCTGGCGGTGCACGGTGGTGGTGCCGTTGCCGAACTCGGCCGTACCGACGGCGAGGTCGAAGGTGCCGTCCTCGAGCAGCGAGACACGGGCGTCGGCGACATGCCCGCCGGGCGGACCTGTGGCGATCATCGACAGGGCCGAGCCCTCGCCGACGAGCCACCCGTCGGGCACGCCCAGGGACGCGGCCGCCGGGTCCCGCTCCGCCTTCTCGCGCTCCTCCTGCTGGGCGTCGCGGACGATCCCGAGGCACTGGTCGAGCCCGTAGCTCGCGATGTGCAGGTCCTCCTCCTCACCGTCGGCGGTGAGCATGGGCTCACCCGCCTTGATGATGTTGCGTGCCTTCAGCTCCATCGGGTCCATGTCCAGCTGTCTGGCCAGCTCGTCGAGCACGGACTCCATGCCGAAGACGACCTGCCCGAGCCCGTACCCGCGGAACGCGCCCGCCGGGACGGTATGTGTGTAGACGGAGTAGCCGTCCGCCTTCTTGTTGGGGCAGCGGTACACCGAGAGGGACTCGCCGCAGGCGTGGAACATCACCGCGGGGCCGTGGTTCCCGTACGCGCCGGTGTTGGAGACCACTCGCAGCTGGAGCGCGGTGAGCGTGCCGTCCCGGCGGGCGCCCGCCTTGATGCGGATACGGAACGGGTGGCGGGTGGTGGCGCCGTAGAACTGCTCGGCCCGGGTGTACTCCAGCTTGACCGGGCGGCCCGTCCGCATCGCGGCGAGCGCGACGATGTCCTCGACGATCATCTCCTGCTTGCCGCCGAAGCCGCCGCCGACCCGGCCCGCGACCACGCGCACCTTCTCCAGGGGCAGTTCGAAGAGGACACAGAGCGCGCGCCGGGTCAGGAACGGGGTCTGGCTGCTCGTCCGTACGAGCAGCCGCCGGCCCTCGGGCGGAGCGGGAATCCCGTCGGTACGGACGGTGTCCCCGTCCTCCTCCGCCCGCTGCCCCTCTTCTCCCCCGGCGCGGGCGGTCCCGTCCGTGCCGCTGGTCCTGCTCACCCGGTCGACCCCGACGGCGGAGCCCACCTCGCCGCCCAGGCCCTCGTCCATGTCCTCGAACCAGGCGACCGCGCCGTGCGTCTCCAGGCTGGCGTGCTGCACCCGCTGGGTCTCGAAGTCCTGCTCGTACACCACGTCGGCCTCGGCGAAACCGGCCTCGACGTCGCCGATCTCCCCGTGCGTCTCACCGACCACGTTGTCCTGCGGGCGGCTGATCCTGGCCTGCTTCCCGTCCTTGGCGTGGACGACGGGAGCGCCCGGGAGCATCGCCTCATCGGGGTCGAGCACGGCGGGCAGTACGTCGTACGTGACCTCGATCCGGCGGCAGCCCTCCTCGGCCGCCCCCTCGCTGTCGGCGACGACCGCGGCGACGCGCTGGCCGACGTAGCGCACCGTGTCGTCGAGCAGCCGGGTGTCGTCCGGGTCCTCCTCCGGGTGTTCGTGGCGCGCCGTCGAGTAGAGGCGTTCCGGTGCGTCGTAGTGGGTCAGGACCAGGTGCACGCCGGGCACCCGCAGCGCGGCCGCGGTGTCGATGGAGACGATCCGGGCGTGCGCGTGCGGGGAGCGCAGCAGCTTCATGTGCAGCAGTCCCGGCACATTGATGTCGAAGGTGTAGCGCGCGGTGCCGGTGACCACCTGCGGCCCGGCGGGGGCGGGCAGGCTGCGGCCGACGGCCTGGCCCGCGCAGGGCTCCTCGGCGTGCCTGACCCCGCGGATGGAGTCCTCGATCGCCCGGTAGCCCGTGCAGCGGCACAGGTTTCCCTTGAGGGACCTGGGCAGGTCGGCCAGCTGGTCGTCGTCGAGCGCCGCGGTGGTCATCAGGAACCCGGCGGTGCAGAATCCGCACTGGAAGCCCTGCGCGTCGAGGAACTTCTGCTGTACGGGGTGGAGTTCGCCGTCCTGCGCAAGACCCTCCACCGTGGTCACCGAGCGGCCGTCGGCCCGTACGGCGGGGTAGAGGCAGCTGTGCACGGGCTCACCGTCCACATGCACCGTGCAGGCCCCGCAGTCCCCCGCGTCGCACCCCTTCTTCACACCGAACCAGCCGCGGTCCCGCAGATAGGTGCGCAGACACTGTCCCGGGCGGGGCTCGGCGTCGAACTTCCGCTGGTTCACTTCGATCTCGTAGCTCATCGGGCACCGCCGTCGGTGAGTTCGGAACGGATCTCGTCGGCGAGCCGCAGCGCCATGTGGCGGCGCCACTCGGGGAGTCCGTGGATGTCGTCGAACCAGTCGTCGTCCTGGACCTCCCGCAGGATCGCCGCGCGCAGTTCGGCCGCCGACGGCGGCAGCGGGAACCAGAACCGGAAGGGCCGTACGGTCGCGGCCGTCACCGTGATCGCCATCGAGCCGTCCAGCGGGTCGAGCGTGCCGATGACCAGGGCGCCGGAGCGGCCGAGCCCGTAGAGGGACGCCTGGCGGAATGCCGTACGGCAGGCGAGCGCGCGGGCGGGCAGGGTGACCGAGCGCAGCAGCTCACCCTGGCCCAGGTTCTTGACGCCGGCCCCGAGGATGAAGTCCGTGACCGGCAGCCGGCGCAGCGATCCGTCCTGTGCCCGGAGCAGGCAGACGCCGTCGAGCGCGGCGGTGAGGGAGATCATCGGGCCGGCGGGCAGACCGTTGCAGAGGTTCCCGCCGATGGTCGCCATGTTCCAGATCTTGAACGAGGCGAGGAACGCCCGGCAGCACTGTTCGACGAGAGGCGCGGCGGGGACCCGCCATGCCTTGCCGAACCGGGAGAGCTGCGCGACCGTGCAGGTCGCCGCGATCTCCAGTGCGCCGTCGGGCAGCTCCGTCAGCGGCTCCCAGCCCATCCGGCTGAGGTCGATCAGCCGCCGCAGCTGCGGCTGGGGCTCGGAGAAGAGGTAGGTGCCGCCGCCCAGCCAGTAGTCGCCGGGACGCCAGACCGGCCCGGTGCGCGGATCGCACACCTCGGCCACCGTATTGAGATCCATACCGCTCCCCCTTGTTCCTTCTCCGGGCGCTGCGCGCTCCCGGCTCGTACCGCTCGGGGTTTCCGCTGCTCGCGGCTCGGGCACTCGCTGCCCGGGGTTTCTGCCCGGGCTTCCGCTGCCCGGGGCTTTTGCTGGTTCTGCTGATTTCCGCTTGCTCGCCGGTTTCCGCTTGCTCCGCTGGTTTCCGCTTGCTCCGCGGCGTCGGGTGCGGTGCTGCCGGACCGGCGGCCGCCGACCCCCGTCCGGCGCCCGCCGCGCGGTCGGCATGTGCTCCGCCAGTGAAGCAACGCGCCGCGGCCCGGCACGACTGGTTCCAGCCACGGAAATCAACCAGCGGCCCGGCCCGCTGGTTGGACGATCAACCAAAGGGCATTCCGCCATCGCCCCCTGGCATTTACGATGGTTCCACTCGCACTCGCCTAGTGAATGTGAGATGCCGGATCTTCAGGTCGGGCGCCGTACAAGGAGCCAGAGCATGCACGTCGAACAACTTCTCCAGCTCGAATCGCTCGATCTGGCCCTGCTCTGGGGGGAGCGTCCGCTCCTCACCCGGGAAATCAGCGGTGTCACCGCCACCGACCTGGAGGACCCGGCCCGCTTTCTCCAGCAGGGCGAGATCGTGCTGAGCGGGCTGGTCTGGTGGAGCCCCGAGGCCAGCCCGGCGAAGACCGACCACTTCGTCTCGGCGCTCCGCTCGGCCGGGGCTACGGCGCTCCTCGCGGGCGAGGAGACCCACGGCGCCGTCCCCGGCGCCCTGGTCGACTCCTGCCGCGAACACGGTGTGCCGCTGCTCTCCGTCCCCGCGCGGACCAGCTTCCGCGCCATCACGGAGGCGGTCTATCTGCGCCAGTGGGGCGACCTCAGCCGCCGCCCCGCGCACCATTACGCGCTGCCCGAGAACGTCCGTACGGAGCTGGCCCGGCTGCTCGCGGACGGCGCGGGCCCCACCGAGCTGCTGGACCGCGCCTTCGCGCACCTCGGCCGGCTGCCCTGCTATCTGCTGGCGGCCGGCGGCCGCACCATCGGCCGCACGCCGTCCGCACCCGAGCTGCCCGTGCAGCGCGCC
>NZ_JAAGLN010000273.1 GCF_010548145.1 Streptomyces sp. SID10853
CGGGCGGCGTCGCACAGCGCGTCGAGCACCGCGTCGGCGCCCTCGGTCGCCGGGGTCGGCAGGGTGTGCCGGGCGAGCACCGACCCGTCCGGCCCGACCAGGGCGGCAGCGATCTTCGTACCGCCCAGGTCGAGTCCGATGACAGGGCCCGCGGGAAGGGGACCGGTGTGCGCCCCCGGCGCCGGCGCTGCCGTCCGTGCCGTCGGTGCCGTCCGTGCCGTCGGTGTCGTCATCGGGACGGGGTCAGTCCGGCCGTGCGCAGCCGCGCGTCGATCAGTGCGACGGATTCGGCGCTGAGCTGGATCTGCGGGAAGGCGGTGTCGCCGCACGCGATGACACCGAGGAGCCGCAGGGCGCCCTTGAAGGAGCCGAGCGCCGACGAGCTGCGCCCCATCTCGGCCTCGGGGCCGACGTCCACGATGTCGAAGAGCGAGATGAGCCGCTCCTGCTCCTTGGCTGCCAGCGTCCAGTCACCGGCGCGGGCGGCGTCGTACAGCCGCACATAGGCCGCGGGGTCGACATTGCCGATCCCGGGTACGACACCGTCGGCACCGGCCAGCAGGGCGGCGTCGACGGTGAGTTCGGAGCCGGTGAGGATACTGAAGCGGGGCACGGGGCCCTGGCTCCGGCCGTCCCGGCCGCCGAGCTCGACGATCAGCCGGCGCAGTCCGCCCTCGTCGCCGCTGCTGTCCTTGAGCCCGGCCAGGGTGCCGTCCTCGGCGAGTTCGCGCACCAGGGAGGCGGAGAGCTTGCTGTGCACCGAGACCGGCAGGTCGTACGCGAACAGCGGCAGGTCGACGCTCGCACGGACGCGCCGGAAGTGCCCCGCGATCTCCTTGGGGTGGGTGCGCGTGTAGAAGGGCGCCGTGGCGACGAGCGCGTCCGCGCCGAGCCGGGCCGCGACCCGGGCGTGGTCGATGACCCGGGCGGTGGTGGTGTCGATGACACCGGCGAGCACCGGGACACGGCCGGCGGCCGTGCGGACCACGGTCTCCAGGACGGTCGCGCGCTGCGCGTCGGTGAGGTAGGCGACCTCACTGGTCGATCCCAGGGCGAACAGACCGTGCACGCCTCCGCCGATGAGGTGCTCGACCAGACGGGAGAGCGAGTCGGTGTCGATCTCCCCGTCGGCGTCGAGCGGGGTGCAGACGGGCGGTACGACCCCGCGAAGGGGGGAGGTCAGTGCCATGGCGGTACTCCTGGTGCAGATAAGGGCTGGAGATTCTCTCCACAACATGAGACATCAGATGTCCTATGTCCTGCGGTTAGAATAATCCCCACCCCGTGTGCATCGTCAAAGAGACCCCCGTCACACGCCAGGAACCCGGAAAGGAGCCCCAGTGGTCCGCAGTACGGCGTCCGAGGACGTCCAGGCCGGTATCCGTCGGCTGATACTCGACCGCGGACTGTCCTCCGGCAGTCCGCTGCCCACCGAGACCGAGCTGACCGGCATCTTCGGGGTCGGCCGGGTCACGGTCCGGGAGGCGCTCAAGGCGCTGCAGGCCCTCCGTGTCGTCGAGATCCGCCGCGGCTCCGGCACCTTCGTCGGCTCGCTCTCCCTGGCCCCCCTGGTCGAGGGCCTCGCTTTCCGCGCGGCGGTACGCCACCGCAACGGCGAGGCGAGCCTGTACGAACTCATGCGGGTGCGTGAGGCGCTGGAGGCCGGACTGATCGACAGCGTCGTGGCTTCGGTGCCCGACGAGGATCTCGCGGTGCTGCGGGGGATCGTGGCGGAGATGGAGGGCGAGGCGGCGCGGGGGCGTATCGCCCGGAGGACGGACCGCGCCTTTCACCTGGTGCTGTACAGGTCCCTCGGCAACCATCTGCTCAGCGAGGTGCTCGACGCGTTCTGGGCCGCCCTCGACCAGGTGCGCGGCGACACCGGCGACGAACACCAGGACCCGGCCGCCACGCTCGCCCAGCACCGGGAGATAGTCGACGCGATCGCGGCGGGCGACGGCCCGCGCGCCTGCGCGGCGATGCGCACGCACTTCGACGGCATCAGGGCGCGGCTGGAGCCCGACGCGACGGGGTGAGGGATGGGGTGTCCTCCAGGGCGGCCCGGGTCGGTCAAGGCCCCTCCGCAGGGCCGCAGTTCACCCGGACCGAGTGCGTGCGACACGTCGACCGGTAAAACAAATCCAGTCGCCAGGGCCGCCCCCGTTCGGCAGACTCCACCAGGTGGACCAGGTAGTCAGAATCGCGAACCAGCTGGCCGGTATCGACGGCGTCGTCGCAGTCTGCCTGGGCGGCAGCCGGGCACGCGGCACGCATCGGCCAGACTCGGACTTCGATCTCGGCCTCTACTACCGTCCTCCGCTGGACGTCGCCGCCCTCCAGCTCCTCGCCTCCGAGCTGACCGGTGGCGCAGCCGAGGTGACCGAACCGGGTGCTTGGGGTCCCTGGGTCGACGGCGGTGGCTGGCTGACAGTCGGGGGGACGCACATCGACTGGATCTACCGGGACCTGGACCGCGTGCACCGGGTCTGGCAGCAGTGCCAGACCGGGCACTTCGAAGTCGGTACCCAGCCCGGCCACCCGCTCGGGGTCTACTCTCACGCCTACGCCGGTGAGGTGGCCATGGGACGCGTCCTCACGGACTCCACCGGTGAACTGACCGCCCTGCAGGGGAACATCCGGGCGCGGTACCCGCAGCCGCTGCGCGATTCGCTGATCGCCAACGCGCGATGGGAAGTGCCGTTCACCCTGTCCATCGCCCGCAAAGGTGTGCAGCGGGGCGACGCCTTCTACGTCGCGGGCTGTCTGTTCCGGGTCGTGGGACTTCTCGTACACGCCGTCCACGCCCAGGCCGGGCGCTGGATTGTCAACGAGAAAGGGGCCGTCGAGGCAGCGGGGTGGCTCCCGACCGCTCCGGCCGACTTCTCCGCGCGCGCCCACGCCCTGTTCGGCACAGTCGGCGCCACGCCGGGCGAACTCACCGCCGCGATCGACGCCGCGGACCGGCTGGCCGCGGATGTCCTGGACGGCCTGCCGTCCTCACCGGGATGACGGGCCCGTACCCGCGACCGGCTCCGCAACGAGCCGGAACAGCCCATAGTCGCGGGGTATTCGGCCATGAACAAGGCACAGCCCACCGGGGCGGACAGTGCCGCAGTCGTCGTCTGTCATGCAGTGTGGCTCACGGGAAGAGCGCCACTCCCACCATGATCAAGACAATGATGCCGACGACGATGGCCGCGCCCGCCCAGGGGCCGCGGTGCTTCATCGGCGCCCTCGGGCCGCCGCCACGAGGCCGGTCCTCCGGCAGCACCGGATGCGCGGGCCTGTCACTGGCGTAGAACTCCTTGTCCTGCAGCTCAGTCATCGGAAGTCCTTCCGTAGTGACCTCTGCACCAATTATATATCCGGCTCGCCAGGAATGCGTGAAATGCCCTTGTCCGCTCTCGGGTGCGGCTCCAACTCCGGTTCGCAGCCGGGCCAACTCCGGCCGGTCGCCCCCGAGGGCGATGAGGCCGGCGGACGAGATCACTCCGAAGCCCCGGCGTCTATGCTCTCCGGACACCGGGCGCAGCACCGAGAACGAAAAGGGCGGTAGAGGATGAGCGAGCGGAACGAGCAGGTCCCGGTTCAGGGCAACCGGGCGAACTCGGCGCGGGTGTACGACTACATCCTGGGCGGCAAGGACCACTACGAGGTGGACCGGGTGGCCGCCGAGGCGTCGCTCCGCGCCTGGCCAGGGCTGCGTACGAGCATGCTCGCCAACCGGGCGACCATGCGGCGGATGGCCCACTGGCTGGCCGCCGAGGCCGGGATACGGCAGTTCCTCGACATCGGTACCGGGATTCCCACGGAGCCCAATCTGCACCAGGTCGTCCAGGGTCAGGCCCCGGACGCACGCATCGTCTACGTGGACAACGACCCGATCGTCCTCGCCCACGCCGACGCCCTGATGCGCAGCACCCCCGAGGGGCGGACCTCCTACATCCAGGCGGACATGACCGAGCCGGGCACGCTCCTCACGGATCCCGCCCTGTCCGAGACGCTCGACCTCGGCCGTCCGGTGGGCCTGACGGTCATCGCCATGCTGCAGTTCGTGAAGGACGCGCACGGCCTCATCGAGACCCTGTTGCGGCCGCTGGCGCCGGGCAGCTATCTCGCGATCACCCTCGCCACCGGGGACCTCGCCCCCGAGTCCGCTGCGCTGGCACGCGAGTACACGGAGCGGGGCATCCCCATGTATCTGCGCACCCGCACCGAGGTGGAGGCCCTGTTCGCCGGGCTCGACCTGGTCGACCCCGGGGTGGTGCCGATGACGTCCTGGCGGCCCTCGGACGGCGCCGCACCGCCGGAGAACGGGACGAACATGTACGCGGGCGTGGCCCGCAAACCCTGACCTGCCTGCGTGCCTGCCTGCCTGGCACGTCCTGCCGTTTCTTTGAGGGCCCGTCCCGTCGTGTCGCGCCCTGCCACGTCCCCGTCCGCCGGTCCAGGCCGGACACCCCGCCTGGATCCCGCGAGCCCCGATGGAGCCCCCGCATGACCAACCCCCTGCCGGTCACCCTCGACGACATCCGCGACGCCGCCGCACAGATCAGGGGCGTGGCCCACCACACCCCCGTGCTGCGCTCACGCACCCTGGACCGGCTCGTCGGTGCGGAAGTCTTCCTCAAGTGCGAGAACTTCCAGCGGATCGGCGCCTTCAAGTTCCGCGGCGCCTACAACGCGGCCTCCCGGCTGTCGGCCGCGCAGGTGGCCAAGGGCATCGCCGCGTACTCGTCGGGCAACCACGCGCAGGCCGTCGCGCTGGCGGCGAAGGAGCTGGGGACCACCGCGGTGATCCTCATGCCCGAGGACACCCCGCAGTCGAAGCTGGACGCCACCGCCGGCTACGGCGCCGAGATCGTCACGTACGACCGCTACACCGGTGACCGCGTCGCCATCGGTGAGGCGCTGGCCGCCGACCGCGGCCTCGCGCTCATCCCGCCGTACGAGCACCCGCACATCATCGCCGGACAGGGCACCGCCGCACTCGAACTGCTGGAGGAGACGGGGGGGCTCGACGCACTGGTGGTGCCGGTCGGCGGCGGCGGACTGATGGCCGGCAGCGCCACAGCGGCCAAGGGCCTGCGGGACCGTATCCGGGTGATCGGCGTCGAACCGGAGGCCGGGGACGACACGAAGCGGTCCCTGGAGGCGGGCCGGCGGGTATCCATCCCGGTCCCGCGCACCATCGCCGACGGCCAGGCGGCCGGGATCCCCGGCGAGCTGACCTTCTCCATCAACGAGCGGCTGGTCGACGGCATCGACCTGGTGAGCGACGACGAGATCCGGGACGCCATGCGGTTCGCGTTCGAACGCCTGAAGATCGTCATCGAGCCCAGTGGGGCCACCGGGCTCGCGGCCCTGCTGGCAGGACGCGTCGAGCGGCTCCCGCGGCGCGTCGGAGTGATCATCTCGGGCGGCAACATCGGCGCCCGGCGGTTCGCCGAACTCTGCGGGAGCTGACGGGCCCGGGCCGGGGGAGCCGGCTGCGCCGCCCTTGACGGGAATCACAGGTTTGAGCGGGAGTGCCGCGATTCCGTGTGGGTACGCGAGCGCCGTAAAGGTGCCGACGCACCCACGTAAGGGGGTGCGCTTTCCTGTCCGCGTACGGTCGGAAGCGCGCCGGACAACGATGTCAGTCAGGTGATTGTGTTCATGGCCGAGACGGCTCATCCCACAGACGCACCCCACCGCGGCGGTAAGGCTGTGGGTATTTCCATTGCCGCCGCGGTGGGCGGTTTTCTTTTCGGTTTCGACTCGTCCGTCATCAATGGCGCGGTCGACGCACTGGGCTCGCATTTCCATCTCGGGTCGTTCCTCTCCGGTTTCGTGGTCTCCATCGCTCTGCTGGGCTGCGCGGTCGGCGCCTGGTACGCGGGGCGGCTTGCGGACAGCTGGGGGCGGCGGCGGGTGATGGTGCTGGGAGCGGTGATGTTCATCATCAGCTCCATCGGGTCGGCCACGGCCTTCTCCGTACCCGACCTCATGGTGTGGCGGGTGGTCGGCGGACTGGCCATCGGTATCGCCTCGGTGATCGCACCGGCGTACATCTCCGAGGTGGCGCCCGCGAAGGGGCGCGGCGCTCTGGGATCCCTGCAGCAGCTGGCGATCACCGTCGGCCAGCTGGTGGTGCTCAGCTCCAACAAGGGCCTGGCCGGGGCCGCGGGCGGCGCCTCGCAGAACCTCTGGTTCGGTATGGCGGCCTGGCGCTGGATGTTCCTGGTCGGTGTCATCCCGGCCCTGGTGTACGGCCTGCTGGCGCTGCTGATCCCGGAGTCCCCGCGCTATCTGGTGCTCAAGGGCGAGTACGGCAAGGCGGCCGGCGTGCTGGGGCGGGTGACCGGCGAGAGCGACCCGGAGGGCAAGGTCGCGCAGATCCGGGAGACCCTGGACAAGGAGCACCGCAGTTCGTTCGCCGACATCCGCGGCAAGCGGTTCGGGCTGCACCCGCTGGTCTGGGTCGGCATCATCATGGCCGCGTTCCAGCAGCTGGTCGGCATCAACGCGATCTTCTACTACTCCACCACGCTCTGGAAGTCGGTCGGCTTCAGCGAGTCGAGCTCCTTTACCACCTCGGTGATCACCGCGGGGATCAATGTGGTGATGACCGTGGTCGCCATGCTCTTCGTGGACCGGGTCGGCCGCCGCCGGCTGCTCACCATCGGCTCGATCGGTATGTTCCTGTCGCTGCTGCTCACGGCGGTCGCCTTCTCCCAGCAGCACGGCAGTGGCGACCACGTGTCCCTGCCAGGGCCGTACGGTCCGCTGGCGCTCGTGGGCGCGAACGCCTTCGTGGTCTTCTTCGCCCTGTCGTGGGGCCCGATCCTGTGGATCATGCTGGCGGAGATGTTCCCCAACCGGATGCGCGCCATGGCGCTCGCCATCGGCACCGCGTCGAACTGGATCTTCAATTTCATCGTCACCTTCGCCTTCGAGCCGATGACCCGCCAGGTCGGCCTCTCCTGGCTCTACGGCACCTTCGCCTTCTTCGCTCTCGCCTCGTTCTTCTTCGTACGCGGAAAGGTCCCGGAGACGAAGCAGCGCGAGCTGGAGTCGATGACCGGCGAGACATACCAGCGCCAGACGGCCGGGCAGACGCCGTCCGCCCACTGATCCGGTGGTGACGCCGCCGTCCGGGAGCGCCCTCTCCCAGGAGGAGGCACTCCCGGACGGCAGCTGCCCCGGCGCCCCGTCACAGGCCCTCGTTGCCGCGCAGTTCCTCCACCGCGACACGGGCGGCCGCGCCGATCACGGCGTCGGCCCGCGGCAGGGTGCTGTCGGCGCGGGCCGCCTGGGTGAACACCACGGCGGTGTACGCGCTGCCGTCGGGGAGTTCGACCACACCGGCTTCGTGGCGCATCGATCCGAAGGTGCCGGTCTTGCCCGACACCGTCACGTCGTCGTAGGGGAACCCGGACGCGAGCCGGTGCGTCCACGGCTGCTTTCCCATGAGGCCGCGCATGAAGGCGCAGCTCTCGGCGGAGGCCGCCCGGCCGGTCCAGATCGCCCGCAGCAGCAGGGCCATGTCCGCGGGTGTGGCCGATGCCTTGGACAGGGGGTCGTAGACGGCCGGTGGCACAGTGGTGTCGTTGTCCGAGATGCGCTCCATCGCGGCGCTCAGCGAATCGGTTCCGGTCTCCGTCACCAACTGCGCGAAGGTGGTGGCCACTCCACCGTGCACGGTGGTGTCCCGCATACCGAGGTCACGGCACACCTCGTCCACCGCCGCTGTTCCGATCCGCCGCAGCACGGCGTCGGCCGCGGTGTTGTCGGAGATGGTCATCATGAGGGCGACCAGGTCCCGAAGCGACATGGACACCGCGTCCCGGAGGACGGAGATACCGGTCGGCCCCGGCATCCGGTCCGAGGGTTCGAGCGTCACCCGCAGGCGTGGGTCCACAGCTCCGCTGTCGGCCAGCCGGCAGAAAGCGACCATCAGCGGCATCTTGTAGACCGAGCCGACGGGGACCGGTTCATCGGGATCGACCGATACGTACGCCGTAGGACGCCGCAGCTCGGCCACGTGCAGCCAGCCGCGGACACCCGCGTCGGCGAACATACCGCGGATCGTGCGCTGTACCCCCGTCGTGCGCTGTACCCCGGTCATGCGCCGTACTCCGTCATGTTCCGTACCCCAGTTGTGCGTTGCACACCGCTGCGCCGTCCTGTCCCGCTCATGCCGCCGCCTGCAGGGACAGCGCCTCGACCAGCAACTGAGCCGTCCGCGCGGTCGCTTCGCAGTCCGGGCGCCGCGCGTCCCACACCACCCGCAGCCGCAGGGGGAGGGGCGGGTCGGTCGTCCTGACCCGCTCGACGCCGTCGGCGGTCAGGGTGTCGTCGGCGGTCACCAGCACCGCCTGTCCCGCAGCGACCAGTGCGAGTCCGGCACGCTCGTCGGACACCACCAGGGTCTCCACCCGGCGCCCACGGCTGGCCAGGGTGTCGACGAACAGATCGTGCGCCGCCGGGGCTTCGTCCCGCGGACGTACGGCGACGGGCAGCCGCCGGGTGTTCGCACGGGTTCCCGCGGGAAGGCCGGCGGGCGAGAGCGCCCAGGTGGGGAAGAGCACCACCCGGTCGGCCGCCAGGCCGTGCAGTACGGCCGGATGCCGGATCACCGCGAGGTCGAGCCGTCCCGCGGCGGTCTCGGAGAGCAATGTGACGGTCGGTGCCGTCGTCACGGCGATCCGGCTCCGCTCGCCGGCCCGTACCGGTGCGGCCGCCACGGCCGCCGCGACCCGCGCCGGCACCTCGGG
>NZ_JAAGLN010000274.1 GCF_010548145.1 Streptomyces sp. SID10853
ACAATGGGGGGCATGAGCGACAGCCCTGCCATCCTCGCCGACCCGCACATCGTCTTCGACCCCGTCGAAGGACGCCGGGACATCGTCGTCCTCGGCTCGACCGGGTCCATCGGCACCCAGGCCATCGACCTGGTGCTGCGCAACCCCGACCGCTTCCGGGTGACGGCGCTCTCCGCCGCCGGCGGCCGGGTCGCCCTGCTCGCCGAGCAGGCGCGCCGGCTCGGTGTCCGTACCGTCGCTGTCGCCCGTGCGGACGCCGTGCCCGCGCTGCGCGAGGCGCTGGGCGCCCAGTACGGCTCCGAGCCGCTGCCCGAGATCCTGGCGGGGCCCGAGGCCGCGAGCGAACTCGCCGCGTCCGACTGCCACACGGTGCTCAACGGCATCACCGGCTCGATCGGCCTCGCGCCCACCCTCGCGGCCCTGGCCGCGGGCCGTACGCTCGCCCTCGCCAACAAGGAGTCGCTGATCGTCGGCGGTCCGCTGGTGAAGGCGCTGGCGAAGCCCGGCCAGATCATCCCGGTCGACTCCGAGCACGCGGCGCTGTTCCAGGCGCTGGCGGCCGGGAAGCGCGCCGATGTGCGCAAGCTCATCGTCACCGCGTCCGGCGGGCCCTTCCGCGGGCGGACCAGGGCCGAACTGGCCGACGTCACCCCCGACGCGGCGCTGGCGCACCCGACCTGGGCGATGGGCCCGGTCATCACGGTGAACTCGGCGACCCTGGTCAACAAGGGCCTGGAGGTCATCGAGGCGCATCTGCTGTACGACGTCCCGTTCGACCGTATCGAGGTCGTCGTGCACCCCCAGTCGTATGTGCACTCCATGGTCGAGTTCACCGACGGCTCGACGCTCGCCCAGGCCACCCCGCCCGACATGAGCGGCCCGATCGCCCTCGGTATCGGCTGGCCGCAGCGGGTCCCGGACGCGGCGCCCGCCTTCGACTGGACCAAGGCGTCCAGCTGGGAGTTCTTCCCGCTGGACACCGAGGCCTTCCCGTCCGTCGGTCTCGCCCGGCACGTCGGCGCCATCGGCGGCACGGCTCCCGCGGTCTTCAACGCGGCGAACGAGGAGTGCGTCGACGCCTTCCTGGCCGGAAAGCTGCCCTTCAACGGGATTATGGATACGGTCACCGCAGTCGTGGCCGAGCATGGCGAGCCCCGTACGGGAACTTCTCTGACGGTCACGGACGTCCTGCAAGCGGAGACCTGGGCACGCGCCCGGGCCCGTGAACTAGCCCAGAAGGCCACAGCGGAGGCTCGCGCATGACCACGATCGTGTTGACGGTCATCGGCATCGTCATCTTTGTCTTCGGGCTGCTCTTCTCGATCGCCTGGCACGAGCTGGGCCACCTCTCGACGGCGAAGCTCTTCGGCATCCGTGTCCCGCAGTACATGGTCGGCTTCGGCCCCACCATCTGGTCGCGCAAGAAGGGCGACACGGAGTACGGCTTCAAGGCCATCCCGGCCGGCGGGTACATCCGCATGATCGGCATGTTCCCGCCGGGCCCTGACGGCAGGATCGAGTCCCGGTCCACGTCCCCCTGGCGCTCCATGGTCGAGGACGCCAGGTCGGCGGCGTTCGAGGAGCTGGAGGAGGGCGACGAGGAGCGGCTGTTCTACACCCGCAAGCCGTGGAAGCGCGTGATCGTGATGTTCGCGGGCCCCTTCATGAATCTGATCCTCGCAGTGGTGATCTTCGTCGGGGTCGCGATGTCCTTCGGCTTCGAGACGCAGACCACGCAGGTGGCCGGGGTGCAGAAGTGCGTCATCGCGCAGAGCGAGAAGCGCCAGACCTGCGAGAAGGGCGACCCGGTCTCGCCGGCCAGGGCCGCGGGCCTCAAGGAGGGCGACAAGATCGTCGCCTTCGACGGGACGAAGGTCTCCACCTGGGGCGATCTGTCGAACCACATCCGCGACACCATCGGCCCGGCCACCATCACCGTCGTACGGGACGGCAAGCAGCAGACCCTGCACGCCAAGCTCGCCAAGAACATGGTGGCCCGCAAGGACTCCAACGGGGACGTCGTCCCGGACAAGTTCGTCCCCGCCGGCTACCTGGGCTTCGCCGCGCAGACCGAGATCAAGCCGCTGTCGTTCGGCGCCTCGGTGGGCCGGATGGGCGACATGGTGGGCAACGGCGTCGACTCCATCGTCGCGCTGCCCTCCAAGATCCCGGACCTCTGGAACGCCGCCTTCGACGGCGGCCAGCGCAAGGCCGACTCGCCGGTCGGTGTGGTCGGCGCCGCCCGGATCGGCGGCGAGGTCATGACCCTGCACGTGCCCGCGCAGAACCAGCTGGCGATGATGCTGTTCCTGCTCGCCGGGTTCAACCTCTCGCTCTTCCTCTTCAACATGCTGCCGCTGCTGCCGCTGGACGGCGGCCATATCGCGGGGGCCCTGTGGGAGGCGCTGCGGCGCAATCTGGCCAAGGTCTTCAAGCGGCCCGACCCGGGCCCGTTCGACGTCGCCAAGCTGATGCCCGTCGCGTATGTCGTCGCCGGGGTCTTCGTCTGCTTCACCCTGCTGGTGCTGGTGGCCGACATCGTCAACCCCGTCAAAATCACCTGAGAAGAACGCGGAACCGGCGGCCGTACACCCTTGGTGTGCGGCCGCTCACCTTTGGGTGGTTTACGGGCGCGGGTGTTCGTGTGCTGCCCCGCGTGACGTAATCTCGGTGGCCGAAGCCCGTTGATTCCGGGACCTCGATCCACACCCTTGGGGATGCACTGCGCATGACTGCGATTTCTCTCGGAATGCCGGACGTTCCGATCAAGCTCGCCGACCGGAGGATCAGCCGCAAGATTCAGGTCGGCACGGTGGCCGTCGGAGGAGACGCACCCGTCTCCGTGCAGTCGATGACCACGACGCGGACCTCGGACATCGGGGCGACGCTCCAGCAGATCGCGGAGCTGACGGCTTCCGGCTGCCAGATCGTGCGGGTGGCGTGCCCGACGCAGGACGACGCGGACGCGCTGGCGACCATCGCCAAGAAGTCACAGATCCCGGTCATCGCCGACATCCACTTCCAGCCGAAGTACGTCTTCGCGGCGATCGACGCCGGATGCGCCGCGGTACGGGTGAACCCGGGGAACATCAAGCAGTTCGACGACAAGGTGAAGGAGATCGCGCTCGCGGCCGCCGACGCCGGGACCCCGATCCGGATCGGGGTGAACGCGGGCTCGCTGGACGCGCGGCTCCTCAAGAAGTACGGCAAGGCGACGCCCGAGGCGCTGGTCGAGTCGGCCCTGTGGGAGGCGTCGCTCTTCGAGGAGCACGGCTTCCGCGACATCAAGATCTCGGTGAAGCACAACGACCCGGTGGTCATGGTCAACGCCTACCGCCAGCTGGCCGCGCAGTCCGACTACCCGCTGCACCTGGGCGTCACCGAGGCGGGCCCCGCCTTCCAGGGCACCATCAAGTCCGCCGTGGCCTTCGGCGCGCTCCTCAGCGAGGGCATCGGCGACACGATCCGGGTCTCGCTCTCCGCACCGCCCGCCGAAGAGGTCAAGGTCGGCATCCAGATCCTGGAGTCGCTCAACCTGCGCCAGCGCCGCCTGGAGATCGTCTCCTGCCCCTCCTGCGGCCGCGCCCAGGTCGATGTGTACAAGCTGGCCGACCAGGTGTCCGCCGGGCTCGAAGGCATGGAGGTCCCGCTGCGCGTCGCCGTCATGGGCTGTGTCGTCAACGGCCCCGGCGAGGCCCGCGAGGCGGACCTCGGTGTGGCGTCGGGCAACGGCAAGGGCCAGATCTTCGTGAAGGGCGAGGTCATCAAGACCGTCCCGGAGTCGAAGATCGTCGAGACCCTCATCGAAGAGGCCATGAAGATCGCCGAGCAGATGGAACGCGACGGCATCGCCTCCGGCGAGCCCGCGGTCTCCGTCAGCTGATCCTCCGTATCGACGGCGCGCGGGACGGGACCTCCTCCGCAGGCAGGGCCTCTCCCGCGCGAGCGGTGCTGCGATCCATCTCCGGGTACAGTTCGGAGACCAGCAGACCGTGTGACTCCGCCCCGAGGGGCTTCTCGCGGTGACGCGACGGTCAAGCCGTGACCGACGCCGGACATGCGCGCTGCAACGCTAGCAAGAAGCGCGATGCCGTGACATGGCCCGAAGGAGCGTTGGAGCGACCCTTGTGTTGACGCAGACCACCACCCGGGTCCTCGAACCCGGCGAACTCGACGCGGCGCTCGAGATCCTGCACAGCGATCCCGTCGTCAACGCCTTCGTGACGTCCCGCGTCCAGGTCGCCGGACTCGACCCGTGGCGGCTCGGCGGCGAGATGTGGGGCTGGTACACCGGGGGCCGGCTCCGCTCGCTCTGCTACTCCGGAGCCAACCTCGTCCCGATCTGCGCGGGCCCCGCCGCCGTACGCGCCTTCGCCGAACGCGCCCGCCGGGCCGGCCGCCGCTGCTCCTCCATCGTGGGCCCCGCCGAGTCCACCGCGCTCCTGTGGCAGCTGCTCGAACCGAGCTGGGGCCCCGCCCGCGACGTCCGCGCCCACCAGCCGCTGATGATCACCGAGGAACTCTCGGCCGACATCGCGCCCGACCCGCTCGTCCGACGTATACGCAAGGACGAGCTGGAAGTGATCATGCCCGCCTGTGTGGCCATGTTCACCGAGGAGGTCGGCGTCTCCCCGATGGCGGGGGACGGCGGACTGCTCTACCAGGCACGCGTCGCCGAACTCGTCGGTTCCGGCCGTTCCTTCGCCCGGATCGAGAACGGCCAGGTCGTCTTCAAGGCCGAGATCGGCGCCGCCACCTCGCTGGCCTGCCAGATCCAGGGCGTCTGGGTCGCCCCCGAGTTCCGCGGCCGCGGCCTCTCCGAGACCGGCATGGCGGCCGTCCTGCGCTACGCGCTCGCCGATGTCGCCCCCGTGGTCAGCCTGTACGTCAACGACTTCAACCACGCGGCACGCGCCTCCTACCGCCGGGTCGGCTTCCGCGAGGACGGAGCCTTCATGAGCGTTCTGTTCTGACACCGGAGTTCTGGCATTAGGGTGCCGACCATGGATGACGCAGTGGTCGGGCCGGTCGATCTCGCGGGACGAGTGGACGAGGCGCTGGCCGTACAGGCGCTCGCGTTCGGCCTCAGCGAGGCCGAGGTCGCCGTGCGCCGCGGCATCGTCCTGCGCCATCTGCAGAACCCGGGCGCCCGCGCCCTCGGGGCCACGGCACCCGACGGCCGCCTGGTCGGCTTCGTGTACGGGATGCCCAACAGCCGGGCCCACTGGTGGTCCACGGTGGTCGAGCCGTATCTGCGGGCCACCGGCTCCGACTTCTGGCTCGACGACTCCTTCGTCATCACCGAACTGCACGTCCACCCCGGTTTCCAGGGGCGTGGCACCGGCCGCGAACTGATCACCGCGATCACCGACGGCGCCGCGGAACCCCGCTCGATCCTCTCGGCCATCGACCGGGAGTCCCCGGCCCGCGGGCTCTACCGGTCCCTCGGGTACACGGACCTCGCGCGACAGGTCCACTTCCCCAGCGCGGGCATGCCGTACGCGGTGATGGGCGCCCCGCTCCCGCTGCTCCGCCCCGGCACGCACGCGTAGCCCCTGTGCGGTCAGGCGGCGTGCGGCCGGGCCGTGTGCGGTCAGGCCCCCTGCGCGGCCAGGACCCCGACCGATTTCCGCCCGCCCGCCGGGCCCGGTTAACCTCCTGACATCACTTACGGGGGTCCGGGGGGCGTCCCCCGGAAAACACAGCCAAGCAGGAGAGTCACCATGGCCCAGGTCCAGCGCATGTCCCGGTTGATGGTCAAGACCTTGCGCGACGACCCGGCGGACGCGGAGACGCTCAGCCACAAGCTCCTGGTCCGCGCCGGTTACGTACGCCGTAACGCGGCCGGGATCTGGACCTGGCTGCCGCTGGGCAAGAAGGTCCTCGACAACGTCTCCCGCGTGGTGCGCGAGGAGATGGACGGCATCGGCGCACAGGAGGTCCTGCTGCCCGCGCTGCTGCCCAAGGAGCCCTACGAGGCGTCCGGCCGCTGGGAGGAGTACGGCGACCTGCTCTTCCGCCTCAAGGACCGCAAGGGCGCCGACTATCTCCTCGGCCCGACGCACGAGGAGATCTTCACCCAGACCGTCAAGGACCAGTGCACGTCCTACAAGGACCTGCCGGTGATGCTCTACCAGATCCAGACCAAGTACCGGGACGAGGCGCGTCCGCGCTCCGGCGTGCTGCGCGGCCGTGAGTTCCAGATGAAGGACTCGTACTCCTTCGACACGACGGACGAGGGCCTGGCGGAGTCCTACCGGCTGCACCGCGAGGCGTACATCAGGATCTTCGAGCGCCTCGGTCTCGACCACCGCATCGTGTCCGCAGTCTCCGGCGCCATGGGCGGCTCGGCCTCCGAGGAGTTCCTGGCCCCGGCCGCCGCGGGCGAGGACACCTTCGTGGACTGCCCGCAGTGCGACTACGCGGCCAACACCGAGGCGGTCACCTTCGTCGCCCCCGCGGCGGACGGCACGGAGCACGGCGCCGTCGAGGAGCTGGACACCCCGGACACCCCGACCATCGAGACGCTGGCGGCGCACCTCGGTGTGCCCGCGTCCGCGACCCTGAAGAACCTGCTGGTGAAGGTCGACGGCGAGATCGTCGCCGTCGGCGTCCCCGGCCACCGCGAGGTGGACCTCGGCAAGCTGGGCGAGCACCTGGCCCCCGCCGTGGTCGAGGTCGTCACAGCCGAGGACTTCGAGGACCGCCCCGACCTGGTACGCGGCTACGTCGGCCCGCAGGGTCTGGAGAAGGTCCGCTACATCGCCGACCCGCGGATCGCGGCGGGCACGGCTTGGATCACCGGCGCCAACAAGCCGGGCAAGCACGCGCGCAACGTGGTCGCGGGACGCGACTTCGAGGTGGACGACTACCTCGACGTGGTGGTCGTCGAGCCCGGCGACCCCTGCCCGTCCTGCGGCACCGGCCTCAGGCTGGACCGCGCGATCGAGATCGGCCACATCTTCCAGCTGGGCCGCAAGTACGCGGACACCTTCCAGCTCGACGTGCTGGGCCAGCAGGGCAAGCCGGTCCGGGTCACCATGGGCTCGTACGGCATCGGCGTCTCGCGGGCCGTCGCCGCGCTGGCCGAGCAGTCCGCGGACGACAAGGGCCTGTGCTGGTCCAGGGAGGTCGCGCCGGCCGATGTGCACGTCGTCGCCGCGGGCAAGGCGCTCCAGACCGAACTGGCCCTGGACGTCGCGGAGAAGCTGGGCGCGGCCGGTGTGCGGGTGCTGGTCGACGACCGCCCCGGGGTCTCGCCCGGTGTGAAGTTCACCGACTCCGAGCTGATCGGCGTCCCGCAGATCCTGGTCGCGGGCCGGCGCGCGGCGGACGGCGTCCTCGAACTCAAGGACCGGCGCACGGGCGAGCGCGAGGAGCTCACGGTCGCCGAGGCGATCGAGCGCCTGGCCGGCTGAGCCCAGCAGCGGGCCGCCTGCGCGTACGAGTACGGACAGGGCGGGCCGGGAGTCGGACCCCGGCCCGCCCTTGTCCCATCAGAGCCAGCCCGCGAACTCCAGCAGCAGCTCCCCGTCCTGCCGCCGCCCGGCCGCGACCGCCCGCACCCCCGACTCCACCGCCCGGAACAGGGTCCAGCCGTGCAGCCGCGCGTGCTCGACCTCCAACGAGTCCGCCAGCCGGTTCACCCGGCGCCGCACGGTGGAGGGCCCGACAGCGGCGGCGACCAGGTCGTCCACCCGGTCGCGCACCAGCCGGGCCAGGTCGTACGCCCGCTCCCCGACCACCGGGTCGGGGCCCACCGCCAGCCACGGGGTGCGCTCACCCGCGAGAACCTTGCTCTGGCGGAAGTTGCCGTGCAGCAGCACACTCTCGCTCCCGGCGGCCGACCCGAGCAGTTCGTCGCGCGCCGCGAGAGCCGCGTCGACCAGCGGGACCACCAGCGGCTCGGCCGCCGCACGCATCGCCGTGGCCTGCCGGGCGGTCCGCTCCGCCACCGTCTCGAAACCGTGCCCGTCCGGCGGCGCCACCCAGAGCTTGCGCACCGTGCCCGCCGCTTCGAGCAGGGCCTTGGCCTCCGGGAGCGAGTGCAGGGAGACCTCGGGGTGCAGCCGCTCCAGCAGCAGCGCGCTGTCACCGGGGGAGGCGTCGTCGAGCAGCTGCACGGCGCCCCAGCCGTTCCAGTGGGCCAGCGCGGCCCGCTCCAGATCGGGCCGGGCGAACGGCGGGGCCAGCTTGAGCACCGCGTGCGTTCCGTCGGCCCTGCGCACCAGCACGATCAGGGCGCTGCGGCCCCCCGGGGCCTGCACGCGCTCGGCGGTCAACTCCCGTACGCCGATGGCCCCTTGCATATCAGTCTGAATCCGGCCGAACCAGTCGGCCGCGGCCGCGTCCCCGTACGTCTCGCCGAGCGCCCGGACAAGCCGCTGCGGCGGTTCGAAAGTCATGCGTGAGTGGATCCCTTTCCGGCGCTTGCTGAGGCCCGCTCGACGAGCCCCGGAAAGGCTACGCTGCCGTCGCCACGCCACCGCGCAGCCCGCACCGCGGCCTCCCGCAGCGCCAGCGCCGCCTCGTGCCGCAGCGGCCCCTGTGCGGCCCGCACCAGGTCGGAGTAGACATCGGCCACCCGGTCCTCCAGCACCGAGGCCAGCCGGACCGCGTCGCCCTGCTCCGCCACCCGGAAGGGCAGCGCGTAGGCAGCCGCCGCGGCGCCGGGCCTGCCGCCCAGGTCGCGCAC
>NZ_JAAGLN010000275.1 GCF_010548145.1 Streptomyces sp. SID10853
CCCCCGCCGGAGCGGTCACCGCCCCGGAACGGGGCGGCACGAGCCCGCCCGGTCGGCCCTGCGGCCGGTGCGCGCGGCGGAGGTGCCCCGGCTGCTCCGCCTCCGTGACTACTCCCGCTCTGTCTCCGTCCGCCCCGCCTCGAAGTCGAAGTCCTCCACGAAGTAACTGTCGTGGCGGACACGGAACTCCTTGAGCTCCTCCGGGCCGCGCCGCGACATCTCCGCGACCCGCTCGAAGTACTCCTCGCGCGGGGAGCCCGGGGAGAAGAGCATCAACATCGACACGGGGTCGTCGGTCGCGTTCTTGAAGGCGTGCAGACCTCCGACCGGCACATACAGGAAGTCCCCCTCGCGGCCCGTGACCCACTTCTCGCCGTTGAACAGCTCCAGTTCGCCGGAGAGAATGTAGAAGGACTCCGACATCGCCCGGTGGAAGTGGGTCTTCGCGCCGGCGGACCGCGGGCCCAACGCCCCTTTGTACAGACCGAATTCGCCGCCGGTCGACTCCTGGGTGGCCAGGTAGCTGGTGGACCCGCCGGGCGAGGAGACCTCCGGCGGTGTGTCGGCCGAACGGAAGGACGCGCTCACCTCGCCCCTGGTGCCGTGGTAACGGGGCTCCGGGTACTGCAAGTTCTCGAAGTACGACATCATGCGCTCCTTGTCAGCAGGTTCACCACAAGGATGTCCGCCGCGGCCGGGGTGCCGCATCGGACCTGCGAATGATCGTCGAAGGTACCGGGAACCAGGGGCTGTCCAGTGGGTCAGCTGTGCCGGCGGTATCAGCCGCGTCAGCTTTCGATTTCCGTCCTGTCCCCGCCCCAGAGGGTGTGGAAGGTGCCGTCGCGGTCGGTGCGGCGGTAGGTGTGCGCGCCGAAGTAGTCGCGCTGGCCCTGGGTGAGGGCCGCGGGGAGGCGTGCGGCGCGCAGCGAGTCGTAGTAGGCGAGGGCGGCCGTGAAGCCGGGGGTGGGTACCCCCTGGAGGACGGCGGTCGCGGTGACCGCGCGCCAGTCGTCCTGTGCGGCGGCGATCTCGTCGGCGAAGCCCTTGTCGGCGAGCAGGCTCGGCAGCTGGGGCTGTGCTTCGTAGGCGCCGGTGATCCGGTCGAGGAAGGCGGCGCGGATGATGCAGCCGCCCCGCCAGATCGCGGCGATCCGGCCCAGGTCGATGTTCCAGTCGTACTGCCGGCTGCCCGCGGCGAGTTCGTGGAAGCCCTGGGTGTAGGAGACGATCTTCGAGGCGTACAGGGCCTGTTCGACCTGGTCGGCGAAGGCCGCCGCCTCGTCCTCGCCCAGGGCCTTCGCGGTGGGCCCTGCGAGGTGCCGGGAGGCTTCGCGCAGGTCGGCGTGGCCGGAGACGGAGCGGGCGAAGACCGCTTCGGCGATGCCGGACACGGGCACGCCGAGGTCGAGTGCGATCTGGACGGTCCAGCGGCCGGTGCCCTTCTGCTCCGCCTGGTCGAGCACGACGTCCACGAAGGGTTTGCCGGTCGCCGTGTCGACGTGCGAGAGCACCTCCGCGGTGATCTCGATGAGGTACGAGTCCAGACGCCCGGTGTTCCAGGTGCGGAAGACATCGGCGATCCGGGCGGGGGAGTAGCCGGCCACGTCCCGCAGCAGTTGGTATGCCTCGCCGATGAGCTGCATGTCGGCGTACTCGATACCGTTGTGGACCATTTTGACGAAATGCCCGGCACCGTCAGGGCCGATATGGGTGACGCACGGAGCCCCGTCCTTGGCCTTCGCGGCGATCTTCTCCAGCATCGGCCCGAGCGACTCGTACGACTCGGCGGAGCCGCCCGGCATGATGCTCGGCCCGTGCAGCGCGCCCTCCTCGCCGCCCGAGATCCCGGTGCCGACGAAGTGGATGCCCCGCTCGCGCAGCTCCTTCTCGCGGCGCCTGGTGTCCTCGAAGTGCGCGTTGCCGCCGTCGATGATCACGTCGCCGTCCTCCAGGAGGGGTGCGAACTCCTGGATCACGGCGTCGGTGGCGTCACCCGCCTTCACCATGACCACCAGCCGTCGCGGGCGCTCCAGGGCCGCGACGAACTCCTCGGGGCTCTCCGTCGGCACGAAGATGCCCTCTTCGCCGAACTCCTCCACCAGCTCGTGCGTCCTGGCCGCGGTGCGGTTGTGCAGCGCGACGGTGTATCCGTGGCGTGCGAAGTTACGGGCGAGATTGCGGCCCATCACCGCGAGTCCCGTGACGCCGATCTGGGCTGTTCCACTCATTGGCCGTGCTCCTCGGAATCGTGCGGATGCTACGCCCGGCTCATACCTGGACTACCTGGACCGTACGTCCGTTGCCGCGATCCTGGCGGGATCTGTGGGCCGGGCGGGCGGAGGCGGCGGCGGACACGCCGATGGGGCCCCGGGCAGCGCCGGAGCCCCATCGGTGGTCGGTGGCATGACTCAGTCAGCGGGTCACGCGGGTCACGCCGTGGCCGGCCGGCTCAGGCGGCCCGCCGACCCCGGCCGCGGGCCGCCCGGACGATGTCCGCGTACCGGTGGCCGCTGCTCTTGACCGTGCGCCGCTGTGTCGCGTAGTCGACGTGCACCAGGCCGAAGCGCTTGTCGTAGCCGTACGCCCACTCGAAGTTGTCCAGCAGCGACCAGGCGAAGTACCCGGCCAGCGGGACGCCCTTGCGGGCGGCGCGGGCGCAGGCGGCCAGGTGCTCGTCGAGGTACTGGACCCGCTCCGGATCGTGGACCGAGCCGTCGCCGCGGACCACGTCGGGGTAGGCGGAGCCGTTCTCCGTGACATAGATCTTCCGCGCGCCGTACTCGTCGGCCAGCCGCACCAGGATGTTCTCCAGGCCGTCGGCGTTGACCTCCCAGTCCATCGCCGTGTGGCGGGCACCGGGCAGATAGACCTGCTTGGCGTGCGGCAGCGGACCCGTCGGGTCGTCCGTGACGACGTTGCGGAAGTAGTAGTTCACGCCCAGCCAGTCGAGCGGGGCCGCGATCGTGTCGAGGTCGCCGGTGCGGACCGGGAGGTCCACCCCGTACAGGTCGACCATGTCCTGCGGATAGCCGCGCCCGTGGATCGGGTCCAGCCACCAGCGGTTGGTGTGCCCGTCGGCCCGGACGGCCGCCGCCCGGTCCTCGGCGCGCTCGGTGGCCGCCTCACAGGGGCTGAGGTTGTTGACGATGCCGACGCGGGCACCGGGGACTGCCGCCCGGATCGCCTGCGTGGCCAGCCCGTGGCCCAGATGGAGGTGGTACGAGGTGCGGACGGCGGCGGTGATGTCCGTGAGGCCGGGCGCCATCCGGCCCTCCAGATGGCCGATCCAGGACGAGCAGAGCGGCTCGTTCAGCGTCGTCCAGTCCTTCACCCGGTCGCCGAGCCGCCGGGCCACCACGTCCGCGTACTCGGCGAAGTGCTCGGCCGTCTCCCGGGCGGGCCAGCCGCCGCGGTCCTGCAGTGCCTGCGGGAGGTCCCAGTGGTACAGGGTCGGGAACGGCGTGATCCCGGCTTCGAGGAGGCCGTCGACCAGCCGGTCGTAGAAGGCGAGTCCCTTCTCGTTGACCGGCCCGTCACCGCCGGGCACCACCCGTGGCCAGGCGACGGAGAACCGGTACGCGTCCACACCGAGCTGCTTCATGAGCCCGATGTCCTCACGCCAGCGGTGGTAATGGTCGCAGGCCACATCGCCGTGGTCGCCGTTGTCGATCTTTCCGGGGAGGTGCGAGAAGGTGTCCCAGATCGAAGGCGAACGGCCGTCTTCGGCCACGGCCCCCTCGATCTGGTACGCCGCCGTGGCCACCCCCCAGGTGAAGTCCGCGGGAAGGGAGTTGTACTCGTTCACGGGCTGCCTTTCTGCTGCGGGTGCTGAGCGGTGGGGAGGTGCGGAGTGGGAGGGGCGCGCGGTCACTTCACCGCGCCGGCGGTCAGACCGGCGACGAGGTAGCGCTGGAGCAGCAGGAATCCCGCGACGACGGGCACGCTGACGACGAGCGACGCGGCCATGATCTGGTTCCAGTACACGTCGTTCTGCGTCGAGTAGCCCTGGAGCCCCACGGCGAGCGTCCGCGTCGTGTCATTGGTCATGACCGACGCGAAGAGCACCTCGCCCCACGCGGTCATGAACGCGTACAGGGCGACGGCCACGATGCCCGGGACGGCCGCGGGGACGACCACCCTGAAGAGCGCCCCGAGCGGCCCGCAGCCGTCCACCATCGCCGCTTCGTCCAGGTCCTTCGGGATGGAGTCGAAGTACCCGATGAGCATCCAGATCGAGAACGGCAGCGAGAACGTCAGATACGTGAGGATCAGGCCGCCGCGGGAGCCGTACAGGTTCACGCCGGTCGAGTTCCCGATGTTCACGAAGATGAGGAACAGCGGGAGCAGGAACAGGATGCCGGGGAACATCTGGGTGGAGAGCACCGTGACCGTGAAGACCCGCTTGCCGCGGAAGCGGTAGCGGCTCACCGCGTACGCGGCGAAGATCGCGACCACCACCGAGCAGACACTCGCCGTACCCGCCACGATCAGCGAGTTCATGAAGTATCTGGCGAGCGGGATCGTGCTCCAGATGTCGATGTACGGGCGGACGGTGAACCCGGAGGGAATCCAGGAGAACTTGCCCGACACATCACCCAGCGGCTTGAGGGAGCTGCTGATCATGACGTACACGGGCACCAGGGTGAAGAGCGACACCAGGGTGAGCGCCACCCGCCGGGTCCAGACGAAGGACCGCGGCGGCGCGGTGGGGGAGCGGGGGACGGGGACCGGGCGCTGGGCCGCGGGGGAGCGCGGCACGGTGCTGGTACTAGACATCGGTGCTCTTCCTCCCGCGCGACGTGAAGATCAGGTACACGGCCGTCACCAGCAGCAGGAAGAGCAGGAGCAGTACGGACATGGCCGAGCCGCTGCCGAAGTTCCAGGTGTCGAACGAGGACTGGTAGATGTGGATGGAGACCAGGTCGGCGGCTTCCGGGGCCGACTTGCCGAACAGGACGTACGGCGTGTTGAAGTCGTTGAAGGTCCACAGGAAGAGCACCAGGACCAGGACCTGGTTGACGGAGCGCAGTGACGGCAGGGTGATCCGGCGGATCTGCTGCCATATCCCGGCGCCGTCGATCGACGCCGCCTCGTACAGCTCGCGCGGAATGTTCTGCAGCGCGGCCATCACCATCAGGAAGGCGAACGGCCAGGACTTCCAGATGGCGACGATGACGAGCGCGTAGAAGCTGTTGTCGCCGATCAGCCAGAACGACGGCTTGGCCGTGATGCCCAGCTGGTCGTGGAGGACGTGGTTCACCAGGCCGTTGTCCCGCTGGAACATGAACGCCCAGGTGATGATCGCGGTGTAGGCCGGCAGCGCGTACGGGATGAGGAAGACGGTCCGCAGGAGTCCCCGTCCGCGGAAGTCCTCCTGGAGCAGGATCGCCACTCCGGTACCGATCAGCCAGGAGAGCCCGACGGCCAGCACGGTGAAGGCACAGGTGACGTAGAAGGAGTGGAGGAGCGCCTTGCCGATCGGGGCGTTGAAGTCGACGGCGACGCTGAAGTTGTGCAGGCCGGTCCAGGGCGCCTGGCTCCAGTTGCGGATGAAGAACTGGGTGAGGCCGCGGAAGCTCATCACGATGCCGATGGCCATCGGCACGATGTGGATGAGCAGTTCGAGTACGAGCGCGGGCAGCAGCAGCAGATACGGCAGGCCGCCGCGGCGGATCCGGTCGGGAACGCGCGGGAGGCGTGGCCGCGTACCGCCGGACTTCTGCGTGTCGGCGCCGGCCGCCGGGGGCGTGGTCTCCTCCAGCAGGAGGGGTGACGCCGAGCCTCTCGCGAGGGGGTGGGGGCCGGGTGGCGGGTGGGAGGTCATCGGAGTCAGTGCCTCACTGGGTCATCTGCTGCTGTGCCTTGGTGAGCTTGTCCTTGACCGAGGCCGTCGTGATGGCCTTGCCCGCGGCGGCGTCGGACCACAGTTCCTTGATGGCGGTTCCCACGGTCGTCTCGAACTGCGACTCCGACGGCACCTGCGGCAGCGGAGCCGCGCTGTTGGTCAGTGTGTCCTTGAGGACCTTCACACCGGGCACGTTGAAGGCGGGGTCCGACTGGGCGGCCGTGACGGGCGGCACCGATCCGTAGGCTTTGTTGAGGATCTTCTGCTCGCTGTCGCTGGTCATGAACTTCACGAACTTCAGCGCGCCCTTGGTGTTCTTCGTGTTCTTGAAGACGGCCATGTTGATGCCCGCGACCATGGAGTTGACGTTCTTTCCCTGCCCGGGGGTGCCGGAGGGAACGGGCGCCGGGGCAGCCCCCCAGTCCTGCGGCTTCATCCCCTGGGAGGCGAAGGTGGACGCGGCGGCCTGCCACAGCACCATGGCGGTCCTGCCCTTGGAGAAGTCGCTGAGCGACTGGTTCTGGGCGTACTCCGCGTTGCCCGGCGCGATGACCTTGTCCTTGCCCATGAGGTCGACGTACTGCTTCACGGCGGCGACCGCGCCGGGTGAGGTGAAGGTCGGCTTGCCCGACGCGTCGAAGAAGTCGGCCCCGTGCTGCTGGGCAAGTACGAACGCCTGGTGGATGTTCTCGGAGAGGTTGCCGCCCTCCGCGCCGAGGCCCCACTTGCCGCTGGTGCCGTTCTTCGAGATCTTCCGGCCGTCGGCGACCAGTTCGTCCCAGGTGGCCGGGGGCTTGGCGATGCCCGCGTCGGCGAACATCTTCTTGTTGTAGTAGAGCGCGTACGAGAGGGAGTACAGCGGGACGGCCGCCGGGTCCTTCTTCGCGGCGCCCGCCGATGCCACCGCCGCGTCGACGAACCGGTCGCGGCCGCCGATCGCGTCGAAGTTGGCCTTGTCCCAGGGCAGCAGAGCGCCGGTGGCCTGCAGCGAGGCCGACCAGGTGTTGCCGATGTTGAGCACATCGGGGCCCTGGCCCGAGGTCGTCGCCGCGAGGATCCGCTTGAGCAGGTCGGCCCAGGGGACGACCTCCAGCTTGACCTTGATCCCGGTCTGCTGCTCGAACTTCTTCAGCTCGGGCGTGAGGATCTTCTGGTCGGCGGGGATGTTCGGCCCCTGGTTCGACGCCCAGTAAGTGAGCGTCTTGGGGGAGGCGTTGCTGCCCCCGCCACTGGAGTCACTGCCTCCCCCGCACGCGGTGACTCCGGCGAGCGTGGAGACGGTGATGGCGACTGCTGCTGCGGCTCTGATACTGCGCATGTGCGTAGGCCCCTTCCCGGGGAGGGCTGCGTTCAGGATTCGAACGGCCTTCACGACTTAATTCAGGTCGTGAGTTAAGTAGTGAGAGAAGGTCGCGTCAAGAGCTTTCACAGGGGTATGTTGCCTACCGGGAAGGAGCCACATGGCTGAACAGAGCAGACGAACTGTGCGTGACCTGCGGCGCGGCAACCGCGCCGAGGTATTGCAACGGTTGTATTTCGACGGGCCGCTCAGCCGCCAGGAGCTCGGCGCCGCCACCGGTCTGAGCTCGGGTTCGATCAGCAATGTGGTCGCCGAACTGGCCGCGGACGGACTGCTCGAAGAGGCCGGAGTGGTCGAGTCGGAGGGCGGCAGGCCGCGCACCCTGCTGCGTGTCGCCCCCGCGAGCGGCCATCTCATCGGGATCGACGTGGGGGAGACCCGTGTCCGGGTCGGGCTCTTCGACCTCTCCCTCGGTGAACTGGCCCGCGCCGAACGCCCGTTGGCGCACCACGGCTATGACGTGGACCGGATCGTCGGCCATATCCGTGAAGCCGTCGCCGATGTGCTGCGGGACGGGGACGTACGCGCGGACCAGCTCGTCGGAGTCGGAGTGGGTGTCCCCGGGATCATCGACCGGGGCGGCTCCGACGGTGTCGTCGTACACGGGCAGACCGTCGGCTGGGACGCCGTCCCGCTGGAGGCCATGCTCCGGGACTCGGCCGAACTCCCTTCCTCCGTACCGTTCTTCATCGACAACGGGGCCAAGACCCTCGGCCAGGCCGAGATGTGGTTCGGCGGCGGGCGCGGTGCGAGCGACGCCGTCGTGGTGCTGTTCGGCTCCGGAGTCAGCGCGTGCATCGTTGTCGACGGCGAGCTCTACGGCGCGGACAGCAGGGCCGTCGAATGGGGCCACACCACCATGCGGGTCGGCGGACGGCGCTGCCGTTGCGGTTCGCCGGGCTGTCTTGAGGCGTACGTGGGCGCCGAGGCGATCCGGGAGCGGTGGCTGGAGTCGGGCGGGCCCGCCGCAGCGGCGGCCGACGAGGAGACGGCACTCGCCACCCTGCTCGCCGCGGCGCTGCCCGCCTCCGGGGGCCTCGCGGGCGACACCGCGGCCGCCGGCCTGCTGGACGAGACCGCCGAGTATCTGGGTGCGGGGATCGCCGACCTCATCAACCTCTTCCGCCCCGAACGGATCCTGGTGGGCGGCTGGGCCGGACTCCTGCTCGGCCCCGCGCTGCTGCCCGCCGTGCGCCGGTACGCGAAGGAGTACGCGATGCACCACCCGGCCGAGCGCGTCACCATCGACCTGGGCACGCTGGGTGCGGACGCGGTGACGCTGGGGGCGGCCACACTGCCGCTCGCCGACTTCTTCGCCCGGGGCGGCAGGCACCGCAGGCCCGATGCCCAGGACCCGGGGGCCGCCGCACCTGCCGCCCTGCTGGGCCAGGGGAGCCGGCGGTCCGTGGTGGCCGAGCGGCGATAGGCCGGGCGCCCCCCAGCTGCCCGTGTGCGGAGAGTCGGTGGCCGGGGCTGCCTCAGGCGTGCGGGACGGGTCTGGTGGCCGTGGCCGTCGTACGGGCGAGCAGGCCGCGGGTGCCGCC
>NZ_JAAGLN010000276.1 GCF_010548145.1 Streptomyces sp. SID10853
GGCCCGGTGCGCCTGCCGGGCCGCGCCCGCGCCCGCGCGGTCATCGCGGCGGACCCTTCCGACGCCGTGCCGCACGCTCATCTCCCTTACCTGGAAGCCGTGTTCACCTTCGGTGCGGGCGCCGGGCCCGCGCTGTCCCTCACGGCGCCCGCCCGGCGGGTCTTCCGGCCCCGGCCGGTCGACCCCGAGGCGCCCGCCCGCATCCTGGTCTCCTCCGGCTCCGAGGCCGAACCGAAGATGGCCGCCTACTCCCACAACGCGATGGCGGGCGGCCGTGCCACCTATCTGCGCGCGCTGCACGACGGCGACGGCCCGATGCGCAATCTGGTCCTCGCACCGCTGGCCTCGTCCTTCGGCTCCTGCGGCACATCCGTCACCGTGGCCGCACTCGGCGGCACCCTGCTGCTGCAGGAGACCTTCGACGCCGCCGGCGCACTGCGCATGATCGTCGAACACCGTCCCACCCATGTCTTCGGCGTGCCCACGATGCTGCGCCGTATCGCCGACCAACCACCCCTGGACCAGGAGGACTTCAGCGGGCTGCGGGCCCTGGTCTCCAGTGGCGCCGCCCTGCCGGACGCCACCGCCGACGTGTGCCGAGCCCGGTTCGGAGACCGCGTCATCACCGTCTACGGATCGTCCGACGGCGTGAACTGCCACACCGCCGCCACCGGGCTCACCCCCGAGGCCGGCACCGGGCTGCCCGACCCGGCGGTGGCGCGGATCCGTATCACCGACGGCAACGGCGACCCGGTGCCGGCCGGACAGCCGGGGGAGATCTGTGCCAGGGGCCCGATGACACCGCTGAGTTACGTGGCGGACCCGGCCCTGGACGCCCGCTACCGCACCCCCACCGGATGGGTCCGCACCGGCGACCGGGGATTCATCGACGGACACGGCCGGCTCCATGTGCTGGGGCGTATCAAGCAGATCGTCGTCCGCGGCGGCTACAACATCAGCCCGGCCGAGGTGGAACGCGAACTCGGCGCCCATGGCGCGGTGGCCGAAGTGGCCTGCGTCGCCGTGCCGGACCCGGACCTGGGGGAGCGCCTGTGCGCCTGTATCCGCGAGACGCCGGGCAGCCCGTCGCCGGACCTGGCGGAGCTCACCGGATTCCTGGAGTCCCAGCGCGGCCTCGAACGCCGGAAACTGCCCGAACTCCTCCTCCGGGTCAGCGAGATGCCGCTCGGCCCCACCGGGAAGATCTGCCGCACCACGCTGGCCGGGCTCGCCGCCCGCGAGACACAGGCGATCCGGTGACGGCCGCCCGCCCGGCCCCGGCCGCCCATCCGTCGACGACCACCCATCAAGTTCCCGTGCTGACCGGACATCTGAAGGGCTTACCCGCATGACGCGTGCGATCGGATCAGGGAGTGGCGACGTGCCCAGCGTGGCGGTCATCGGACTCGGCTACACCGGCCTCCCGCTGGCCCGGGAGGCGTGCCGCGCCGGCATACGTGTCATAGGGGTCGACGAGAACCCGTCCGTGACCGCGTCCCTGCACGCGGGCCGCTCACATGTCCCCGACGTCACCGACGCGGACCTGGCCGCCATGCTGGACGCCGGTTTCCACGCGTCCACCGACGAGAGCCTGCTGGCCGAGGCGTCGGTGGCGGTCATCTGTGTCCCCACACCCCTGGACGACACCGGCAGGCCGGACCTCTCCCACGTACGGCGCGCCGCGACCGGCCTCGGCGGCCATCTGAAGCCCGGCGCCCTCGTCGTGCTGGAATCCACCTCCTTCCCGGGCACCACGGACGACGTGGTCCGCCGCGCGGTGGAAGGGGCCTCCGGGCTCACCGCGGGCGAGGACTTCTCCCTCGCCTTCTCACCGGAGCGGATCGACCCGGGAAACGAGACGTTCGGGGTGCGGAACACCCCCCGGATCGTCGGCGGACACACCGCGGGCTGTACGGCCGCGGCGGCCGCGTTCTTCGGGCTGCTGTGCGACCGGGTCGTGGAAGCGGGCTCCGCGCGCGAGGCGGAACTGGCGAAACTGCTGGAGAACACCTATCGCAGCGTGAACATCGCCCTGGTCAACGAACTCGCCGTCGCCGCACGGACGCTGGGGGTCGATGTGTGGGACGCCCTCGACTGCGCGAGCACCAAGCCCTTCGGCTTCCAGTCGTTCCGGCCGGGGCCAGGAGTGGGCGGCCACTGCATTCCCGTCGACCCGGTCTATCTGACCCACTGGGCGCGCGCCGCCGGTTCCCCGCTGCGACTGGTCGAACTGGCCCAGGACGTCAACGCCGGGGTGCCGGCGCATGTCGTGCGGCGGTGCGACGAGCTGTTGGGCGAGCGGGGCACTCCGCTGCACCGTGCCAGGGTGCTGCTGGTCGGAGTGACGTACAAGCGCAACAGCACGGATCTGCGGGCCACTCCGGCCGCCGCGGTCCTGCGGCTGCTGCGGCAGGCCGGCGCGGATGTCGTCTACCACGATCCGCTCGTCGCCGCCTGGGCTCCGGACGGTGAGCCCGTGGAGCGCGCTACGGAGGTGCTGGGCGCGGCCGCGGACGCGGACCTCACGCTCCTGCTGCAGGACCACGACACGATTCCGGTCGACCGGCTCCCCGGGCGCGCCCGGCTGCTGCTGGACACCCGGGGCCGCCTGCGCGGCACCGGAGCCCACCCGCTCTGAGGCGGGGGCGGCCGGTGCTGAGGTGGCGGCGTGAGCCGGGGCGGCGCGGTCCCGGCTCACGCGTGCCGCGTCACAGCTGCCGGGCCGCGGCCACCGCATCCCGCATCCCGCGGGCCGACCGGATCCGCTGTCCCGCCAGCGCTCCGACCGCGCGGCCCAGCCACTCCGCGTCGGCGAAGCGGTGTGCCTCGCCCTCGCCGGCCGTCTGGCGGAGCAACTCCTGGAACCACGACAGGTCGGTGAGGTCGTACCAGCGGGGGTGGCGGTCGAAGGTGACCAGCCCGTTCTCGTACGGGTGGCGCAGCGTCAGGTGCAGATACCCGCGCCCGTGCCCCCGCCATGGGCCCGGCAGCCCGCCGAGGAGCGCCCGCACCCCGTACGAGCCCTTCGGGGGGTGCTTGCCGCCCAGCGTGAAGCCGATCAGCATCACCCTGGACCAGGGGATCACCTGCTCCTCGGTCTTCCCCGCGCGGCCCTCGCGCCCCGCGTGCTGGTACAGCCCGTCGGCGCCGAACTCCAGCCACACGCTGCCCGGACGCAGGTAATCCCCCACGATCCAGCGGTCGTTGACCCGCTCCAGCGGCCCCAGGGACGCGTTGATGTCACTCACCCGGTCATTGGAGCACGGCCGCACCGCCGAACGGGCCGGGCCCACAACAGTCGCTGTGGGACCGGCCCGTGGAGTCACCGAGTCACCGTGGACTCACCGAGTCACCGGGTCACCGTGGCGTCAGACCGAGACGCCGAAGTCCTGGGCGATACCGACCAGGCCCGACGCGTAGCCCTGGCCGACCGCGCGGAACTTCCACTCCGCGCCGTTGCGGTAGAGCTCGCCGAAGACCATGGCGGTCTCGGTGGCGGCGTCCTCGCTCAGGTCGTAGCGGGCGATCTCGGCCTCGCCGGCCTGGTTGATGATGCGGATGAAGGCGTTCCGCACCTGGCCGAAGTTCTGCGAGCGGTTCTCCGCGTCGTAGATCGAGACCGGGAAGACGATCTTCTCGACGTCGGCGGGCAGACCGGCCAGGTTGACCTTGATCTGCTCGTCGTCGCCCTCGCCCTGGCCCGTGACGTTGTCACCGGTGTGCACGATGGTCTGGTCGGGCGTCGCCTTGTTGTTGAAGAAGACGAAGTGGCCGTCGGAGTAGACCTTGCCCTCGGTGTTCACCGCGATGGCGGAGGCGTCGAGGTCGAAGTCGGTTCCGGTGGTGGTGCGGACGTCCCAGCCGAGGCCCACCGTGACGGCGGTCAGGCCCGGGGCCTCCTTGGTGAGGGAGACGTTGCCGCCCTTGGACAGGCTTACAGCCATGGGGATGTCCCTTTCCGTTCTGTGCGCGGGCTTCGTGTGGTCACGACGCTACCGTCACCCGCCATAACGTCGGCAGGGGACCGAGAGGTTCCAACTCTCTTTGCCCTCTTTGCTTTCTTTACCCGGGTGAGGCCCGGCCTGCCGGGAAAAGCGGATGACGCACCGGCCGGGACCAGCGACCATGGAGACATGTCCGGTCCCTATGTCGTCCGTGGTGCGGTCTCCCTGCCGGAGGCCGAACTCATGTGGCGCTTCTCGCGCTCGTCAGGACCCGGCGGTCAGCACGTCAACACCAGTGACACGCAGGTCGAGCTCCGCTTCGACCTCGCGAACACGGAGGCGCTGCCACCGGTCTGGAAGGAGCGCGCCCTGGAGCGGCTGGCCCCGCGGCTCGTCGGCGGGGTGGTCACCGTACGGGCGTCGGAGCACCGGTCGCAGTGGCGCAACAGGGAGATGGCCGCGGTCCGGCTCGCCTCGCTGCTCGCGGAGGCCACGGCGCCGCCGCCCAAGCCGCGGCGGGCCACGAAGATCCCCCGCGGCATCAACGAGCGGCGCCTGCGGAACAAGAAGCAGCGCAGCGACACCAAGCGGGGCCGCGCAGGCCGCGGCTGGGACTGACCGCCCGCTGCCTCGCGGCTGTCTCACCCCGACTACCGGGGCCGCCCCCTCGCCGGCTCTCTCACTCCGACTGCCGGGGCTCTCACCCCGACTACCGGGGCCGCGCCCCCTTGCCCGCCTCTTCCGCCCAGGCAGCCGGGGCCGCCCCCCCGGCCCCTCACCCCAGGTGCCGGTACCGCCCCCTGAAGTACGCCAGCGGGCTGCCCTCGGTGACCGGCAGGTCCGCCGTCAGGACGCGGCCGATCACCAGCGTGTGGTCCCCCGCCTCCACCCGCTGCTCCGTCGCACACTCCAGCGTCGCCAGCGCGCCACCGACCAGCGGGGCCCCCGACATCTCCCCGCGCGTGAACGGGACGTCGGCGAACAGCAGATCGTCGCTGATGCGGCCCTTCATCGAGAACCGGCCCGCGATCTGCCGCTGGCCGTCCGCCAGCAGCGAGGCCGCCCAGTACGGCTGCTCCGCGAGCAGGTCGTCCATCCGGGAGCCGTTCCGTACGCTCACCATCGCCAGCGGCGGCTCCAGTGACACGGACATGAACGCGGTCGCCGTCATCCCGACGTCGGCGCCCCGCGGGCCGCCGTCCGCGTCATGGGCCGTCACCAGCACCACGCCTGCGGTCAGCCGGGACATGGCGGCGCGGAAATCGTCGTTGCTCACCCCCTCAGGATGGGGGATGGGCGCGGAGCGCGGGGCGGGGACCGTCTGGGACACATCGAGCTGGAACACACCGGGAACGCTAGCCGCGCCCGCCACGGGCCCGCATCGGGCCACAGGACCAGACCGGTCCTAGGACCGCCGCCGGAAGCGCTGCCGGCCCTGCCACCGGACCCGCCACCGGTCCCGCCGCCCGCCCTGCCACACCCGTTGCTTCTCATTCAACCCTTCAGGAACTGTTGTGACTTGAGTCACGACCGGCATAAATTGTTGACCCTGCGTACCTGACGCACAGCTCGCTGTGATTCAGTGGCGGAGACACTGCACCAAGAGCGCCGACAAAGAACCCTGGAGTTGCTGTCGAGGTCTCGGGGAGAGCGAACGATGGAGAGCGAGTCGGAGCCGTACGTCCGTCTTGCGACCCTGCGGCAGTTGCATCAAGCGGTCGCCAATCTCAATCAGGCCCGCAGTCTGGCGGACACCCTGCAGACCGTGGCCGACGGCATCGTGGCCGGTCTCGGCTATGAGCTGGCCTGCGTCAATCTGGTACGCCCGGACGGCGACCTCATGGTCGCGGCCCTCGCCGGGGACGATTCCGCCGCCGCCCTGATGTCCGGCCGGGTCGGCCCCCGTACGTCCTGGGAGCGCAGACTCTCCATGGGCGTGGCCTGGGGCGACCTCCGGTTCATCCCGTACACCGAGGGCTGGGTCCTCGACCACGACGACGTGCCGCAGGTGCACAACCCGGGCCCCGAGCCGCGCTTCGAGGACGAGTGGCACCCCTCCGACCGCCTCTTCGCGCCGATGTACGCGACCGACGCCTCGGGCGGCGAGCTGATCGGCGTCATATCCGTCGACCGCCCGCGCAATGGCAGGCACCCCGGCGCCTGGGGCCAGGAAGCGCTCCAGATGTACGCCTTCCAGGCCGCCATCGCGATCACCAACGCCCGGCTGCGCGCCAATATGCAGCGCGCCCTGGTCCGTCTGGAGCGCGAGCAGCAGGCCCTGCGCGCCAGCGAGGAGTCCTTCCGGCAGGCTTTCGAGTACGCGCCGAGCGGGATGGCCATCGCGGAGATGGGCGGCGACCAGCACGGCCGGCTGCTGCGGACCAATGACGCGCTCTGCCGCCTCCTGGGCCGGCCCGCGTCCGCGATGCGCCGGTACTCCTTCGCCGATCTGGTCCACCCCGAGGATGTCGGCACCCTGCTGCGGACCTCGGCCGAGGGCGGCCGCGCCGAGCTGCGGCTGCGGCGCCGCGACACCTCGTACGTCTGGGTCTCGCTCCGTAACTCGGTGGTGGCCGACACCACCGACGGCCCCCGGTTCCTGCTCACCCACGTCGAGGACGTCGAGGAGCGCAAGCGCCACGAGCTGGCGCTCGCGCACCGGGCGTCGCACGACTCCCTGACCGGGCTGCCCAACAGCGCCGAGCTGCGCGCCCGGCTCAGCTCCCGGCTCTGCGAGTGGCCGGACGCGGTGGGCGAGACGGCCATCGAGGCGCTCGACGCGGCGTACGAGCAGGGGCCGACGGGGGCGGACCGCTCGTACGGGACCAGCCCGTTCGCCTTCGGCGGCGCGGGCGGCCTCTACGAGCATGTGCACACGGCCGCCCCCTCGGGCGAGACCGACGACGGGAGCGGGACCGGGCCCGGCGCTGAGGCCGACGACGGTACGAAGGGCCTCGCGGTGCTCTTCTGCGACCTCGACGGCTTCAAGTCGATCAACGACAGATTCGGCCACCACACCGGGGACGCGGTCCTCATCGAGGTGGCGCGCAGGCTCACGTCCGGGGTGCGCGACGGCGACACGGTCGCCAGGCTCGGCGGCGACGAGTTCGTCGTCCTGGCGGACGGCCTCGGTTCGGCGGACGCGGCCGACCTGGCCGTCCGGCTGCGCAACGCGATCATTCCGCCCATCAGGGTGGACGGCAGGGCGGTCCGCGTCGGGGCCAGTTTCGGGATCGGCTGGGCCAGCTGCGGCATGACAGTCGAAGAGGTGTTGCGCTCCGCCGACCAGCGGATGTACGTGGAGAAACGCTCCAGGTCGAAGCTGCACCGGCGGGCGGGATAGGGCCTCCCGGCGGGGGCAGGCGCAGTGCGGACTGGCCGGACTGTTCATCCGTACGGGGTAGGCTCGCCCGGGTCAGCGATGTGTGAGGAGTGCAAGGGATGACGGCCGGCAACAACGGCGCGAGCACGCCCGAGGACGACGATCCGTTCGGCTATCTGTACGAGGACGGCCGCGCAGCAGGTGCCGTTCCCCCGCCCGGTGGCGGCGGATACGGGTACCCGGGTCCGACGTCCGGCGGGCAGCCCGGGGTGCCCCGGACGTCGTACAACCAGGTGCGGACCGTCGGCGAGCGCCAGTACGGGCAGCAGGCACCGCAGGCCCCTCAGCAGCCGTACGGGCAGCCGCCCCAGCAGTACGGCCAGCAGCAGGCGTACGGCAGGCCCACCGCGCAGTACGCGGCGCCCGAGACGTACCCCGGCGGCCCTCCCGTCCAGCAGCCCCCGTACCAGCAGGACAACGGCGGCGGCCGCGGCGGCCCGAACCACAAGGGCCTGCTGATCGGCGCGGTCGCGGTGGTCGCGGTCGTCGTCATCGGCATCGGTGTGGCGCTGGCGACCAGCGGCGGTGACTCGAAGGGCCAGGACTCCGCGTCGGACAACGCGGGCGGCGGCCAGACCACATCCCAGTCGGCCCAGCCCAGCCACAGCAGTGCATCGGCGCCCCCGAAGGCCGACCTGCCGAAGCAGGACGCGGCGACGCTGCAGCTCGGCGGCGCGGCGACGACGGCGAAGGACGTACCGGGGGCCAAGGGCTCCGACGGCACGTACGTCGTCCTCAACCAGCCGGGTGACTCGGCGACCTGGACGGTCGACGCGCCGTCCGCCGGCTCCTACCGGCTGTCGATCAACTACGGCGTGCCGGGCAAGGACGCCAAGACCTCGCTCACGGTGAACGGCGATGCGAAGCCCGGTTCGGTCAACATGAAGAACTACGCCGGCGCTCCGGACGGTGACGCCTCGAAGGGGTGGACCAACACCTGGAACCTGGTGAACCTCAAGAAGGGCTCCAACACGATCAAGATCTCCTGTGAGAACGGTGATCAGTGTGGCGTCAATCTGGACCAGGTCTTCCTGCAGACCCCCGACGGCAAGTCCTCCTGAGGGCCCGCCACCTGAGTGCTGACCGGCCCCCGCGACCGGAGTGCTGACCGGCCCCCGCGACCAGGGCCTGTCCTGGAGGGCCGATCGGCCTCGCGCGTTACGCCGACGGTATCCGCTCGGTGACGAGGACCTGCGGAAGCAGGTCCTCGTACGCGTTCCGGTCGAACTCGCCCGCGGCGGGCGCCAGCACCGTGGCCGCCGAGAGCGCCACCGCCCTGGCCAGCCGGTCGGGCCACGGGAGCCGCTCCACCAGGCCGGAGAGCAGTCCGGCCACCGCCGAGTCGCCCGCGCCCGTGGGGTTGCCCTGGAAGCGGGCCGGCGGCAGGGCCTGCCA
>NZ_JAAGLN010000277.1 GCF_010548145.1 Streptomyces sp. SID10853
GGAACGGCGCCTCCCGGTTCGGCCGGCTCCGGCAGACGCTGGCGGGCGTGAGCGAGAAGATGCTCACCCAGACGCTGCGCACCCTCGAACGCGACGGGCTGGTCCGCCGGACCGTCTACCCAGAGGTACCACCGCACGTGGAGTACGAGCTGACCGCGCTCGGCCAGACACTGCGGGAACCGCTGAAGGCGCTCACGGAGTGGTCCGTGGTGCACATCGAAGAGGTCATCACCGCCCGCGGGGAGTACGACGACCGCGCTGAGCGCACCCGGTAGTCGGCGGTGGCCAGGCGGACCTTGCCCACTGCAGAGGGGGGAAGCCACTGAGGGCGCACCCGACGCCTCAGGTATCGGTATCGTCGATCGTTGTACCGCGCGCCGCGGCGGCCGCGGCCGCCCAAGGGGTGCCCGCGCGACGACGGGCCACCCACCCTGCAACATTGCGCTGCTCGCCACGCTCCACCGCCAGCGCTCCGGGCGGTACGTCCTGTGTGATCACACTTCCTGCCGCGGTGAAGGCCCCGGCGCCGATCTCGACGGGGGCTACCAGACTTGTCTGGCAGCCGATGAACGCGGCGTCGCCCACCTTGGTGGAATGCTTCCGCACCCCGTCGTACAGCGTGAAGGTGGTTCCCGCCCCGATGTTGACTGCGGTGCCGATCGTCGCGTTTCCCACGTAGGCGAGGTGGGCCACCTGCGTGCCGTTGCCGACCGTCGTCTCCTTCACTTCGACGAACGTGCCGATTCTGGTGTCCTCACCGAGCTTGGTACCCGGCCGCAGATGGGCAAACGGGCCGACCGACGCGCCCTCGCCGATGATGGATTCGACTGCGTGGGTACGCAGCACATGTGCCCCCGAGCGCACTTTCGTGTCGATGAGAGTGGTGTCGGGGCCGATCACCGTATGGGCGGCCACCGAAGTGCAGCCGCGCAGGATGACACCGGGCTCAAGCAGCGCGCCCGCTTCCAGGTGGACTGTGGCATCGATCCATACGCCCTGGGGCTCGACGATGCGGACGCCCGAGCGCAACCAGGCGTCATTGATGCGCTGACGGAGAACGAGCCCGGCTTGGGCCAGTGCGATCGGTTCGACGCACCGCACCAGATCCAGCGCATCGGCGACCGGCAGCATGGCTACCTTCAGGTGCTCGTCCTGCAGGAAGCGCAGCACGTCCTCCGGGCCGGTTGTTGCGGATCTGCCCTCTGTCGCCAGTTTGTTGACCGCTGCTGTCAGGAACCGGGTATCGACAGCGAGCACAGCACAGCCCTCCGCGGGGTCCGGCGCCCCGTGCGGGAGGGTCAGCATGGTCGCGGCGGCTCCGGTTGACTCATGGGCCGTTACCAGTGCTTCAAGAACCGATGGACGGAGCAACGGTATGTCTCCGCCGAGCACGACCACCGTACCCTCCGGCTGCGGCAAGGCCCGGACGGCCGAAACCAGGCCGGAGTTGGATGTGGGGGCGCCGGCGAGGTCGACGAGCGTGATGGGGGTCCCCGCCCGGTTGGCGAGATAGTCGGTGACGGCGGGGCCGGCAGCGCACGTCACGAGAAGTGAACAATCTGTCTTCAGTGTTTCGACCGCGTCCAGCACGTATCCGACGACGGGCTGGCCCAGCAGCGGTTGGGTGGCGGGTGGACGACTATGGAGGGCGTCCTCGCCGTGGGTGGCGAGGACGATCACTGACCTGTGCACGGGTGCACCTTTCGTAGGTGTGGTGAACGGGGGGCCGTCCCGAAGGGGTGAGTGGGCGCGGCTTCGTCGCGGGCGGCGGGCTGGAGGTGGCACGGCGCTGACTCTGTTCGGAGACCAGAGGTCCTGGCACGGCTCCGCAGCCGTGCGCGCAGATGGAGAGGCAGGGCGAGGAAGCGGGCCGGTTACGACGTGAGGAAGCCTGCGACCACATCCCGAGTCAGGACGGGTGCTTCGATGTCCATACCGTGGCCCGCGTCGATCACCTCAAGGCGGACGCCGGCAGCGAGGCAGGCGGCCACGTAGGGAGCGGGTACTACGCTTTTCCGGTCGGCCTGGACCAACAGAGTCTCGGTACCTTTCGGGGGAAGCGGGGCGGGACGGCTCATCTCGGCGCAGGCGGCAACGACCGCCGTCGGCTCGTAGCGCCAGCGCCAGAGGCCGTCCGCACCCTGGGCAAGGTGGGCGGCCACCTCCGCCGCGACCGTTGCGGACGGGGCGCATGGCCAGTACCGCGCCCGGACGGCGAGGGCTTCACTGGGGTCGTGAAAACAGGGCTCCGGCTGTACACCACGGGCCCGCTCCAGCGCCACGGCCGGATCGATACCCGCAGCGGGGTCGAGGAGGACCAGCCTGCGGACCCGCTCGGGAGCACGGTGCGCCACGTACAAGGCGACCGCTCCACCGAACGACAACCCGACCAGATCCACCCGGGCAAGACCCAGCCCGTTCATGGTGGCGAGTACGTCGTCAGCGTGTTGCTCAAGGGACCAGGGCGGGAGCACCGGTGAACTTCCATGGCCCCGAAGGTCGAGGCCCCAACCGTGCAGACCTTCCAGAAAGCGCCAGCGACGGCCATGCCCGCGAATACCGTGCAAGGCCATGAGAGGGACGGGGCAACGACCCTCATCAGAACCGAGTTCATGTGCGGTGAGCGTCATGAAGTCGGTCCTCCACCGCGCAGGGCGGTGCGCATGATTCCGTCGTGATCGTCCCGCATGTCCGGCCGTTCGTGCAGGAGATGGAGGAGGATTCCTGGCTCCCGGCGAACCGGAGCGATAGCCTCCAAACGATTGATGAAGTCGCGGTCCTCGCCGCCCCATCCGGAGAAGCGAGTATCGAAGCCACCGATCGCTTGGAAGTCCTCCGAGGAGATCATGACGCATCCTCCGGGCGGTCGGCGCAGCAGATACCCCGAGTACGTGCCGCGTAGAGTTCCGTTGCCTTCCTCGACAGCGCTCGCGAGCCGAGCGGAGGAGTTGAAATCGAGACACAAAGCGTCCTCGTACGGCAGCAGCGGCGAGCCGGCAGTTACCTGACTTTGCATCCGTTCGAGAAAAGTCGGCGGGAGAATCATGTCCGCGTCGAGAAGACAGAGGATCGCGTCACCTGCCGCTTCAGCGACACCGTGATTGACAGCGGCTGATTTATTGAACGGTCCGCTGTCACGGTGGTGCAGATAATTGTCGACCTCGCTCGCGAAATGCTGTGAGTGGTGCGATCCATAGTCACTTTCGACCAGCGTGACGGAATATTGCGCGCGATCCAGCGACTGTCGGCGGAGTGCGGCGAGACACGCCCGCAGGTTGCGCACGCGCAGGCCGGTGTTTTCCCGGGACCTGAACGGGATGATGATGCTGATCCGGCCTGTGTCTCCAGGCGGTACGAGGCCGGGACCCGGCGCGTTCAGGGGCGCTTCTGCTCCGCCCGCGAATGCGAATTCATGTGCGTCGGCGGAAAAGTAGAGCAACCGCACGTTCTCTGTCACTGCCCTGCTCAGCCGGTCGATGTGGCGGGACGACTCATCGTCCCCTTCGCACGCGCTGAGAGCGCTGAGTAGTTTGTCGTAGTACGACGGAGCGTCTGCGCCATCTGTCATGTCCCGTAGGACCGAGAGCAGGGGGTGGTGGCGGGCGCCGATGGCTTCGAGACCACGAAGGGCGGCCCGGCAGTGCGGCAGCCCCAGCTTCCAACGGGGCGCGCTGTGCATCCGCGCCGAGGGATCGAGTCCGGCGACCACCGCGCCGGCGAGTATCCGCTGCGGGTCAAGCATCATCACGATGTGCTCCTTTCGGTAGTCGGAGTGGCTGGGTTCCGCTGGGGACGGTGTGGCCGGCCCAAGACATGAGCGGCAGCGCTGGCCGCCACGCAGCAGCCGAGCCCGAGCCAGAGAAGGGATGGGTTGCCCATACCGAACCCGATGACGGCGGGCCCAACGGCGTAGGCAACCGTGCCGGTGAGCTGGAAAACTGCCATGTAGGGGCCTTCGTCCCCGCGCGGGGCGAGTCTTACCGCAGCGACGGAAGCGGTCGGCTTGGAGACCAGTTCCGCAGTTGCGAGGAGGGCGCCAACGAGTACCGCCACGCCTCCCTGCGCCGAGTGAGGGGCAGAGGAGATGGTCGCGGTGGTGGCGATGGCGATCCCCGCCAGGGCGATGGCGTTGAGCAGGATCCGCGATCGCGACCAGGAGGAGATCCGCTCGGCGAGCGGTACTTGGAGCAGGGCGATCACTCCGTATCGCACCGCCACGACGACCGTCGGCCAGAACGGGCTCTGGTGGAGTCCTTCCACGAGGAGCAAGGGCAGCGCCACAGTGGGGATCAGCCAGGCCGCGGACAGCAGCGTCTGGGAGACGACGAGCGACATGAAGCGCCTGTCGCGCAGTGCCCGGCCGGGGGTCGAGCGCTGCTCCGTCTGTGAGGGCCGGGGTGTCTTCGGGATCCTGGCACGCAGAACGAAGCCCGCCGAGACCATGCTGCTGACCACATTGAGCCCGAGGGCGACGCCGAGCCCCTTGATACCGGCCAGTGCCAGCAGCGTGGTGGAGGCGATCGAACCGATGCCAAGACAGGTGGTCTTGAGGAAATTGACGAAGGAGAACCATCTTGCCAGTTCGTCGTCGGTCGCGACTCTGGCAACCGTGGTCGGCCAGGCTGCGCCGTAGAGGCGGTCTCCCAGCATCACCATGAATGCAGCGAAGCCGATGGTTATGAGGTTCGTGCCGAGAAAATAGAAACCGTATCCCAGGGCGGTCAGTGCGTTGCTGATAACCAGGCAGGACTGTGGACCGACCCGCTGCACGAGGCGTCCGCATGTCGGGATGAAAAGAAACGAAAGAAGCGAACCGATGGTGATTCCCGAGCCCGCTACAGCGGTCGGGACGTGTTGGTAGGCGGCGAAGAACAACAAAGAGAGCGGTAGGAAAAGGCCGGCGCCCGCCGTGTCGATGACAATGGCGACGAGGAGTGGCCTGTTTCCTGCGGAGACGGCGGGAACACCGAATCGGGAAGACCTGATGTCGGGCACCGCCGGTGTGCTGTTGGTAATGATTCCCCCCGTGCAGGTTGCGGCTGTGCCGCATGGACCTGTGCGGTTAACGCGAGATGAAAATTACAGGAACTGAAGGTAGTTCACTGTGAACAGTTTGTAGGTCTAGACCATGGGGGGATCAAGTCCCTTTACTCACTCTTTGCTGTCGCTTGGGATGTGGACGTCGGCCGACGTGGTGGACCACGTGAAGTTGCGTGTCGGTTGGAATGTCCGAGACGTGCCGGGGTAACCCGGCATTTATGTACAATTTTTGACTCGCGACCAATGATCCGGCGCGAAACCGCCCCATCAACTAATGGACCATCAGTAGCCCGGCGCCTTCAGCTACTTGACTCGGGCATCGGTGGCTTAACAGGTGGAACGGCAGGCAACGGCGGAAGGAACGCCGTCGGGCCGGCGTGCAGCCCTCCGTTGCCCCCTGGCTCGGGAAGCGCCCAGTGAACTTGACCCTGTCGGGGATCTTGGGGTTTTCCGGCATGGCCCGGATCCGGGGAACACGCCCCTCGGTTCGTTGTCCGTCAGGCTGCCGGGCCGCCGTCGCCGGAACCGACCAGGTTCCGGAGGTGACCGACTGCCGTGCGGAGGGCTGCCAGCTCGGCCATGCGTTCCGCGTTGCGCTCGGCGAGTGCGGTGTTCAGGCCCGCGAAGAACCGTGTGCGGTACGCCAGGTCCGCCTCGATCCTCTGTAGTTCGGCGAACAGGGCGGGCAGCTCGGGCTGCCGTTGTGGAGTGAGCAGTCGCAGGCGTGCGATGCGGGGGAAGTACCGCCGCAGGAGGGCCTGTACGACGCTTGCGGCGAAGACCAGTCGGACCAGTGAGAGCGTCATGGCTGCTGCCCTCCGTGGTCGGCCTGCTGGTGGCGTCTGCGCAGCACGCGGCAGTCGGTTTCCCTGCTCGCGTCGTGCTCGGCCCTGGCGACGGCTTCGGCGAGGTCGAACTCCTCGCAGGCCTGGCACGGTTCGGCGTCGGTCTGCCGGCGCGGTGCGGGGCCGGGGGGCGGGCCGGGGAGCGTCACCATCCTGTCCCCCTGCGGCTCCGGGCGTTGATCCGTGCGTTCTCGGCGGTCAGCCGCTCCGCCGGCGTCGGGGGACGGACCTGCTCGGGGGCGGCTTCCCATTCCGGGCCGCCGATGACCGGCCGCAGCGACCAGTACGGGCCCGCGAGCCCGCGGAACTCCCCGGCCCGGTTGCCGTGCCCGGTGTCCACCATGAGCGTGCCGAGTGCCGGGATGTGTGTGGGGTCCTGCCTGTCCGGGGTGCTGTTCTGTGCAGCCACCACCGCTCCTCTCCGTAGTCATTCCACTACCAGGGCGGCTCAGCGTGGCCTACTCTCAAGAGACCTTCAACCTCCGGCTAGTTGAATGAAGGATCGGTGAAGAGTGGCTAACCGAAAGGAACTTGACCCCGAGAAGGGGCCGAGGGCTGCGTTCGGGGATCGTCTCCGCAGGCTGAGAGAGGAGCGAGGCTGGACCCAGGACGATTTGGCGGACCGCACGGGGTACTCGGCGTCGCACATTTCGGGGGTGGAAACTGGCGCCCGAAATCCAACTGCCAAGTTCACTGCGAGTGCGGACAGGGCGCTCGGTACTGGAGAAGCGCTCGTCCGGCAGGGGGCAGCCGTCCGCGACTCGGCGATACTCGACGGCTTCCCGGAGTTCGTCGGATTCGAGGGCAAGGCATCAGAGATCCGCCTGTTCGAGCTGGGGATCGTTCCGGGGCTGCTCCAGACAACGGAGTACGCCGCAGCCATCACCAGGGGTGCTGTGCGGCGCGGCGCGATCACGGAGCAGCAGGCAGAAGAACGGCTTGAGCTGCTGGCCCGACGACAGCAGTCGGTCGGGCGGACACCGCCTCCGCAGATGTACGTGCTGCTCGACGAAAGCTGTATCAGGCAACGGGTGGGTGGGCCCCGAGTCCTGGCGGAGCAGCTGGGCCGCCTCCTGGAAATCGCGGACATGCCCAACACCGTTGTGCAGGTGGCCACGTACGAACTGGGCGAACGCCGCTCCTTCGACTCGCCGGTCACGTTGATCACCCTGTCTGATGGCTCCTGCATGGCCTACGCGGAGTCCGCGCACTCCGGCCGTTTGGAGCGCGATACGCGCTTGGTCCGGCCGCTTTTCACGGCCTACCATCAGCTACAGGCTGAGGCGCTCTCACAGACGGAGTCCGTGGCCATGATCAGTCAGGTGAGAAAGGGCATCCTGTGACAACCGATTCGCTCAACTGGTTCAAGTCCTCCTACAGTTCCAACGGTGGCCAGTGCGTTGAGGTCGCCGCCGACCTGATCGGCTCGTGCGGCGTGGTCCCTGTCCGTGACTCCAAGGATCTCAGCGGCCCGGTCCTGGGCATCCCTGCCGGTGCGTTCGCCTCGTTCGTGGCGGGCGTCAAGGGCGGAGAGTTCGGCGCCGCCTGACCGCCAGGGTCCGGCGCGACACGAAAGGGCACCCCATGACGACCGAATCTCCCCGTTGGTTCACGTCCTCGTACAGCAACAACGGCGGCGACTGCGTCGAGGTCGCCACCAACCTGGTCGCCTCGCGGGCCACGGTTCCTGTCCGTGACTCCAAGAATCCGGGCGGCCCCGTCCTGGACGTCACCGCCGGTGCGTTCGCTTCCTTCGTGACGGGTGTCAAAGCCGGAGAGTTCAGCGCCGTCTGACCCTCCCCGGCCCCACGTACATGCGTGCAGAGCTGCCCCACCGTGCGACCGTGCGCGGTGGGGCAGTTCGCTGTCCGCGGTACGTCGGACACGGCGGCCGCCCCGTGCCCAGGGGCGAAGGACGACGTGCGGACCGCCGATGTAACGCTTTCGGGCGCCTCGGACTAGTACCGGGTGTAAGGCATCGCACCTATGACCTGTCCTGAGGAGCCATCCGTGCCAGCGGAGCATCCGACAGCACCACCCGCGCGGGACCCGGCCGGGTTCGCCGCGTTCTACGAGCAGCATTTCGACATGGTGCTCGGTTTCGTCACCCGGCGCGTCGACAGCGCGCACCTGGCCGCCGATCTGACGGCGGACATCTTCGTGGCCGCCCTGGAGGGCGCGCACACCTACGACGCCCGGCGCGGCGCACCCGTCGCCTGGCTCTACGGCATATCCCGCAACGTCATCCACGCCCACTTCCACGGCGCCGCCCGCGAACAGCAGGCGGTCGCCCGGATCAGCGGGCGGCGGCTGCTGGACGACGAGGATGTCAGCGCCATCGAGGCGAGGATCGACGCGGACCGCACCGTCCGGCAGTTCGCATCCGCCCACGCCGCGCTCTCCGACCCGCTGCGGCAGGTCCTCGACCTCGTGGTCCTGGACGGGCTCACGGTCCGCGAGGCAGCGCAGGCCCTGGGGATCAGCTCGACCACCGCCCGCGTACGACTGCACCGCGCCCGCAAGGTCCTGCGTACCGCCGGCCGGACACCCCACACCACCACCCACGACACCCTTCTGGAGGCCGCCCAGTGAACGCCCCCGCGCACTTCAAGCAGCAGCTCGCCGACGAGCTGAGCGCTCACGCGGCCTCGCTGTCCGCCCCTGCCGGTCACCGGGCCGCGCTCCGGCTGCCCGCGCCGCGCCGCTGGGTGCCCCTCACCGTGGGCCTCGCCGCGGCAGCCGCCGCCGTGGCTGG
>NZ_JAAGLN010000278.1 GCF_010548145.1 Streptomyces sp. SID10853
CGCGGCGCCCGCGCACACCGAGGCCGCCCACACCGAGGCGGCCGGCGGAGCGGAGACCACCGCGGCCACCGCGGTGCTGAACCTGGTCAACCAGCAGCGGGCCCAGGCCGGCTGCCGGCCGGTGCGGGCCGACGCGGATCTCGCCTCGCTGGCCGGCGCCTTCAGCGACGAGATGGCGTCCCGTGGCTTCTTCGACCACACCGACCCGGACGGGGCCACTCCGTGGGACCGGGCGGACAAGGCGGGCGTGCGGGGCCTGGGCGGCGAGAACATCGCACGCGGCCAGGCCGACGCGGCGGCCGTGATGGACTCCTGGATGCACAGCCCGGGCCACCGCGCGAACATACTCAACTGCGACTTCACCACGCTCGGCGTCGGCGTCCACTTCGGCGCGGGCGGGCCCTGGTGGACCCAGGACTTCGGCTACTGACCCGGCCGCCGGCCCGCGCCCGTACACAGCAGGACCACCGCACCGCCGGACCACCGCACGGCAGGACCACCGGACAGCCGGACCACGGGCGCAGCCCGGCCGCCGCCCGTGTTGCCGGTGCCGTCCGCGCCGCCGGTATCAGCCGCGCGGTCCGGCCGGCGGGCGCTGGCAGCGCGGGCAGAAGTAGCTGGACCGGTTCATCCAGGGGCGGCGGCGTATCGGGGTGCCGCACCGGCGGCACGGCTCGTCCTCCCGCCCGTAGGCGTCGAGCGACCGGTCGAAGTAGCCGGACTCACCGTTCACATTGACGTAGAGGCTGTCGAAGCTGGTCCCGCCGACAGCGAGGGCCTGGTTCATCACATCCCGTACATGGCCCAGGAGTTCCAGGGTCCGGGGGCGCGTGAGGGTGGCGGTGGGGCGCTCGTAGTGCAGCCGCGCGCGCCAGAGCGCCTCGTCCGCGTAGATGTTGCCGACGCCGCTGATCAGCGACTGGTCGAGCAGGGCGCGTTTGATGGTGGTGCGGCGCAGCCGCAGCGCCGTGTGGAACGCGGCGTCGTCGAACTCCTCGTCCAGCGGGTCGCGGGCGATGTGCGCGATGACATCGGGCAGCCCGTCCGGGGTGTTCGGGTGCAGCGAGAGCCCGCCGAAGGTCCGCTGGTCGACGAAGCGCAGCTCGGTCCCCGCGATGTCGTCGAACCGGATACGGATCCGCAGATGCTTCTCGTCGGGGACCGCCTCGGGCTGGACCAGGAGCTGCCCGCTCATCCCGAGATGGCCGAGCACCGAGTACGCGGCGGGGTACGCGGCCCCGGGCGCCCCGCCTTCGGCGCCCGCGCCCGGCGTCCCGTCCGCGGCCGGGTCCTCCAGCGGCAGCCAGAGGTACTTCCCCCTCCGGCGTGCCACCCCGAACCTGCGCCCGCGCAGCGCGGCGGCGAAGTCGTCGCCGCCCGCGGTGTGACGGCGTACGGCACGGGGATGCAGCACCTGCACATCGGCGACGGTACGGCCGGAGACCCAGCGTTCCAGTCCGCGCCGTACGACTTCGACCTCGGGCAACTCGGGCACGCTGCTCCTCAGGGGTGGTTCACCGGCGAGCGGTGAAGAGGCTGAGAGGGACCATGGTGTGAAGGCTCATGAAAAGAACCGCCCGCCCCCCTCAGGGGACGGGCGGGGAAAGAACCGGCGTCAGGCCGAGGCCGTGCCGGCGGCCGGAGCCGAAGAGGTGTCGGCGTCCTCTCCGTGGGCGGCGGGGGCGGTATCGGCCGCACCCGCGCGCTCTTCCGCCGCGGCGCTGATCGCGCGCCACGCGGACTCCGCCGCTTGCTGTTCCGCTTCCTTCTTGCTGCGGCCGGTGCCGGTGCCGTACGAGACACCACCGACGCGAGCGGCAGCGGTGAAGGTCTTCTCGTGGTCCGGACCGGTCTCACTGACCAGATACTCCGGGACCCCGAGACCTTCGCTTGCGGTGAGTTCCTGGAGGCTGGTCTTCCAGTCCAGGCCCGCACCGAGGTTGGAGGACAGCTCGATGAGGGGGTCGAAGAGCCGGTGCACCAGCTCGGACGCCGCTTCGAGGCCCTGATCGAGATAGACGGCGCCGATCACTGCTTCCAGTGTGTCGGCGAGGATGGATGCCTTGTCCCGCCCGCCCGTGCCTTCTTCGCCCCGGCCGAGCCGGATGAAGAGACCGAGTTCGAGCCCACGGCTCACCCCCGCGAGCGCACGCGAATTGACCACCGCGGCCCGGAGCTTGGCCAGCTGGCCCTCCGGGAGATCCGGGTGGGTGCGATAGAGCGTGTCCGTGACCACCAGGCCGAGCACGGAGTCCCCGAGGAACTCCAGCCGCTCGTTGGTGGGCAGACCGCCGTTCTCGTACGCGTACGAACGATGGGTCAGCGCACGCACCAGAAGGGCGGACTCGAGTGTGTACCCGAGCCGCCCTTCCAGAAGCGTGTGGGACGAGGCATTGTCCGTCTTGTTGACGTCAGACATTGCGCCTCTCACCAGCCGCTCAGACCTCGAGGACCTGGCGCTTGTTGTAGGTGCCGCAGCTCGGGCACGCGATGTGCTGGAGCTTCGGCTCCTGGCAGCGCTCGCACGCAACCAGGGTGGGGACCGCAGCCTTCCACTGCGACCGGCGGTGGCGCGTGTTGCTGCGCGACATCTTCCGCTTCGGAACAGCCACGGCTACTTCTCCTGCTTCTCGTCGACGCCAGGTTCGGCGCCGTCAACGTTGTCCTTCTCGCCGACCTGGCCGGTCCCGACGAGTCCCTGCAGTGCCGCCCAACGTGCGTCGACGGCGTCATGGTGGTGACCGGGTTCGTCGTCCAGCCTGATTCCGCATTCGGAACACAGACCGGCGCAATCCTCCCGGCACACCGGCTGCATCGGCAGTGCGAGCACCACCGCATCACGCAGCACGGGTTCGAGGTCGAACAAGCCGTCCTCAAGGGGGGTGATTTCCTCGTCCTCGTCGTCGGCACTGTCAGCCGGGTCCGCCTTCTTGCTGCGGCCCCGGTCGTCGGCTTCGGGGTACGAGAACATCTCCTGGAAATCCGCTTCGAGCTCTCGCTCCAGCGGCTCCAGACACCTTACGCACTCCCCCTTGGCGGTTGAACGGGCGGTGCCTGTGACAAGCACCCCGTCCATGACCGACTCAAGGCGGAGCTGCAGTTCTACGGGAGTACCTTCCGGCACTCCGATGACCCCGTCGATGCCGAGGTCCTTGGGCGCTGCGACCGAGCGGGAGAGCCGCTGGAGCGCACCGGGACGCCGGCCCAGCTCGTGTGTGTCGAACACGAGGGGGTTGCGGTGGTCGAGGCGGGCGTTCAGGGCTCTTCCTGCTTTCGGATCGCTGAAGACTGGGAATGTGGTGCCGCCGCGTCGGGAACCGTCCGGAGACCATCGGAACGGGCAGCACAGATCGCGGAGGTACGGGCGACCGAAGAGCCAGGATACTGGACCGGCCGCCATAGACCCAATCGGCCCCTTCGGGCCTCTCGGGCCCTAGCGCCCCTGCTCGTACTCGCGCAGCTGGTCCAGGTTGATCATGCTGGTGTCGAAGAGGCTGGTCTCGTCGAGGGCGCCCTGCTGCTGCGGGTGGGGCGGCTGCTGGGGCTGCTGGATCTGGTCGGGCCCCGGGTAGCCGTAGCCGTCCTGCTGCTGGACCTGCTGCTGATACGCGTACGGGTCCTGCTGGTACGCGTACTGCTGCTGCTGGTAGGCGTACGGGTCCTGGGGCTGCTGGTATCCGTACGGGTCGTACATCTGCTGGACCGGCACGTCCGGGATGTGCTGCGGCGCCGCCTCCGGCGACAGCTGGGCGGCCATCGGAGCGGGCTCCTGGGCCTGCGGCTGCACGGCGGCCGGGGCCTGCGGCTCGGCCAGGTCGGAGAGGAAGTCCGCGTCGCTGCTGTGCCTGCGGCCCATCTCGTCCTGCTCGGCCATGTGCACACCCAGCTCGTCGGACGCGACCCGGCCGTGCAGTTTCTGCCGGCCGCGCCCCACCGCTTCGAGCGTCTTGGCCATCACGGCCTCGAAGGCTCCGAGCTTGGTGTCGACGTACTCGTCGGCGCGCATCCGCAGCGTCTCGGGGTCGTGGCTGCGCTCCGGCGCCTCCGGGTCCTCGTAACCCTCGTCGTCCAGCCCCGGGCCCCGGCCGAGCAGCTTCTCGCGGCCCCGGTCGACTGAGCCGATGGTCTTGGTGAGGACGACCTCGAAGTTCGCCAGCTTGGAGTCGACGTAGTCGTCGGCCTCCGCGCGGATCTCCTCGGCCTCCCGCCTGGCCTCGGCGAGCACCCGGTCGGCCTCGTCCTGGGACTGCCGGGCGACCTCGGTGTCGGAGATGAGGGAACCGCGCTGGGCGTGCGCCGCCTCGATGATCCGCTCGGCCTCGTCCCGGGCCTGCTCGACCAGCTGCTCCCGGCCGCCGATCAGCTCCTCGGCCTGCGCCAGGGAGCCCGGCAGGGCGTCGCGCACCTCCTGGAGCATCGCCAGCAGCTCGGCGCGGTTGACCACGCAGGAGGCGGACATGGGCATGGACCTGGCACTGCCGACCGTGTCGACGATCTCGTCGAGCTTCTTCTGCACGTCCACCGTGTGCGCCACCTGTTCTTCCGGCCTGGAGACGGACGGGGAAGACTGTACGGCCAGTCGGCGCCCGCCCGACACCTGGTGACGGTTCGTCAGTTCAGTGCGCTGCCGTCACCTGGGCCACCACGCGGCCGTCAGCCGGCTTCCCGCTTCTCCGCCAGCCGCTGCGTCAGGGCTTCGCGTACCAGCGGAGGCAGCAGGTGCGCGACATCCCCGCCCCAGGTCGCGACCTCCTTGACCAGGCTGGAGGAGAGAAAGCTGTAGGTCGGGTTGGTGGGCACGAACAGCGTCTCGACGCCGGAGAGCCCGATGTTCATCTGGGCCATCTGCAGCTCGTAGTCGAAGTCGCTGACCGCGCGGAGCCCCTTCACGATGGCCGGGATGTCGCGCTGTTTGCAGAAGTCGACGAGAAGGCCGTGGAACGACTCGACCTCCACGTTCCCGAAGTCGGCCGTGACCTGGCGGATCATGTCCAGCCGCTCGTCGACGGAGAACAGACCCTGCTTCGACTGGTTGATCATCACGGCCACGTGTACGACGTCGTACAGCCGTGAGGCGCGGGCGATGATGTCGAGGTGTCCATTGGTGATGGGGTCGAATGACCCCGGACAGACGGCGCGGCGCAACTGAAGTCCCTCGCTCCCGGGTCCGGTCATAGTGCGTCTTCGCACGGAGAGGCGGCGCGACCGTACCAAAGCGTGGCCTCGCCGTAACGACGGGCCCGCAGCGGCTCGAATCCCCCGGGCCACTTGAACTCTCCGCCTCGTGTGCTCCTCTCCACCGTGACGAGGGCATCGCCGGTGAGCCACCCCTGAGCACGGAGTGTGAGCAGGATCTCGCCAAGATCGTCATCGGTGACGGCGTACGGCGGATCGAGGAAGACCACGTCGTACGGGGCTTCCGGTGCCGGGCCTGTCACGATCTGCTCCGCTTTGCCGGTCCGCACCTCCGCCCCCGGGAGACCGAGCGTGCGTACGTTGTCGCGGACCGTGGCCACCGCCCGTGCGTCCGCCTCGACGAGCAGCGCGTGGGCCGCGCCACGGGACAGCGCCTCGAGACCGACGGCGCCCGACCCGGCGTACAGATCGGCGATCCGGGCCGCGTCCAGGGTGCCGAGCAGCGCTTCCCAGGTGGAGAAGAGCCCTTCGCGCGCACGGTCGGATGTGGGGCGGGTGCCGTTGCCCGGCGGTACGGCGAGGCGGCGCCCGCCGGCCGTGCCGGCGATCACGCGGGTCATCTCAGTCCTTCTCGGTGTACGGAGCCGGTGCTGACGGGGCTCCTGTTGCGGCCAGTCTCTCAGCCCTTGTCGAGATACCGCTCGCGCTCCTGGTCGAGGAGGGCGTCCAGGGCGGTGCGCAGGGCGGGCAGCCCGGTGAGCTCCGGGTCGGCGGCGACGACCTGGGCGGCCTCCTCACGGGCCGCAGCGATGACCTCCTCGTCGTCGATGACCGCGAGCATCCGCAGCGAGGACCGCACACCGGACTGTGCCTGGCCCAGGACATCGCCCTCGCGGCGCTGTTCGAGGTCGATACGGGACAGCTCGAAGCCGTCCAGGGTGGCGGCCACGGCGCCGAGCCTGGCGCGCGCCGGGCCCGCCTCATGGGCCTCGGTCACCAGGAGGCAGAGACCGGGCGCCGAGCCCCGGCCCACCCGGCCGCGCAGCTGGTGCAGCTGCGATACGCCGAACCGGTCGGCGTCCATGATCACCATGACGGTGGCGTTGGGCACGTTGACCCCGACCTCGATGACCGTCGTCGCGACCAGCACATCCACCTCGCCCGCCGCGAAGCGGCGCATGACGGCGTCCTTGTCGTCCGGCGCCATCCGTCCGTGCAGCAGCTCGACGCGAAGCCCCTTGAGCGGGCCGTTCCTGAGCTGTTCCGCGGTCTCGACCACCGCGAGCGGGGGCCGCTTGTCCCCGTCGGCGTCCGCCGCCGCCTCCGCTTCGTCGGATGCCGGCTTCCGCTTCCTGGGCTCGTCCTCGCCGTCCCCGATGCGCGGGCACACCACGTACGCCTGGTGACCGTTCTCCGTCTCCTCGCGCACCCGCTCCCAGGCGCGGGCCAGGAAGTGTGGTTTGTCCTTGGCCGGTACGACATGGGTGGCGATCGGTGAACGGCCCGCGGGGAGCTGGTCGAGTACGGAGGTCTCCAGGTCCCCGAAGACGGTCATGGCGACCGTGCGGGGAATGGGCGTGGCCGTCATGACGAGCAGATGGGGCGGCTGTTTCCCCTTGCCCCGCAGGGCATCGCGCTGCTCCACGCCGAAGCGGTGCTGTTCGTCGACGACGACCAGGCCGAGGTCGTGGAACTGCACCTTGTCCTCGATCAGCGCATGGGTGCCGATGACGAGTCCGGCCTCCCCTGTGACCAGGTCGAGCAGCGCCTTGCGGCGGGCGGCCGCGCCCATGGAGCCGGTCAGCAGCACGACCCTGGTGGACTGCTCGCTGCCGCCGAGCATCCCGCCGTCGGCCAGCTCGCCCATCATCTCGGTGATGGAGCGGTGGTGCTGCTGGGCGAGCACTTCGGTGGGCGCGAGCATGGCGGCCTGGCCGCCGGCGTCGACGACGGCGAGCATCGCGCGCAGCGCGACCATCGTCTTGCCGGAGCCGACCTCGCCCTGGAGGAGCCGGTGCATCGGGTGCTCCGTCGCCAGTTCGGCGAAGATCTCCCCGGTGACCTTCTGCTGCCCTTCGGTGAGGGTGAAGGGCAGCTTGGCGTCGAAGGCGTCGAGCAGTCCGCCGGGGACCGGTCTCCTTGCCACAGCGGGCAGTTGGGTCTCGGCGTACCGCCGTCTGGCCAGCGCGACCTGGAGGACGAACGCCTCGTCCCACTTCAGCCGGTCCCTGGCCACCGCGATATCGGCCTTCGTCCCCGGGCGGTGCACCTTCCGCAGCGCGTCGGGCAGCGTGGTCAGCCCGCGTCCGTCGCGCAGGGCGGGCGGCAGCGGGTCGGCGGCCTCCTGCGCCGCGGGCAGTACGGCGTCGACCGCCTTGGCGATCTTCCAGGACTCCAGCCCCTTGCAGGCCGGATAGATGGGGATCAGCTCGTTCGCCCATGCCTCGACCGCGCCCGCGTCGGTGTCGGCGTCCAGCAGTTCGTACGTGGGGTGGGCGAGCTGGAACCGCTGGTTGAACTTGGAGACCTTGCCCGCGAACATCGCTCGGCGGCCCGGGAGCAGCTCCTTCTGCGGCTTGTGGATGCCCTTGCCGAAGAAGACGAGCTGTAGTCGGCCACTGCCGTCGGTGATGTTGACCTCCAGGCGCCGCCCCCTGCCCTGGTTGAAGGTGAGCACCCGCGCGTCGGCGACCTGGGCGAAGACGGTGACGTGTTCGTCCAGCGGCAGCTCGGCGAGCTGGGTCAGCTCGCCGCGCTCCGCGTATCTGCGCGGGTAGTGGTGCAGGAGGTCGCCGACCGTGTGCAGGTCGAGGTGCTCGGCCATCACCTTGGCGGTGGGGGCGCCGAGCGTGTTCTTGAGAGGTTCATCGAGCGCGGGCACGCGGTCCATTGCACACCATGGGTCCGACAGCGGGGGTATTTCGCCGCTGCTCCCCCGCTGTACGGCGGCTGTACGGGCGGTGTTGGCCCGGCCCGCTACTCGACGCCGATCAGCAGCGGCGCCGGCTGGCGGCCGCCGTCGTAGACCACGGTGTCGACCGCCAGGTGCCCGCCCCGTACGAACTCCTCCAGCCGGTCGGCGATCGTGACCGGCACCCCGTCGCCCAGGACCAGCGTCACCAGTTCGCCGCCGGCGGAGAGCATCCGGTGCAGCACCGTCTCCGCGGTGGTGATCAGGTCCGCGCCGATCACCGCCACATCGCCGTCGATCAGGCCCAGCACGTCGCCGGCCTGGCAGATACCGGCCGATGTCCACGACTGCCGCTCGGCGACGGCCAGTTCGGCGTAGCGGGTGGCGCCGGCGGCCGCGGTCATCGCGACGACGTCCTCGTCGAAGCGCCGCTCAGGCTCGTGCACGGCCAGCGCGGCGACGCCCTGGACGGCGGCCCTGGTGGGCACGAGGGCCACCCGTACGCCCTCCGCCCTGGCCTGCTCGG
>NZ_JAAGLN010000279.1 GCF_010548145.1 Streptomyces sp. SID10853
GGCGCGGCTCGGCGACGATCACCTTCCGCACCGCGCCGCTCCCGGCCTTCCGCACCGGGCCGTTCCCGTCAGCGCCGGCGACCAGCCCCGCCAGCACGAGCGGCACCAGGGTGGTCTTGCCGGTGCCGGGCGGCGCGCAGAGCACGGCGGCGCCGTGCGCTTCGAGCGCCCGCTGGAGGGCGGGTACGGCGGTACGGACGGGGAGCACGTCGAGCGCGCCGGTACGGATCACCGGGTCAGTCTCGTACGTCGTCCCGTACGCAGACGAAAATCGCCGAGCCGGGGATCAGCGCGCCCCGCAGCGGGGACCAGCCGCCCCACTCCGACGTGTTCCACACGGGCCACTGCGGTTCCACCAGATCGGCCAGCCTGAACCCGCCCGCCAGGACGTCCCGCACCCGGTCACCGAGGGTGCGGTGGTGCTCCACGTACACCGCGTTCCCCTGTTCGTCCTGCTCGACGTAGGGGGTGCGGTCGAAGTAGGAGGAGGTGACGGTGAGGCCATCGGGCCCCGGCTCGTCGGGGAAGGCCCAGCGGATCGGGTGCGTGACGGAGAAGACCCAGCGCCCGCCGGGCCGCAGCACCCGGTGCACCTCGCGGAACACCTTCACCGGGTCGGCGACGAAGGGCACGGCGCCGTACGCGGAACAGGCCAGGTCGAAGGAGCCGTCGCGGAACGGCAGGACCGACGCGTCGGCCGCCACCAGCGGAACCGAGGCCACGCCGGGCCGGTTCTCGCCGATCCGCAGCGCGTGCTGGAGCTGGCGGTGGGAGACGTCCAGTGCCACCGGGTGTGCGCCCTGCGCGGCCAGCCAGCGCGAGCACTGGGCGGCCCCGGCGCCGATCTCCAGGACGTCGAGACCCTTCAGCTCATCGGCCGGGCCCAGCAGCTCGGCCTCCACCTCGTCCAGGCCCTCGGGCCCCCAGACGAAGCGGTCGTCACCCAGGAAGGAGCCGTGCTCGGTCTGGTACTCGTCGGCGTTGCGGTCCCACCAGCCACGGTTGGCCCGGCTGCTCTCGGTGTCCCCGGCGTCACGGCGTGTCGCCTCGGGCTCGTACTCGTACTCTTCGCTCATCGTGCCAGTCTGTATCGTCGGTGCGGCTGACACCGCCGGTACCCGGCAGTGGAAAACGGTGCGGGGACGGTGCCGGGGGCGATGTGGCCTCGTACAACAGAAGTTGTGCCGGGATTGGTGCGATCCGCCCCGGGTGTGCGCCTTCGCGCATTGACCGTGTCCGGCCGTCCCCGTATGCTACAAGTTGCGCTGCGAGCCTGCGCTCCTCAGACCTAGCAGGCTGCGCTTGCATCTGTTGCATGTCCCCTCGGTTATCGAGGCGCCACCGATGTGTTCGGCAACGAGCACGGAATACCGGATCGGCGCTTCCTGGGCTGTCCGGCGTCTGCAGAGGCGATACGGGCTCCCGGCGTAGCAGTACCTACGACTTCAATGTCCGTACCGGAGCCCTTTCCCACATGACGAGCAGCACCGAGACCACCGCCACCACGCCGCAGGTTGCGGTCAACGACATCGGCGACGCGGACGCGTTCCTCGCGGCGATCGACGAGACGATCAAGTACTTCAACGATGGCGACATCGTTGACGGCGTCATCGTCAAGGTTGACCGGGACGAGGTTCTCCTCGACATCGGTTACAAGACCGAAGGCGTCATCCCGAGCCGCGAGCTCTCGATCAAGCACGACGTCGACCCCAATGAGGTCGTCAAGGTCGGCGACGAGATCGAGGCCCTGGTTCTCCAGAAGGAGGACAAGGAAGGCCGCCTGATCCTCTCGAAGAAGCGCGCTCAGTACGAGCGTGCCTGGGGCACCATCGAGAAGATCAAGGAAGAAGACGGGATCGTCACCGGCACCGTCATCGAGGTCGTCAAGGGTGGTCTCATCCTCGACATCGGCCTCCGTGGCTTCCTGCCGGCCTCCCTGGTCGAGATGCGTCGTGTCCGCGACCTCCAGCCCTACGTGGGCAAGGAGCTCGAGGCCAAGATCATCGAGCTGGACAAGAACCGCAACAACGTGGTCCTGTCCCGCCGTGCCTGGCTCGAGCAGACCCAGTCCGAGGTGCGTCAGACGTTCCTCACGACCCTGCAGAAGGGTCAGGTCCGCTCCGGCGTCGTGTCCTCGATCGTCAACTTCGGTGCCTTCGTGGACCTGGGCGGCGTCGACGGTCTCGTGCACGTCTCCGAGCTGTCCTGGAAGCACATCGACCACCCCTCCGAGGTTGTCGAGGTCGGCCAGGAGGTCACCGTCGAGGTTCTCGACGTGGACATGGACCGCGAGCGTGTCTCGCTGTCGCTCAAGGCGACGCAGGAAGACCCGTGGCAGCAGTTCGCCCGTACGCACCAGATCGGTCAGGTCGTCCCGGGCAAGGTCACGAAGCTCGTTCCGTTCGGTGCGTTCGTGCGCGTCGACGAGGGCATCGAGGGCCTGGTCCACATCTCCGAGCTGGCCGAGCGCCACGTGGAGATCCCGGAGCAGGTCGTCCAGGTCAACGACGAGATCTTCGTCAAGGTCATCGACATCGACCTTGAGCGCCGCCGCATCAGCCTCTCGCTGAAGCAGGCCAACGAGTCCTTCGGTTCGGACCCGGCCTCGGTCGAGTTCGACCCGACGCTGTACGGCATGGCCGCGTCGTACGACGACCAGGGGAACTACATCTACCCCGAGGGCTTCGACCCCGAGACCAACGACTGGCTCGAGGGCTTCGACACCCAGCGCGAGGCTTGGGAAGGCCAGTACGCCGAGGCGCAGGCGCGCTTCGAGCAGCACCAGGCCCAGGTCATCAAGTCCCGCGAGGCCGACGAGGCCGCTGCTGCCGAGGGTGCTGCCGCTCCGGCCGCTGCCAGCGGTGGCAACGCCGGTGCCGGTGCCTCGGGCGGTTCGTACTCCTCGGAGTCGGACGACAACTCCGGCGCCCTGGCGTCGGACGAGGCCCTGGCCGCCCTGCGCGAGAAGCTGGCCGGTGGCCAGAGCTGACGCTCAGGCCCCAGCTGGTGAATAGCTGACGTGAGGCCCGCTCCCTCCGGGGGGCGGGCCTCACTCATGTCCGCACCCTGGTCCTCACACGTGCCCGTGGGGATCTGCCCGGCCCGGTGGTGACCTGTCCCCGGACCGGGTCCGGTGGTCACCTGTGAAGACGTGGCTGCGGGGAATGCGCGAGCCGTGTGGGACGTTCTCCCCGGTGAACACGAGGAGGAGCGGTAATCGTGCTTGATCCGCAAGATTTGTACGCATGGGAGCCGAAGGGCCTGGCAGTCGTCGATGTGGCGCTCGCGCAGGAGTCGGCCGGACTTGTCATGCTCTATCACTTCGACGGGTACATCGACGCGGGCGAGACCGGCGACCAGATCGTCGAGGGTCTGCTGGACACACTGCCCCACCAGCCGGTCGCCCGGTTCGACCACGACCGGCTCGTGGACTACCGCGCCCGCCGCCCGCTGCTGACCTTCAAGCGCGACCGGTGGACGGACTACGAGACCCCGACGCTCGATGTGCGGCTGGTCCAGGACGCCACGGGTGCACCCTTCCTGCTGCTCTCGGGCCCCGAGCCGGATGTCGAGTGGGAGCGGTTCGCTGCGGCGGTCGAGCAGATCGTCGACCGGCTCGGCGTGCGTATCTCGGTGAACTTCCACGGGATCCCGATGGGCGTCCCGCACACCCGCCCGGTGGGGATCACCCCGCACGGCAACCGCACGGACCTGATGCCCGGGCACAAGTCGCCGTTCGACGAGGCGCAGGTGCCCGGCAGCGCCGAGTCGCTGGTGGAGCTGCGGCTGGAGCAGTCCGGGCACGATGTGCTCGGAGTGGCCGCCCATGTGCCGCACTATGTCGCACGCTCCTCGTACCCGGACGCGGCGCTGACGGCGCTCGAAGCCGTCACCGCGGCGACCGGGCTGGTACTGCCGAGCGTCGCGCACGCCCTGCGCACCGAGGCGCAGCGCACCCAGGACGAGATCGAGCGCCAGATCGGTGAGGGCGACGAGGAACTGACCGCTCTGGTCCAGGGACTTGAGCACCAGTACGACGCGCTGGCCGGATCGGAGACCCGAGGAAATCTGGTCGCCGAGGCGGTCGACCTGCCGTCGGCGGACGAGATCGGCCGCGAGTTCGAACGTTTCCTCGCGGAGCGGGAGGGCGACGTCTGACGCCCGGCAGTCCCGCCCCGGCGGACAGGGCTTAGGCTCCTGGCCATGCTGAAAGTGGGATTGACCGGTGGAATCGGCGCCGGCAAGAGCGAAGTGTCCCGGCTGCTTGTCAGTTACGGAGCGGTCCTGATCGATGCCGACCGGATCGCCCGGGAGGTGGTCGAGCCGGGAACTCCGGGGCTGGCAGCGGTGGTCGAGGCGTTCGGCGAGTCGGTCCTGGCGCCGGACGGCAGCCTGGACCGGCCCGCGCTCGGCTCCATCGTCTTCGCCGACCCGGACCGCCTGGCGACACTCAACTCGATCGTCCACCCTCTCGTCGGAGCCCGCTCCGCCGAGCTGGAGGGGCAGGCGCAGGCGGACTCGGTCGTCATCCACGACGTACCACTGCTGACCGAGAACGGCCTCGCCCCGCTCTACGACCTGGTGGTCGTGGTGGACGCGTCGCGGGAGACACAGCTGGACCGGCTGGTACGACTGCGCGGAATGCAGGAGTCCGAGGCCCGCGCCCGGATGGCCGCCCAGGCCACCAGGGAACAGCGCCGCGAGATCGCCGACCTCGTGATCGACAACGACGGCCCGCTGGACGCACTGGAGCCGCAGGTGCGCTCGGTCTGGGAGCAGCTGACGGAGCGGGCCGGCGGCTGATCACCCGCGGGGCGGCGTGCACGAGGCTTCAGCGACTTGCGACTTGCGACTTGCGACTTGCGACTTGCGATTTCGACTTCAGACTTCGACTTGGACTTCCGGGATTACGGAGAAAGGCCGGCAACGATGTCCCACAGCAACCCCGAGACCCACGTCATCGACTACCGCGCGGCCGAACAGCTTCTCGACGCCCGTGACCCTCGGGGCGCCGTGAAGCTGCTGGACGAGGTGATCGCGGCGCACCCGGAGAACACCGCCGCGCGGCTGCTGCGGGCGCGGGCGTTCTTCGCCGCCGCGCAACTCCGCCCGGCCGAGCTGGAGTTCCAGCTGGTCCTGGAGCGGGAACCGGACAACGCCTTCGCGCACTTCGCCCTGGCCCGCACCTTCGAGCGGGCCGGCCGCCCCGAACAGGCCAGGCGGCACTTCAGGTTGGCGGCGGCGCTCGACCCGCAGCCCGAGTATCTGCGGGCGGCGCGGTTCGACTCCGAGGACTGACCCGGGAGTTCCGGACAGTGCGGGAACGACCGCAGAGGCACGTTCGTTCTGTACGGCATGAACATCCGGATGCGTGAGGGGTACGCCGGCACGGGGCCAGGGGAGAGGACGCCCGACGGGTGCTCCGTCGAGCTGTACAAAAGGCTGCCGGTCGGAGACGAACCGGACGTCGTCGCCGCGGCGGTCCCGGCAGGAGCGAGCATTCTCGAACTGGGCAGCGGCGCGGGCCGGGTCACCCGCCCGCTGGCCGAGCGGGGCTTCACGGTCACCGCGGTGGACGAGTCGCCCGGCATGCTGGAACAGATCACGGGCGTCGACGGCGTCCGTACGGTCTGCAGTCCCATCGAGGACCTGGACACCGGCGAGACCTATGACGTGGTGATGCTGGCGTCCTTCCTGGTGCACGCGGGCGACCCACGGATACGCCAGGGGCTGCTGCGCACCTGCCGTCGGCATGTGAAGGACGACGGGTGCGTGCTGGTGCAGCGTGAGGGGCTCGACTGGCACGCCGACGTGCCGAGGGAGCGGCGCAACAGCGCGGGCGGCCTCGTCCGGATCAAGTCCGCGACCCCGGTCGGGGACGGCGTGGACGCGATGCTCTGCGAGTACGTCTACCCCGAAGCGACCTGGACGCAGACTTTCCTGTCGCGCCCGCTGAGCCACGAGGAGTTCGCACGGCACCTCGGTGAGGCGGGGCTCGTCGTGGACAGCACTCTGACGGACGACGGCACATGGGTGCGGGCACTGCCCGCCCGGTGAGCCGCTGTCGGTGGAAACCGCTCTCAGTGGACCAGGCTGTAGCTGCGCCAGGCCACGAGCGGCGGGGTCACCTTGTTCGACAGAGTGGTCGCGTTGTACATCGACGGCTTCCCCGTGCACTTGGCTCCGGGGTACAGCCACATGTCGACCAGCGTGTTGTTGGCGATGGCTGCCGCACCCCCGCGTGGCAGCGGGTGGCAGCCCTTCACGGACGGATTCGAGACGGTGACGACCTTCGAATCGGGCGTGGTGTACGAGATCGTACCGACCGCCGTACGGCTGAGACCGGAACACCCGGCTACGGCGAACGGCAGGAGCACTGCGCCGGCGATGAAGCCGAGGCGCCGGTGACGCCGGTGATCGGACATGCGCGGTCCCGTCTGTACGGAGAGTCACTGGTGGGAGCAACCCTGCCCGCTGCCGGGCCGCGCGGCATCCGGTGCTGGGCCGCGCGGGGTACGGCGCCCGGTCCGCGACGGCGGCCGGGATGATCTCCACCGCCGCCCCCCCGGATCCCGTACACCCCGGACACCGCGGGGCGCCCCGGTCATCCCCGTACACCCCGGACACTCGGACCCCCGAAGCAAAGAGTGGAGACCTGAACCAGATGGAACCGGTGTGCATGACGCGTCAGGGCGCCGTTCGCGGACGGATGGACGACGCGGGGGTGGCGTCCTTCCTCGGAATCCCCTATGCGGCGCCGCCGTTCGGTGCGCGCCGGTTCCGTGCGCCGGCGCCGCCCGCACCGTGGCAGGGGGTCAGGGAAGCGCATGCGCACGGGCCGACCGCGCCCAGAGCGCCGTACGCGCCCCCTTTCGACGCCCTCATCCCCGAGGACCTCGGCCAGGACGGCGAGAACTGCCTCAACCTCGGTGTCCGGACGCCCGAACCGGGACCCAACGGCGGACTGCCGGTCATGGTGTGGTTGCACGGAGGGGCGTTCTCGAACGGCTCGGGGTCGGCGTCCGCCTACGACGGCAGTGCGTTCGCCCGCGACGGCGTGGTCTGCGTGACGGTCAACTACCGGCTGGGCACGGACGGCTTCCTGAGCCTGGAGGGCGCGCCCGACAACCGCGGACTGCTCGACCAGATCGCGGCTCTGGAGTGGGTGCGCGAGAACATCGCCTCCTTCGGCGGCGCCCCCGACCGGATCACGGTCTTCGGGGAGTCCGCAGGTGCGATGAGTATCGGGATGCTGCTCGGGATGGAGCAGACCCGCGGGCTCTTCCGGCGGGCCATTCTGCAGAGCGGGGGCGCCCATCACTTTCTGCGCCCCCACTCCGCCCGGCTGGTCGCCGCGCAGCTCGCGGAGCGGCTCGGCATCGCTCCGACCGCCGATGAATTCGCCGCGCTGCCGCTCGCGACGCTGCTCGCCGCGCAGACGGAGCTGCGCGCAGAGATCGGGCGCCGTCCCGATCCGCGGCTCTGGGGGGACGCCGCGCTCAACGCGATGCCCTTCGAACCGGTCGCTCCCGCCCTCGCCCTGCCCGGCCCGGACTGCGGTGTCGAGCTGCTCGTCGGCAGCAACCGGGAGGAGAACCGCCTCTTCATGGTCCCGACCGGGCGGCTGGACGCGATCACGGACGAGCGGCTGCGACTGGCCGCGACGGCGTACGGCCTCGATCCGGACCTGGCGCTCGGCGTCTATCGGGCCGGCCGCCCGCAGGCCGGCCCGGGTGAACTGTTCGACGCGCTGGTGACCGACTGGTTCTACCGGATTCCCGCGCTCCGGCTGGCCGAGGCCGTGCCCGGATCGCATGTGTACGAATTCGCCTGGCGCTCCCCGCAGTTCGGCGGCAGGCTCGGCGCCTGCCACGCCTCCGAGCTGGGCTTCGTCTTCGACAATCTGCGTGACCCCACGTATCTCCCGATGGTGGGGAGCCGGCCGCCGCAGGCCCTGGCGGACACCATGCACGGCGCGTGGGTGGCCTTCGCGGAGACCGGGGACCCGGGATGGCCGGCGTACGGGCCCGACCACCGCACCACGATGGTCTTCGCCGACGAGTCCGGCCCGGTCGACGACCCGCGCCCCGCGGAGCGGAGCCTGTGGGAAGGGGTGCGCTGAGGGCGGGCCGCTGAGGGCTGGGCGGTTGAGGGGCGGGCGGCTGCGGGGCCGGCCGAGCCCCGTCCCAGCTGCTGGACCCCGCTGTCAGACCCCCCGCCTACACTCGCAGAGAGCTGGAAACCAGGGCGGAAGGGCAGGTGAGCGCGGTGCGGCAGACAGCGGAGACGCAAGGGGCGAGCGGGGCCGGATCCGCGGCGCTCACCCGGCAGGCCGTGGTCTTCCTGCCCGCGGCCCTGCCCCGCGACGGCCGGTTCGCCTTCTGGGACCCGGAGGGCGAGGCCGCCGGTCCCGACGAGCTCGTGGTCGTCCGGCGACACGGTACAGCGGCCCGCCGCAGTACCGTGCCCGCCGTTCTGCTGCCCCTCACCGAGGCGCTGCCACTGCTGGTCGCCGCCCGGCACTCGCCGGTCGCCCACCCCGCCGCCCGCTGCTGGAGCGCGGCGGCGGG
>NZ_JAAGLN010000027.1 GCF_010548145.1 Streptomyces sp. SID10853
CCGCCGGCCCCGCTGCCGCCGCCCGCCCCGCGCCCGCCCGTCGACGATCGAGGCGACCAGGGCAACCAGCACGACCGCCACCAGCGCCAGCAACCACGTCGTATCCATACCCAGGACCGTACCGGTGGCCCCGGGCGCCCGGTACGGCCCGGCAGCACACCGCAGCGGGCCCGCGGGGTCACGCCGCCCACCCGAACCGGTGACAGTGCAGGTGAGTTCCCCCACAACGGCGACCTGTGGAGGAGCGGGCAACGCTCCGGCGCCTTAGGCTCGACGGACCGCTTCGGCGTCCTGCCGGGCGCGCGGGGCCCGGCCCGTCCACGGAGGTTCCCACTCCATGAAGCTCACCGTCGTCGGCTGCTCGGGGTCGTTCCCATCCGCGGAATCGGCCTGTTCGAGCTACCTCGTAGAGGCCGACGGCTTCCGGCTGCTCCTCGACATGGGCAATGGCGCCCTCGGCGAGCTGCAGCACTACTGCGGTCTCTACGACCTCGACGCCATCTTCCTCAGCCACCTCCACTCGGACCACTGCATCGACATGTGCGCGTACTTCGTCGCGCGCTACTACCGGCACGACGGCGGGCGCTGCCCCGCGATCCCCGTGTACGCGCCGGAGGGGGCGGCCGAGCGGCTGACCACCGCGTACGCCGACACCCCTTCGTCCTCGTCGATGGGGGAGGTCTTCGACTTCCGCACCCTGAAGTCCGCCTCGTTCGACATCGGGCCGTTCTCGGTGCGTACGGAGAAGGTCTGCCACCCGGTCGAGGCATATGCCATCCGGATCGAGCACGGCGGCCGTTCGCTCACCTACTCCGGGGACACGGGCGTCTGCGACCCGCTGCACGAACTGGCCGTGGGCGCCGACCTGTTCCTCTGCGAGGCGTCCTTCACGCACGGCAAGGAGGACGTCGCCGACCTCCACCTCAACGGCCGCGAGGCCGGCGCACACGCGACGCGCGCCGGTGTGCGGCGCATGGTGCTGACCCACATCCCGCCGTGGACCGACGCCAAACGCAATCTGGCGGACGCGCAGGCCGTGTACGACGGCCCGGTGGAGCTGGCCAAGCCCGGCGCGGTGTACGAGATCTGACCCGCGCACCACGCGGAGCGGGCCCCGGAACCGGTACTGGTTCCGGGGCCCGCGGGCGTCGTACCGTCACGGCTTGGCGGCGTCCTCGACTTCCTCGTCCGGCTCACGCCCCGGCGTCATCACGTTGAACTTCGTGATCACGAAGCGGAAGACCACGTAGTACACCACCGCGAAGCACAGACCGATCGGGATGATCAGCCAGGGTTTCGTATCGAGGTGCCAGTTGATGACGTAGTCGATGAGACCGGCCGAGAAACTGAACCCCGCGTGGACCCCCAGCGCCCAGGTGATCCCCATCGACGCACCGGTCAGCAGCGCGTGCACCCCGTACAGCAGCGGCGCCGCGAACATGAACGAGAACTCCAGCGGCTCGGTCACCCCGGTCACGAACGAGGTCAGCGCCACCGAGATCATCAGCCCCATGACCTGCTTGCGCCGCTCCGGCCGCGCACAGTGCGCGATGGCCAGGGCCGCGGCGGGCAGACCGAACATCATGATCGGGAAGAAGCCCGACATGAACTGCCCGGCCGACGGGTCACCGGCGAAGAAGCGGGTCAGGTCGCCCTGCACCACGCCGCCGCCGGGCTTGGTGTAGCTGCCCGCCTGGAACCAGAAGAACGTGTTCAGGAACTGGTGCATACCGATCGGGATGAGCAGCCGGTTGGCCACCCCGAAGATCGCCGCACCCCAGGCGCCGAGATCGATCAGATGCTTGGCGAACCAGGTCAGCGCGTCCCCCACCGGCTGCCAGAGCAGCCCGAACACCACACCGAGCGCGGCACAGATGAAGGCCATCAGGATCGGTACGAGACGGCGGCCGTTGAAGAAGCCCAGCCAGTCGACCAGCCGGGTGCGGTGGAACCGCTGCCAGACGATCGCGGTCAGCAGCCCGATGAGGATGCCGCCGAGAACGCCCGGGTTCTGCGGGGTGCCCTCGGGGAGCGCCTTCGTCACCGAGCCGCCGATCGGGAACGCGCCCAGGACCCCGTGGTAGACGAGGAACCCGGCCACCGCGGCCAGCGCCGTCGAGCCGTCCGACTTCTTCGCGAAGCCGATCGCGACACCGATGCAGAAGAGCAGCGGCAGACCGAACGCCCCGTCAAGGATCGCGTTGCCGCCCGCGAGGAAGACCTTGGCCGTCTTGTCCCAGAAAGCCCCGTGCAGATACGCGGTGAAGAGATTGCCGAGACTGACCAGCAGACCGGCCGCGGGCAGCACCGCGACCGGCAGCTGCAGACTGCGGCCGACCTTCTGGAGCCCCTGGAAGAGGCCGTTCCACCACTTCTTCGCCGGTGGTGTCTGTGGCACGGCCGCGCTGCTGGTGCTCATTCGGCGTCCTCCTGCGTCGGCCTGCTGGCAGTCGCCGTCCTGGCTGCGGACCACCCATGGCGCGATCCGCTGCTGTGTCCCGGGCGCTGCACCGGTGACCGCCATCTTGCGAGGCGGCACGGGCGCCCGCTCGTATAAGGGGTCCAATCGTGGGTTAACGTGACGAAACGGACCGGAGAGCCGGGCCGCCAGGAGACACTCAGGAGTCAGACATGGCCACTAAGGCTGAGAAGATCGTCGCGGGGCTCGGCGGCCTCGACAACATCGAAGAGGTCGAGGGCTGCATCACCCGGCTGCGCACCGAGGTGAAGGACGCCTCCCTCGTGGACGACGCCGCGCTCAAGGCCGCGGGTGCCCACGGCGTCGTCAAGATGGGCACCGCGATCCAGGTCGTCATCGGCACCGACGCCGACCCCATCGCGGCCGACATCGAGGACATGATGTGAACGGCTGAGAAGCCCAGGACCGGCAGGCGAACGGCTGCGGGGTGCCCCGCGCCCGCAGACGGAGGGGCGGCGGACACCCCGCACTCGCAGACGGAGGGGCGTCGGAGTATCCCGCGCCGGCCGACGGGGAGGCGGTGGGGCATCCCGCACTCGCAGACGGAGGGGCGGCGGGCACCCCGCGCCGGCGGCGGACCCCTCGCCCCGCCGCCGGTCCCGGACACCCCGCCCCACCGCGGCCGATAGGCTCGCCCCCATGTCTCGTATCGACGGCCGCACACCCGAAGAACTCCGCCCGGTCACCATTGAGCGCGCTTGGAGCAAGCACGCCGAAGGCTCCGTCCTCATCTCCTTCGGAGACACCAAAGTCTTCTGCACCGCCTCCTTCACCGAAGGCGTACCGCGCTGGCGCAAGGGCAGCGGGGAGGGCTGGGTCACCGCCGAGTACTCGATGCTCCCGCGCTCCACCAACACCCGGGGCGACCGGGAATCCGTCCGCGGCAAGATCGGCGGCCGTACGCACGAGATCTCCCGCCTCATCGGCCGCTCGCTGCGCGCGGTCATCGACTACAAGGCCCTCGGCGAGAACACCGTCGTCCTCGACTGCGACGTCCTCCAGGCCGACGGCGGCACCCGCACCGCCGCGATCACCGGCGCGTACGTCGCGCTGGCCGACGCGGTCACCTGGGCCCAGTCCAAGAAGCTCATCAGGTCCGGCCGCAAGCCCCTCACCGACACGGTCTCCGCGGTCAGCGTCGGCATCGTCGACGGCGCACCGCTGCTCGATCTGCGTTACGAGGAGGACGTGCGCGCCGAGACCGACATGAACGTCGTCTGCACCGGCGACGGCCGTTTCGTCGAGGTCCAGGGGACGGCCGAGGCCGAGCCCTTCGACCGCAAGGAACTCAACGCCCTGCTCGACCTGGCCACCGGGGGCTGCGCCGATCTCACCGCGCTCCAGACCGAGGCGCTCGGCAAGTAGCGGCCCGGGCCGCCCGGCGAGGACGCGCGGGGCGGACGAGGACGGACAAGGAACGGACGGAGAACGGACGGGGGCGGGAGGCGGCGGACGGGCGATGAGGCCGCGTCCGCCGCCCCCGGCAGCGGACTGATACTGGACGCATGACCCGTCTGATCCTCGCCACCCGCAACGCCGGGAAAATCACCGAACTCGAAGCGATCCTCGCCGACGCGGGCCTGCCCCACGAACTGGTCGGCACGGACGCGTATCCCGACATCCCGGACGTCAAGGAAACCGGCGTCACCTTCGCCGAGAACGCCCTGCTCAAGGCCCACGCCATGGCACAGGCCACCGGCTTGCCCGCCGTCGCCGACGACTCGGGCCTCTGCGTGGACGTACTGAACGGCGCCCCCGGCATCTTCTCGGCCCGCTGGGCAGGCACCCACGGCGACGACGAGGCCAACCTCCGCCTGCTGCTCGCCCAGCTCTCGGACATCGACGACCCGCACCGGGGCGCCCACTTCGCCTGCGCGGCCGCACTGGCACTCCCCGACGGCAGGGAACGGGTGGTCGAGGGCCGCCTCCAGGGCACCCTCCGCACCACTCCGGCGGGCAGCGGTGGCTTCGGCTACGACCCGATCCTGCAGCCGTCGGGCGAGACCCGCACCTGCGCGGAACTCACGGCAACGGAGAAGAACGCGATCAGCCACCGCGGCGAGGCATTCCGCGCTCTGGTCCCGGTGGTGCGAGAACTGCTGGGCTGAGCCGGTGAACACCGGAGGGGCACTCCGCAGTGCGGAGTGCCCCTCCGGCCATGTGCGGCCTGTGGGACTCGAACCCACCTAGTCCAAACGGACAAACCGGACCTAAACCGATCGCGTCAACCAGCTGCGCCAAGGCCGCAGGATGCCGCTCATGGTACTCGGCCGACAGTCGTACGGGGGATGTCGCACCCTCCACGGTCACGCCTCCGGCGACTGCTTCCCGCGCTTCCGGCACCAGGTGTCGGTCAGTGCATGACAGTTCGGGCACAGGTACCGGAGATTCTCCCGGCGGTTGTCGAGCCAGTCACCGTTGACATGGTCGATCTGGAGCGTGATCGGCCGGCCACGCCACTCGCCCGGATTGCCGCAGGACTCGCAGCGATAGGGGACGCCGGCCTCCTGGAGGGCACGGTGGAGCCTGGACCGGTTCGTGCGCGGGGACCCCGGGGACATCACGACCAGGGTCCGCGGCGCGACCGGCCGCGACTCCGGCACGCGCACCGGCCCCCAGGTGCGGCGCTTGAAGTGGCCGGTGTCGAGCTTGAGTTGCAGCACGCGCCGGCGAACGCGGCGATGGTTGGTGTCGTTCACCTCGAGGCCGAGTGACCGCATCAGGTCCGCGTAACTGGTGGCCCCCGGTACCGCCGCTCGCAGCGCGTCCTCGTTGACCGTCACCCGCGCGTTGCGGAAATGCGAGGTGTCGATGCCGTGCTTCCTGAACATCCCTCCCAACGCCGTCCGTGACCGGCTGTCCCCGTCGGCCAGCCCGAGTGACCGCGCCGCCCCGCGCACACTGTCGGCCGAGGCGGCCGCGTTCCGCAGCTCCTCGACGGTGAAGAGGAGCTGCGGTTCTGCCGGACGATTCAGAGCGGGAAAGTGGCTCACGTCGATACCGGCCGCGGCGATGCGCCGCCGGATGTGCGAGAGGGTGCCGGCCGCGGGCGGAGCGCCGAGCTTGACCACGACCTCGCGGAGCGTGCAGGACGTACTGACCGCTGCGGCTATCGCCTCGTCCGTGTACCGGCGATAGGGGCTGCGCCGCTGGAAGTGGCTGGTATCGATGCCGAGGGCGGCGGCTCTCGCCCGGAGCACCCGGTGCCGTCCACCGCTCTTGCGAAGGCCCAGCCGGCGCAGCACGCCGGCCCAGCTCCGGGACTCGGCCACAGCCCGGGCGAGTGTCTCCCGCTCGTACGGGTCGGTCATGGTTTCCCCCTCCGTCCCGGTCACACGTTCGTGGCCTCGTACGGAGTAACGAACCGCGGACCCGGGCGTCACGTCCGGGAAGCGGAGCGGCCCGTACCGGGTGGGGGCCGGTACGGGCCGTCGTGGGCGCCGGGGAGTGGTCGCCAGGGCGGGGCGGTCAGGGGGCCGCCAGGGGGCTTCGGGAGGGGGTCAGAAGCGGGGTTCCGGGGCCTGGGACTCGACCATCTCGGCCGCCTCCTCCTTCGTCTCCACCGAGGGCGGGGAGCCCTCCAGTGGCTGCTGGGCGGTCTCCTTCATGCAGAGCACCGCGATCACGCCCACCAGCGCCGCCCCCATCGCGTAGAACGCCGGCATGAGATTGGTGCCGGCCAGGCTGATCAGCGCGGTGATCACGAACGGGGTCGTCCCGCCGAACAGGGACGTCGAGAGGTTGTAGCCCACCGACAGCGACCCGTACCTGACCTGCGTCGGGAACAGCGCCGGGAGCGCCGCCGACATCGTGCCCAGCATGCAGACCAGCGAGAGGCCCAGCATCGCCATACCGATGATGATCGCCGGGATGGAGCCCTGGCGGATCAGCAGGAAGGCGGGGAGCGACAGGACGAGGAAGCCGAGCATGCCCGCCATCAGGAGCGGTTTACGGCCGAAGCGGTCGTTCAGCTTCCCCACCTGGTTGATGATCAGCATCAGCACGACCATGACGCCCAGCAGGACCAGCAGGCCGTGCGTATCGCCGTAGCCCAGCTCGTCGGAGAGGTAGGTCGGCATGTACGACAGCAGCATGTAGTCGGTGATGTTGTACGCGCCGACCAGGCAGATGCACAGGACGAGCGCGCGCCAGTGGTCCCGGAAGATCGCCTTGAGGTCGCCCTTGGCGGTGGTCTCGACCGCGTCGGCCGCCTCGCCGGCGCCCACGTTCTCGCCGGTGAGGCGCTGGAAGGCGGGTGTCTCGTCCAGCTTGAGCCGCAGATAGAGACCGACGAGGCCCAGCGGCCCGGCCACCAGGAACGGCACGCGCCAGCCCCAGCTGTCCATGCCGCCGGAGCCGACCAGCGTGGTCATCAGTGTGACCAGGCCGGCCGCGCCGACATATCCGGCCAGCGTGCCGAACTCCAGGAAGCTGCCGAAGTACCCGCGGCGCTTGTCCGGCGCGTACTCCGCGATGAAGGTCGACGCGCCCCCGTACTCGCCGCCGGTGGAGAAGCCCTGCACCAGGCGGAAGAAGATCAGCAGGACGGGGGACCAGAATCCGACCGTCGCGTACGAGGGAAGCACCCCGATAGCAAAGGTTCCGATCGCCATCATGATCATGGTCATGGCGAGGACCTTCTTGCGGCCGATCTTGTCGCCCATCGGGCCGAAGACCATGCCGCCGACCGGGCGGATCAGGAACGCGACCGCGAAGGTGGCGAACGAGGCGAGCAGCTGGACCGTGCTGCTTCCGCCGGGGAAGAAGACGTGGCCGATCGTGGAGGCGAGGTAGCTGTAGATGCCGAAGTCGAACCACTCCATGGCATTACCGAGACTGGCCGCCTTCACCGCCCGCTTGATCGCGACCTCGTCCGTCACCGTGATGTCGGTGCGGCGCAGCCGCGGGTTCTTCCGGCGGTCGATGACCCGGAAGAGACCGCGGTGGCGTTTGACCGCCTCGGGGTCGGCGGCGGTCTGGTGGCCGGTGTCCGCCATGGTGGTCGTCCTCTCTGTGGGCATACAAAAACACGCAGGAGGCTCTTCTGCACAGCGATGGCGATCGCAAACCAGGGCTCCGAAGAATTGGGACCTTGGTCACGTATTTTCAGTGGATACCGGCCACTCCCGCAACTTCTCGGCTGTCGGGGCCGCGTCTCAGAGGCCGAGATCCTTGATGATTTTGGCTACGTGGCCGGTGGCCTTGACGTTATAGAAGGCATGTTCGACCTTGCCTTTCTCGTCGACGACGATCGTCGACCTGATGACGCCCGTCACCGTTTTGCCGTAGAGCTTCTTCTCGCCGAATGCGCCGTATGCGGCGAGGGTCTCCTTGGCCGGGTCGCCGACCAGCGTGACCTTCAGGGACTCCTGCTCGCGGAATTTCGCGAGCTTCTCCGGCTTGTCCGGCGAGACCCCGATGACGTCGTATCCGGCGCCCGCCAGGAATTCCAGATTATCGGTGAAGTCGCATGCCTGCTTGGTGCATCCAGGGGTGAGCGCCGCCGGGTAGAAGTACACGATGACCTTGCGGCCCCGGTGTGCGGCGAGGGAGATCTCGTTGCCGTCGGCGTCGGGCAGGGTGAAGTCGGGGGCGGTGTCGCCGGGCTGCAGTCGCTCGCTCATCAAGCTCTCCTCGGGAGGATCTGGTGACCGTGAGGTACGGATGGGGCAGAGCGTAATAGGGGTGCCGCGGGGTGCGTTCCCGCTGGAGCTGACAGACTGTCGAGCAACGACTACCGGACACGACCACGGAGGCAGCGCAGTGTCGGATGCCACGGATGCCAGGACCCCGGCGCAGATCGAGGCGGACATCGAGACCCGGCGCGCGGATCTCGCGGACACGCTCGACGAGATCGGTGTGCGGCTGCACCCCAGCACGATCGTGGGGGATGCCAAGGCCAAGGTCACATCGGCCGTCGACCAGACCGCGGGGCGCGCTTTCGTCGCGCTGAACCGCACGGCGAACGGCGTGCGCGCGCAGTTCGTCACGGAGGACGGCGCACCACGTCTGGAGCGGGTGATCCCGGTGGCGCTCCTCACGGTGGGCCTGGTGGGCCTGTGTGTCGTATCGGCCAAGCGGCGGCGCTGCTGACGGTCCGGTCCCGCCGGCCGTCCCGTCCTGCTGCCCCGTCCGGTCCCGCCGGCCGCCCTGTCCTGTTGGCGGCCCGGTGCCGCCGGCCGTCCGGTCCCGCTGACTGTCCGGTGGCTGCCCGGTGGCCTGTCCGGTGGCTGGACGGGCATGCGGCCCCGGTCGGCCGGTGGCCGGGGCGCGGTCTTTCGCGTACGCGGTCGCTCCGGTGAACGCGGACCCTTCGGTGAACACCGGGCCCCCGGCCAGGTAGGTTCGAGTCCGTGAGCGAGAACACCCACGACGACAAGCTGCCCATCCGGATGCTGCACGACCGCGTGCTGGTCAAGTCCGACAGCCCGGAGGGCGAGCGGCGCTCCGGCGGCGGCATTCTGATCCCGGCCACCGCCGCCGTCGGCAAGCGGCTGGCCTGGGCCGAAGTGGTGGCGGTCGGGCAGAACGTCCGCACCGTGGTGCCGGGGGACCGGGTGCTGTACGACCCGGAGGACCGGGCCGAGGTGGAGGTCAGGGGCGTGCCGTACATCCTGATGCGGGAGCGCGATCTGCACGCGGTGGCTTCGGAGCGGGTGTCCGACGACTCCACCGGGCTGTATCTGTAGCGCTCGGCTGTAGCACCCCGCAGGGGTTTGCTACGGTGGAACGACCCCGACGAGACGCGCCGTACCGGGCAGATCGGCTGATCGACTGTAAAGACGACGCACCCTGCTGATCCGTCTCGCGGAGGTGCCGTCATGGCCTGGATTCTGCTCGTCGTCGCTGGTCTGCTCGAAGTGGCCTGGTCGATCGGGATGAAGTACACCGAAGGTTTCACGAGGCTGTGGCCCAGCCTCTTCACCGGCGCGGGCATCGTCGCGTCCATGCTGCTGTTGTCGCAGGCGGCCAAGACCCTGCCGATCGGTACGGCGTACGGCGTCTGGGTGGGGATCGGCGCGGCCGGTGCGGCGGTGCTCGGCATGGTCGTGCTGGGGGAGCCCACCACCGCCGCCCGGATCTTCTTCGTCTGTCTGCTGCTGGTCGCGGTCGTCGGTCTGAAGGCCACGTCCGGGCATTAGGAGCTGTGCGGGTCAGGCGCGCCGGGCCGTGAACGGTCCGGTGGCGCCGAAGGCCAGGCCGGCGAAGCGTTCGCCGATACGGTGGTGGGCCGCCGCGTCCGGATGGAGCTGGTCGGGCAGCGGCAGCTCGGCGAAGTCCGCCTCGCCGTACAGCTCGGTGCCGTCGAGGTAGTGCAGATGGGGGTCGTCGGCCGCCCGCTGTGCCACGATGCGGGCGAGTTCCGCCCGGATGACGTTGAGCGTGAGCTTTCCGGCGGCCCGCTCCGCGGGGTCCCCGGTGGCGCGGAACCGCACCGTCCCGTCGCTGAAGTCCGGGGCGCAGGGGCCCGGGGTGTCCTCGTGGATGGGGCAGTGGATCGGCGAGACGACCAGCAGCGGTGCGGTGGGGTGTCCCTCGCGGATCGTGTCGAGGAAGCCGTGGACGGCCGGGGTGAAGGCGCGCAGCCGCATCAGGTCGGCGTTGACGATGTTGATGCCCATTTTGACGCTGATGAGGTCCGCCGGGGTGTCCCGCATGGCGCGGGCCGTGAACGGGTCGAGCAGTGCGCCGCCGCCGAACCCGACGTTGGTGAGTTCCACGTCACCGAGTGCGGCGGCCAGGGCCGGCCATGTGGTGCTGGAGCTCTCGGCGTTGGAGCCGTGGCTGATCGAACTGCCGTGGTGCAGCCACACCTTGCGGCCTCGGTCGGGCCTGGGCTCGACGGGGGCGTCGGTGCGCAGCGCGACCAGTTCGGTGACCTCGTTGTACGGCAGCCAGATCTCGATGTCCTTCGGTTCCGCGGACAGGCCGCTGAACCGGACGGTCCCGACGGGGCCGGGCCGGGTCTCCGCCGTACCGGTGGTCAGGTCGACGAGGTGGATGTTCCCGCCGGTCACGGATGCCTGGTCGGCCAGGCGTCCGTCGACGATCAGGTCGTACAGCCCGTCGGGCCGGGGCGGGACGCCCTGGTAGGCCATCTTGGTGCGGAGCGTGTCCAGTTCGATGGTGGTGGCGCTGGTACGGATGACCAGCCGTACGCCGGAGGGCTGGGCCTCCGCCATGGCCAGCTGCCCGTCGGAGTGCTGGGCGCGGGCCCGGGCGGGGAGCCGGTGCGGGAGGAGGCCGTGTGCGGTGCGTTCCAGGTCGAGGGCGCCTCGTATGAGCTCCGGGGTCAGGGGCGTGCTGATCGCGGCTGTGGTGGCTGTGGTGTGGTGCGGGGGGTTCATGAGTCCACCCTGCCAAGCGGATCACTGATCCGCACACCCTTTCAGCCGCCCGTGGTGCCGCCGCCCGTCTCGTCCCCGGTGCCGCCGTCTGTTCCCCCGTCCCCGCCGCCGCCCGTGTCCGTACCGCCGTCCGTCAGTCCGCCGATCACGCCCGGGTTCTCGCCGCTGGGGGTCTCCGACGGCTCCGGGGCGGTCGCGCTGGGCTCGGTGCTCGGCGGTGCGGACGACGGCCCGGTCGGTGTCCCGTCCGACGGGGAGGGCGACGCCGTCGACGAGGGGGACGCGGAGCTCTTGGCCGGGGTGGGCAGCGCGTCCTGGTGCGCACCCGACTGGAGGTCGAGGTGGAAGGCCGTGCGGGGGGTGCCGGCGAGTGCGGCCCCCGTGTACTGGCCCCAGATCTGCGCGGGTGCGCCGCCGCCGTTGATACGGGGCAGGCCGAGCGCCCCGTACAGCGGTTTCTGCACCCCGGTCTTCGGGTCCTGGCCCATCACGGAGATCACCGTCGACAGGTCGGGGGTGTAGCCGGCGAACCAGGCCGCCTTGTCGTTCTCCGCGGTGCCGGTCTTGCCCGCCGCGGGCCGTCCCGCGGTCTTGGCCGCGGTGCCGGTGCCGCTCGCGACGACGCTCTTGAGGATCGATGTCGTGGTGTCCGCTGCCTGCCGGCTGACGCCCTGGACGGTGCTCTTCTTCGGCAGCGACAGCTTCCGGCCGTTCTTGGTGGCCTTCTCGACGATGGTGTACGTCCCGTGCTTTCCGTGGCCCGCGAGTGTCGCGTACGCCTCGCTCATGTCCAGCACGCTGGCGGTGGAGGGGCCGAGCGCGATGGAGGGGTACGGGTTGAGGTCGGGGGTGTTCTTCGGGATGCCGAGGTCGATCGCGGTCTGCTCGACCCTGGCCGGGCCGACGTCCTCGGCCATCTGCGCGTACACCGCGTTGACGGACTTGTCGGTGGCGGTGGCGACGGTGATGTTGCCGTACGACACGTCGTCCTCGTTGCCCGGGGCGTAGCCGGTGGATCCCTTCGGGCCCTGCACCGTGCGGTGGTTGGTGCCGTCGTAGATGGTGCTCGGGGTGATCCTGCGCCCGTCGCGGGTGGTCGAGCGGTTCTCCACGGCCGAGGCGAAGACGAACGGTTTGAAGGTGGAGCCGACCTGGTAGTCCCGGCGGGTCGCGTTGTTGACGTACTGCTTCGTGTAGTCGATGCCGCCGTACATCGCGACGACCTTGCCCGTGTCGGGCTCCACCGACGCGCCGCCGACGCGGACGTTCCGGTCGGCGCTGCGGCTCTTGCTGAGCTTGCTGGTCACCTGGTCGCGGACCGCTTTGGCGAGCGCCTCCTGCTTGCCGCGCTGGAGGGTGGTGGTGATGCGGTAGCCGCCGGTGGCGAGGGTGTCCTCGTCGATGACCTTGTTGCTGGTGAGGTCGTCCTTGACGGCCTGGACGAGATAGCCGCGCTGTCCGGAGAGACCGGACGAGGGCCTGACCTTCTGCGGCACCGGGAACTTCTCCTTGGCGCGGGCCCCGGGGCTGAGCCACTTCTTCTTGACCATGCCGTCGAGCACGTAGTTCCAGCGGGCCTCGGCGCGGCCCCTGTTCTGCGGGTGTTCCACGACGTCGTACGCGCTGGGGGCGTTGAGCAGGGACGCCAGGTAGGCGCCCTGGGCGATGTCGATGTCCTGGATGTTCTTGCCGTAGTACGCCTGGGCAGCGGCCTGGATGCCGTAGGCGTTGCGCCCGAAGTAACTGGTGTTCAGGTAGCCCGCGAGGATGTCGTCCTTGCTCTCCTCGCGGTCCAGCTTGATCGAGATGAAGAACTCCTTGGCCTTGCGGCTGATGGTCTGTTCCTGGCCGAGGTAGTAGTTCTTGACGTACTGCTGGGTGATGGTCGAGCCGCCCTGGGTGCCCTTGCCCGTCGCGGTGTTCCAGGCGGCGCGGGCGATGGCCTCGGGGTCGATGGCGCTCTCGGAGTAGAAGTCGCGGTCCTCGGCGGAGAGCGCGGCGCGCTGCACGCCGATGGGGATCTGGGCGAGCGGTACGTTCTCGCGGTTGACCTGGCCGTCGCGGGCGATTTCGGTGCCGTCGGAGTAGAGGTAGACGTTGCTCTGCGCGGTGGCCGCGGTGTTGGCGGCGGGGATGTCGACGAGGTTGTAGCCGGCGATGAGGCCCCCGGCGACCAGCAGGACGATCAGCAGAACAGCGCCGAGCACCAGCCGCCAGGTGGGGATCATCCGGCGCCACCCCGTGCGCCGGGGGCGCTTGCGCTTCTTGGCCGGTCCGCCGGCCCCGGCGGAGGCCCCGGGGCCCGTGGGCCCGGCCGGACCGCCGTCGCCGCCGCCCCCGTGGTCGTGCGGGGGCCGGCCGGGCTGCTGTGGCTGCTCGTCGCTCACTGTCTCTCCAGCGTCCGGCACAAGGGTGTCGTATCGGGTGAATCGCTCTGTACGCCCATAAAACACTGTCGGGGCGCCCGGTTCGAGCTGCGCGGACCGTCGGGCCGCGTTATTTCCGCCGGTCAGGTCCGTCCCGTTATCCGGTCGCGGCGCGGGCCCCGTTGGACTAAGGTCGGGCGCTTTGGTGCTTGTACGGGGCGGCGCGAGGGGATCTCAGGGATGCGGCTGTACGCGGTCGTGGCCGCAGGGGGGTTCCGGCGCTTCGCGACCTACCGGGTGGCGACGGCCGCCGGGGTGTTCACCAACACCGTCTTCGGTTTCATCATGGCGTACACCTACATCGCGCTCTGGAACGAGCGCCCGCACCTCGGCGGGTACGACCAGTCGCAGGCCCTCACCTATGTGTGGCTCGGCCAGGCGATGCTGACGACGATGGCGCTGCTGGGCGGCGGCCTGGAGGACGAACTCATCGAGCGCATTCGCACCGGCGATATCGCGATCGACCTCTACCGCCCCGCCGACCTGCAACTCTGGTGGCTGGCGAGCGACTTGGGCCGGGCCGGGTTCCAGCTCATCGGACGCGGGGTGGCGCCCATGGCGCTGGGGGCGCTGGCCTTCCGCCTCGCGCTGCCGGCCGATCCTCTCGTGTGGCTCGCGTTCCTGGTCTCGCTGCTCTTCGGGGTCGTCGTCAGCTTCGCGATCCGCTATCTCGTGGCGCTCGCCGCGTTCTGGCTGATGGACGGGGCGGGCGTCGCACAGATCGCGGGGATCGCCGGGATGTTCTTCTCCGGGATGCTGCTGCCGCTCAACCTCTTCCCCGGGCTGCTGGGCGAGGTGGCCAGGGTGCTGCCCTGGTCGGTGCTGCTCCAGGTCCCGGCCGACATCCTGCTGGGCCGGCGGACCGGCTGGGGCCTGGTGACGGCGTACGCCTTCCAGCTCGGCTGGGCGGTGGTGCTGCTCGGTGCGGGCCGGCTGCTCCAGTCCGCCGCGACCCGGAGGGTGGTGGTGCAGGGTGGTTGAGGGGCTGCGGGCGTACTGGCTGATCGCCGGGATGTGGGTCCGTTCGACGATGGCGTACCGGGCGTCGTTCGCGATGACGGCCTTCGGCAACTTCCTGGCGACCGGCCTCGACTTCGCGGCGATCCTGCTGATGTTCTCGCACGTCGACCGGCTCGGCGGCTACTCGCTGGGCGAGATCGCCTTTCTGTACGGCACCGCGTCGACCGCCTTCGGCCTCTCCGACCTCGTGATGGGCTCGATGGACCGGCTGGGCCGCCGGGTGCGGGACGGAACGCTGGACACGCTGCTGGTGCGCCCCGTCCCGGTGCTCGCCCAGATCGCCGCCGACCGCTTCGCCCTGCGCAGGCTGGGCCGGATCACCCAGGGGGTGCTGATCCTCGGGTACGGGGTGGCGGTCGTCGACGTCCACTGGACGCCGCTGAAGGTGCTGATGATGCCCATGATGCTGATCAGCGGCGGGGTGGTCTTCTCGGCGGTCTTCGTGCTGGGCGCGGCGTTCCAGTTCTGGGCGCAGGACGCGTCGGAGGTGCAGAACTCCTTCACGTACGGCGGAGTGACGCTGCTTCAGTACCCGCCGACGCTCTTCGCGAAGGACCTGGTGCGCGGGGTGACCTTCGTGATCCCGCTGGCCTTCGTCAACTGGCTGCCCGCACTGTACGTACTGGGCCGCCCGTACCCACTGGGCCTGCCGGGGTGGCTGGCGTTCCTGCCCCCGGTGGTGGCCGCGGTGTGCTGCGCGGTGGCGGGGGCGGCCTGGCGGGTGGGGCTGAGGTCGTACCGGAGTACGGGGAGTTAGGGCCTCTCCGGGCGGGCGATCGCACCGGGCTGTCCTGCGGATCAGGCCGCAGGGGGGGGAGAGCCCCCGCGGCTGCGGCATGATCCGACCGACAGCCCCTCAGTGCCTCAGCCCCTCAGTGCCTCAGCGCCTCATGAAAGGCCCTGGCCGGCCACCTCGTACTGTCCGGTCAGCCGGAAGTACCGCAGGGCCTCGGGCGATCCGTCGTCGAGGGCCTTGCCTGCGGCGGTGCGCAGGGCGTCGCTGAGGTCCGGGTCCGCGAGCATGCGGGCGATGTAGAAGGCGTCGTCCTCGGCCTGGGCGAGCCGGTACCCGGTTTCCAGGAAGGTTCGTGCTGCTTCGGGGGTGCCGGTGTCGAGGGCAGTGTTGCAGCCCTTGATGACCGCCTTGTCGCCGTTCTCGGTCGCCGTGTAGAGGATGCGGGCGATGGCGACCTGGTCGTCCTCGAACCGGGCCTTCTGGAAGCCGGTTTCCAGGAACGCCCGCATGTCCTCCGCGGTGCCTTCGAGAGCCTTGCCGGCTTCTCGTACGACTGCCCTGCCAGTGTTCGTCGCGAGGATGTCGGCTATCGCGGCGCGCAGTTCGGCCTCCGTCATCTCGTCCACCGGGGTGTCGGAGTTGGTGGAAGCAGTCGCGGTCGCCGTCGGCGGTGCGGCCGTCGGCGCTGCGGCGAACGCCGGGGCCGCGAGAAGCAGCGCGGGTGTCAGGGCGGTGACGGCGACGAAGAGCGCGGCGCGGGTCGGTCTCATATGTGTGCCTCCACGGGCGTGTTACGGGTGGTTTCCCTTGTGCACCAGAAGCGCCAACCCTATCCAGAGCCCCGCCCGTATCGAACGGGAATCCGGTTCTTCCGCCGCGGTCGTCGGGCCCTCCGCGTCCCGTCCGGGTCGGAGGGCACCGGAGCCCGGAGGGGCGGCCTCAGGCGTGCCGGCCCCAGTGGCCGCGGTGGACGACCTCGGCCCTGGCGCGTCGGCGTTCCCCGACACGGGCACCCTGCGGGGGCAGGTCATCGGCGCGGTAGCCGACCGTGATCCCGCCGATGGGGTCGTACGTGCCGGGGATCCCGAACTCGGCCCGGAAAGGCTGGAGATGCTCGGGCATGATCCCGAAGAAGCATGCGCCGAGGCCCTCGTCGACCGCCGTCAGCAGCATGAGCAGCGAGGCCATCCCGGTGTCGACGGCCAATGATGTGGGGCGGAGGTGACCGCGCCCAGGGCGGCGGCAGCGCTGCCGTGTGCCGTCCCCAGCCCCCCGGCGCCGTCGTCAGCGGCGGGCTTCGATCCTCATGTCGCCGCGGGTCAGTGCGCGGGTCGTGTCGCGGGCGAGTACGTCGTGCGGGAAGCCGAGTTCGATCGCTCCGGCCTCGTCCAGGCGGGCCAGCTGGGAGGCGGTGAAGTCGACGTCGAGGGCGCCCAGGTTGTCCTCCAGCTGCGCGGCGGTGCGGGCGCCGATGACCGGGGCCGTCACGCCCGGGTTCTGCAGCGTCCAGGCCAGCCCGGTCTGTGCGGGGGTGCGGCCCAGCTCGGCGGCGACCTCCTTCACGACATCCACGATGGCGAGACTGCGTTCGGTGAGCGCGCCGTTGGCGATGGTGACGCTCCTGCGGGTGCCGTCGGCGGTCACGGTGCGCCCTTCGACCCCTTCGCCGTCCGCCGCGGTCAGGTCGTGACGGCTGTACTTGCCGGTGAGCACCCCGCCGGCCAGCGGCGACCACGGGATCACCCCCAGCCCCATCTCGCGCGCCATCGGGATCAGGTCACGCTCCCCGGTCCGCTCGATCAGGTTGTACTCGATCTGCAGCGCGACCAGTGGCGACCAGCCGCGCAGGTCGGCGATCGCCTGCATACGCGACACCTGCCAGGCCGGGGAGTTGGAGATCGCCACGTACAGGACCTTGCCCTGCCGGACCAGATCGTCCATGCCGCGCAGGATCTCCTCGACCGGCGTCGTGAAGTCCCACAGGTGCAGATAGAGCAGATCGATGTAGTCCGTATTCAGCTGCCGCAGGCTGGTTTCCACCGAAGCGAACAGGGTCTTACGGTGATTTCCCCCGGAATTCGGATCGCCGGGCCTGCGCAGCGTCGAGTATTTCGTGGCCAGTACCAGGCTTTCGCGGTTGTCACGGGTGAATTCACCCAGCAGACGCTCGGAGCTGCCATTGGTGTACGTGCTCGCGGTGTCGATGAAGTTACCGCCGCGCTCCACGTAGAGGTCGAACAGTTTCCGCGCCTCGTCCTGCTCGGCGCCCCAGCCCCATTCGGTGCCGAAGGTCGCCGCGCCCAGTGCCAGCGGTGAGACCCGCAGCCCGGAGCGGCCCAGCAGCCGGTAGCTGTCGAGGGTGAGCGACATCGTGTCCTCCTGCGCTTGTGATCCGTTGTCGGGCACAAGTCTCCGAGCGCAGGGGGGCCGGGATAAGGGAAGGAATTTCCTGGGAACGCCAGTCCTACCCTGCCGGTACGGGACAGCCCTTACGCTCGGACGTCATGACCCGCACCGTGGACGCGACACAGGAGCTGGCCGCCTTCCTGCGGACCCGGCGCGAACGTCTGGACCCGCACGCTTTCGGCCTGCCGTCCCGCCGGCAGTCCCGGCGGACCCCGGGACTGCGCCGCGAAGAGGTCGCCGAGCTGGCCGGGGTCAGCGTCGACTACGTCGTACGGCTGGAACAGGGCCGCGGCCTGCGGCCTTCGGCGGACGTGGTGGAGGCGCTGGCCGGGGCGCTGCGCCTGGCCCCCGCCGAACGCGCCTACCTCTTCGACCTGGCCCAGCAGCGCCCCCGCAACGCCGACCCGCTCGCCACCGCCGCGGCGCCGCCGCTGGCCCGGCTGGTCGACGACCTGTCGCCGCTGCCCGCCATGCTGATGAATCACCGCTACGACATCCTGGCCTGGAACGGTGAAATGGCGAGGCTGCTGGTGGATTTCGGCGCCCTGCCGCCGGCGCAGCGCAATTCGATGTGGCTGTGTCTGATGCACCCCGAGGTGCGTGAGTTCTACGTCGACCGCGAACGTGTCGTACGGGAGGGGATCGCTCATCTGCGTGCCGCGTGGGCCGCGCATCCGGAGGACCGGGCGCTGACCGACCTCATCACCGAATTCACCACGCAGGACGAGGAATTCGCGCGCCTGTGGGCCGAGCGGGACGTCCAGGTCAACGGCCGCGGGAGCAAGCTGATCCGGCATCCTGACGCCGGCTTGATGGCAGTGCATTTCGAAGTACTGATGCCGCTCCAGGACCCGGACCAGCGATTGGTGATCTACCGCGCCGCGGATGAGGAGAGCCGGTCGGCACTGGACCGGCTGTGCGCAGGGTGATGTCGTACGGTCCCTCCGCCCGGTGTGGCCCCTCAGCCCGGTCGGCCGGCGCCGCCCGGAAACCCGCTCGCTGCCCGGGTGAGGGCGTTGATACGCTCGCCGACTCATGGAAGCGAACCCGGCGGAAGCAGCCCCAGCGGAAGCGAGCCCGGCAGACACGAACTCGGGGCACGCGAACTCGGCGCACGGGATGATCGCCGTTCCGGCGGGGTGCGTGACGCTGTCGGACCGTCGGACCCGGCGCAGCTGGCCGGTCGAGCTCGCGGCCTTCTGTCTCGCCTCGCATCCGGTCACCCAGGCGCGGTACGCAGAGGTCACCGGCGCGCGGCCGAGCACGGCGACCGGCGACCGGCTGCCCGTCGAGGGCGTTTCGTGGGGCGACGCGGTCCGGTACTGCAACGCCCTGTCCGTACGTGAGGGGCTGACACCCGCGTACCGCATCCCAGGCGACGGCGCCAGTGACGGTCACGGTCACGGCGCGGAGGGGACCGAGTGGGACGCGGCAGCCGACGGGTACCGGCTGCCGACCGAGGCCGAGTGGGAGTACGCCTGCCGGGCCGGCACGGAGGGACCGCGGTACGGGCCGCTCGACGAGATCGCCTGGCAGCGCGGCAACGCCCAGGACCGCATCCACGAAGTGGGCGGCAAGCGCCCCAACGCGTGGGGCCTGCACGACATGCTGGGCAACGTGTGGGAGTGGTGCTGGGACCTCTACGACCCCGAGGTCTACGGCAGTTACCGGGTGCTCAGGGGCGCCGGATGGTTCGACGAGGAGTGGAGCTGCCGGGCCTCGGTGCGGCGCCGCAGCCACCCGACCTTCCGTATCGACGACGTGGGATTCCGCGTCGCGCGCTCCGTCCCGCGGTGATCGGCTCGGCAGCGATCGGTCCCGAACAAATGGCTTACACGCGAGGGGAGTTGACCAGCCGTGCACGATGAGCACGATGACTTCATCGAACTCGAAGCCCTGGAGAAGGTCTTCGACGTACACCGCAAGTCCGGCTTCCTGCGCCGGGAGAAGCACCAGGTCCGCGCCGTCGACGGCATCAGCTTCCGGGTCGCCCGGGGCGAGATGGTCGGCTACATCGGCCCGAACGGTGCGGGCAAGTCCACCACCATCAAGATGCTCACCGGCATCCTCACCCCCAGCGCCGGCCGTATCAGGGTCGCGGGCCTCGACCCCTCCCGTGAGCGGACGAAGCTCGCGCAGCGCATCGGTGTGGTCTTCGGACAGCGCACCACCCTCTGGTGGGACCTGCCGCTGCGTGACTCGTACCGGCTGGCCCACCGGATGTACCGCATCCCCGACGCCCGGTTCCGCGAGAACATGGACCGCTGCGTGGAGCTGCTCGACCTCGCCGAGCTGCTGGAGGTCCCGGTACGCCAGCTCTCGCTCGGGCAGCGGATGCGGGGCGACATCGCGGCCGCGCTGCTGCACGATCCGGAAGTCCTCTACCTGGACGAGCCGACGATCGGCCTCGATGTCATCTCCAAGGCCAAGGTCCGCGGCTTCCTGCGCGACCTGAACGCCGAGCGCGGCACCACCGTCCTGCTCACCACACACGATCTGACCGACATCGAGCAGCTCTGCGAGCGGGTGATGGTGATCGACCACGGCCGGCTGATGTACGACGGCTCGCCCGCCGGGCTGCACGAGGTGGGCGAGAGCGAGCGGACCCTGGTGGTGGACCTGGAGCGTGAGCTGCCGCCGATCGACATCCCGGCGGCACGCAACGTCCGGGTGGAGGGCCCCCGGCAGTGGCTGGCGTTCCCGGCGTCGGCCTCGGCCGCCCCGCTCGTCGCGGCCGTCGCCGCCGCGTACCCGATGGTCGACCTCGCGGTACGGGAGCCCGACATCGAGGCCGTCATCGCGAAGATGTACGCGGAGCGCGACGTCCCGTAGGCGCGCTCAGCGCCGGGCGGACCCCGGCCGGCCTCGTGGCCTCCCCGGGGTGGGCCGGATGGTGTCAGGCGCGGGCCGGGGCGGGCGGTGTCAGGCGCGGGCCGGGGCGGACTTGGTCAGGGCGTCCAGGTCCAGGGTCATCGCCATCACGCGGTAACCGGCGTCGCTCGGGTGCAGGTGATCACCGGAGTCGTACTGGGGCCGGAGCCTGCTCGGCGCGTACGGGTCGCGCAGTGCCTTGTCGAAGTCGACCACCGAGTCGTAGACACCGCCCGCCCTGATGGTCGCGTTGACCTGCTGGCGTACGGCCTCCAGCTGCGGGGTGACCCCCAGGTGACCGCCGAAGGGCATCAGCGTCGACCCGACCACGTGCAGCCCCCGCGCCCGTGCCTCCCGGGACAGCGTGCGCAGACCGTCGGTGATCTGCCGGGCGCTCACGTTGTGCGGCAGCCGCAGGATGTCGTTGATGCCCAGTTCGATGACCACCGACTTCACACCGGAGCGCCCGAGCGCGTCCCGGTCGAAGCGGTCGAGGCCGCTCTGCCCCAGGCCGGCGCGCAGGACGCGGTTGCCGCTGATGCCCTCGTTCAGTACGCCGTAGTGGCCTTCGAGCCGTGCGGCGAGTACGTCGGTCCAGCGCTGGTTGGTGTCCGTGGTGGAGGTGATGCCGTCGGTGATCGAGTCGCCGAAGACCACGACCGAGCCGCGGGCCTCATGGGTGAGGACGTCCACGGCGGTGAGGTAGCGCCAGTAGGGCGTCTCGACGGTGTGGCCGCCGAGGCTGGCGTACGAGACCTGCCGGGCGTGCGGGTGGTACGTGACCGGGCCGCTCGGCGACGGGGTGGTGAAGGAGACCGTCACATTGCCGTTGCTGGGGATCGGGATGCGGGCCGCGTCGCTGATGGTCTGGCCGCCGGCCGGGATCGTGACGTAATGGCGTCCGTCGAACGTCACCGCCTGGATGGAGCCGTCGGCCGACACGGACGCCTCGGTGACCTTCAGCGGCTGGGTGCCGAAGAGGTTGGAGAGGGTGATCCGGGCCAGCGACCCGCCGATGCTGGTGTGCACGACGTTACGGATGGTGCTCCCGGGGAGGCCGTTCGGTGTGCCCGGCTCAGGACCGACGGGCGCCGCCGACCAGGTGCCCGTCCAGGTGCCGGACGCCGGCACCCCCGACGAGACCCGGGAGGGGGCCCCGGCGGAGACCGTGGTGGCCGGTGACTTCACCATGGCGAAGATGCCAACGGAAACGAGCGTCACCACTGCCGCGAGCGTGGCGAGCAGGGCGTAACCACGGCGCCTGGTCATGAGCGGTCGGTCTCCTCGGGAACTTGACGTGCGTCCCAGGAGTAGCTCAGGCAGGGACAATACGTACGGGGGCGGTACAGGTGCGGAATCGGGCGGAGCAGGCGGAGCTGATGGAACGTACGGGCAGGGACAGAGAAGCAGGGGCCGGGCCTGGGACGGAAGGCGTCACAGGCACCGCGCCGCTGGGCTCCGTTGCCTACAGCGCGGCCGACGAGGAGAAGCGGCGCGGGGTCCGCCGGATGAAGACGACGGCCACCGGACTTCTCCTTCTGGTCGCTCTCATTTTCGTACTCGCCACTTGGGCTTCGCACACCGGGGCCGGGTCGTGGGCCGGGTACGTCGCCGCGGCGGCGGAGGCGGGCATGGTGGGCGCGCTGGCCGACTGGTTCGCCGTGACGGCACTGTTCCGCCGGCCACTTGGCCTCCCCATTCCTCATACCGCGATCATCCCCAACAAGAAAGACCAGCTTGGGGAGTCACTTGGTTCCTTTGTCGGGGAAAATTTTCTCTCTGAATCCGTCGTCCGGGCCAGATTGCGGGCCGTGGGCATCGGCGGCCGGCTCGGTACGTGGCTCGCGGAGCCGGAACACGCCGATCGGGTGACGGCGGAGCTGTCGACGGCGCTGCGCGGCGCGCTGACCGTGCTGCGCGACTCGGACGTGCAGGCCGTGGTCGGTGAGGCGATCACCCGCCGTGCGGAGGCCGCCGAGGTCGCACCAGGGATCGGGAAGATGCTGGAGAAGGTCGTCGCGGACGGCGGGCACCGACGGGTCGTCGACCTGGTCTGCGTCCGGGCCCACGACTGGCTGACCGTGCACTCCGACTCGGTGATGGACGCGGTGCAGGGCGGGGCGCCCGGGTGGACGCCGAGGTTCGTGGACAAGAGGATCGGCGACCGCGTCTACAAGGAGCTGCTGCGCTTCATCACGGAGATGCGCGACATGCCGGAGCACCCGGCGCGCGGCGCCCTCGACCGCTTCCTGGCGGACTTCGCGTCCGACCTCCAGTCGGACACGGACACCCGGGCGCGCGTGGAGCGCCTCAAGTCGGAGCTGGTGGGCCGCTCGGAGGTGCAGGACGTCATCGCGTCGGCGTGGTCCTCGGTCCGCACCATGATCATCTCGGCGGCGGAGGACGAGCAGAGCGAACTGCGCCTGCGCGCCCGCGCCTCGCTGCTGTCCCTGGGCGCCCGGCTGGCGACCGACACCCGGCTCCAGCAGAAGCTGGAGGGGTGGCTGGAGGACGCGGCGGTGTACGTGGTGACGACGTACCGCGGCGAGATCACGTCACTGATCTCGGACACGGTGGCGGGCTGGGACGGCGAGCAGACGTCCCGCAAGATCGAGGCGCACATCGGCCGTGACCTGCAGTTCATCAGGATCAACGGCACGGTCGTCGGCGCGCTGGCCGGTCTGGCGATCTACGCGGTGTCACACGCGCTGGGGGCGTAGCGGGCGGGGCGCCCGGCGGGGCGGGGCCCGGCGGGGCGGGGCCCGGCGGGCGGCAGCCTGCGGGTGACCGCGACCGCGATCGTGACCGTGATCGTGGCCGCGCTAAGGGGTGGGCTAGGCCCGGTGGGCTACGCCCGGCGGGCGATCGCGGTCGATGCCACGGCGACAGCACCGGCCACCGAGAACACGGCGGGCCAGGCGCCGATCTTCTTCGCGAGGGGGTGGGACCCGCCGAAGGCGGCGAGGTAGACACCGGTGAGCGCGGCGGCCTTGGCCGTACCGGCCTCCTGCTGCCACTGCCGGGCGGCGACCGCACCGGCGGCGGCGAGCGCCACACCCCCGAGGGGACGCTTCCTGGTCCAGCGGGCCACGGCGAAACCGCCGACGAGACCGGAGGCTGCTACGGCTGCTGCGGGAATCTTTGCCATGAGGACGAGGCTAATGGCGCGGATTCGGCGGCCGCTGCCGGGGTGGTGGATAGGGCAGGGGGCCCGGCGGGGGGACAGGGGCGGGGCGCAGGACAGGAGGGGGTCACCCCCGCCTCTGATCGCATGCCTCGGCGATGGCCGCCGTGTCCCAGTAGAACGGCCGGACCTCGCTGATACGGCCGTCCCGCACCGTAACGGTCTGGAGGATCGGGAAGGCGACCTCCCGCCCGGTGGCGCGGGAGCGGGCCTGGATGCGGTGGAGTACGACGAGCGGCTCGCCGAGGGGCCCGCCCGTGGCGAGGATCTCCTGCCCGGCCATCCGGAAGGACTCCCAGGTCCGGCTCATGGCACGGAAGAAGCGCGCCATGCCCTCGTGCCCGCGCCAGGTCCCGCCGTACGGGAGCCCGGCCGCCTGGCGCAGGACGACATCGGGGGCGAAGAACGGCGCCAGGAGGCCGAAACCGGCCGTGTCCGGGCCGCCGGCGGCGAGGTAGCGGGCTTCTGCCGCGTACATGCCCTGGAGTACGGCCAGCGGTTCAGGTCCGGCTCCGGGTTCAGGTCCGGCTCCGGGTCCCGGGTCAGGACCGGGTCCGGTTTCACGTCTGGTTGCACGTCCGGATTCAGGTTCAGGTCTTGTCTGTGCCATGCCCCGAGCCTGCCGCGCCCGGCCGAACGCCGCTGGCGGCCATCGGACACCGCATCTCCCGGATGTCGACAGCGAGTTGGGAAGAGGGACGAACGCGGGACGGAAGAGGCGCGGACGCGGGACGGGCGCGGTACGGACGCGGCACGGACCGGGACGGGCACCGGCCAGGGCCTACCGGGGCCCCGGCTCACGGGCGGGCGCGGCCACCGCACTGTACGTACGCCCGGCTGCGACGTACTCACCGAGCGGGCACATCCCGAAGCCGTCCACATGGACACGCCATGAGGCCCGGTTCTCGGCCTCGATGAAGGCGACCACGGCATCGGCCCGCCCCCAGGCCGCCTCGACGGCCATGCGGAACAGCCCCCTGGCCACCCCGCGCCCCCGGGCGGCCGCGTCGACCACCACCGGCCCGTACATCAGCCAGCGCCACGCACTCAGCGGCCGCCCCTCCCACCGCAAGGAGTCCTGGGCATCGAGCAGCGCCCGGACGGGTGGCGGCGGGCTGGACAGGTCGTGAGGCGAGGACAGCGCGAGAAGCCCCACCACACCCGTCCCGTCGTCGGCGGCGACGAGCAGACGTCCGCCCCGAGCCATCGCGCTCAGGGCGGCAGCATCGAAGTGGCCCTGCACGAATCCCTGTTCGGAGCGTTGCTGCTCGGTGAGCGCATCGCGGCGGTTGGCGGCGAAGAGCGCCGCCATGGCGGGCACATCGGCCTCATTGGCATACCGGTACTGCATGGTGCCGATGGTCCCACGGAGGTCAGCGCGACGAAGAGGAGTGAGGGGCCGACACGGTGGCGAGGAGGTGTGTCACGCCGGTTCGGCAGGCGTATCAGGAGGAACTGGCGTATCAGCGGAAACCGGCGCATCCGCGGGCGCAGGCGTATCCGCGGACGTAGGCGTAGGCGTAGGCGTCGTCGACGGATAAGGAACGAACCTGCTCAGACGGTAGACAGTCGGATCCTCCGCGCGCCCGCCCACCGTCTCCACGCGCAGCATCGCCGCATCGGTCAGCCCCAGTTCGGCGCGGATCCGGGGGACCGAGGTCTGCCACTCCGCCGCGTCCTGGGTCTCGAAAACCACTTCCCACCGCCCCGCGCCGGCACCCCGTACCGGCCCGCCACGCTGCTGATTCCTCCGCTTACGCTGTCCTGCCACGGTGCCAGCATGTCCTCCGGACGGCCCAGCAGGCAAAAGCTCGTTGTCTGCCCGGTACGGCCATGGGACGCTGGCCCGGTGACCACCGAGTCAACCGAGTCAACCGAGCCCACCGAGTCCACCGAGTCCACCGAACGAGATCTGCCGGCCACCGCCGAGGCCCTGGGCAGGGGTGCTCTGGACTGGCTGGTCGGTTCGGCGCGTGACACCGGGAACGGCCTGGCCTGGGCGGAGACCGCGACCGGCGAAGAGCTGGACCCCATTCTTTACAGCGGGACTGCCGGGATCGTGCTGGCGCTGCTCGAAGGCCAGGAGCACTTCGGCGACGACCGGTACGGAGATGCCGCGGCGCGGGGCGCACTCACCCTCGCCGCAGCCGCGGAGGAGTGGGAAGCCAGCTCCCTGTACACGGGCCTGACCGGAATGGCCGTAGCCCTGCACGCGGTGCACGAACGGCTGGGGGACACGGCCGCGGGCGCGGCCGCGGACCGGGCGATGGAACGGGTGCGTTCTCGGTTCGACGGAACGCGCTGGGACGACAGATGGTTCGACCTGCTCATCGGCAACGGGGGCATCGCCCTGGGCGCACTGGCCGTGGGGGACGAGGAGTTGGCCGTACGCGCGGTGACCCCGTACCTCCGTACCGCGGAACGGACGGCGGACGGCGTGCAGTGGGAGTCGCTGTCCGGTGCACCGGCCCGGTTCCATCACCTCTCGCACGGCACGCTGGGCATCGCCTACGCCCTGGCCGCGACAGGCCGGGCGGCCGGACGCCCCGACCTGACCGAACTGGCGGTGGCCGGCGCATCGGACGTGATCGCCCGCAACGAGGCGGGCCCGACGGGCTTCCTGGTCCCGCACTCCGACCCGCAGCATGTCCCGGACCGCATCGAGCGCTACAGCTACGGCTGGTGCCACGGCCCGACGGGCGACGCCCAGGCGTTCCGGCTGCTGGCGGCGGCCCTCCAGGACCCGTCCTGGTCGGCACTGGCGGACGGCTGCTGGCACACGGTCACCCACTCCGGCCTCCCCCAGCGGCTGCGCCCCGGCTTCTGGGACAACAACGGCCGGTGCTGCGGGACGGCGGGGGTACTGGCCCTGGCATGCGACCGACAGGTCGAACACGGCGACGGCCTGGACTTCGCGAACATCCTCGTGGCGGACCTGGCCGCCAGGGCAACCGAGGACGCGAACGGAGCACGCTGGTCAAACACCGAACACCGGGCCACGCCGACCGAACTCGAACCACACCTGGGCTGGGGCATGGGCAACGCGGGCATCGCCCGCGAACTGCTCCGCTACGCGCGGCTGGGTATGGGGCGGCAGGCGGGTTACGCGGTGGACTGGCCTGATCACCCGGCGGCCTGGTCAGAGCTTGGGCACGACAGCGACCGGCAACTGCGCTGCCCACTCGGTGAGGGAGTCGGCCGCCTTCTCACGCAGATCCCCCTCGACCGCGACCTCGGCCAGGAGTGACCGCTCGCTGTTCGGCAGAGCCAACTCCCGGTAGAACTGCAGATCCTCGAAGCCGTTGACAGCGACGTCATGGCTGTTGGCTGCTAGTGCGAGCTGGCGCTGCCAGCTGATCAGCGGTGCCGTCGCATCCAGCGGGCGTCGGCTGTGCTTGAGAGCTATGGCCGTATGACAGGGACGCCGGCGCTGCTCGGGGGCCGACGGCACGCCCTCGATGAATCGGCGACTGACCTCATCGCTGATCTTCTCCACTGGCTCACCGCGCAGGGAGGAGATCCGGACGAGGTTTTGGACCGGGCGCAGATGCACTTTGAGGCGGAGGCTGCATGACCTTCGGGGGGGCATCGAGCCTGAATCTCAGCTCGTAGCTGCGTTTAATGCAAGGACGTGATGCGCTGGGCTGGCTGGGCATGCGCCCATCGGGCGGCTGGGTTTTTGTCTGAGGCCTTGGGGCTGGGCCTCTCATCGTGCGGCTGTCCGCAGCATCTCGATGGCGTCGTCCGCCATGCCTCGGTCGTGGAGTTTGAGTGCCACTTGAATGACCTCCTTCTCGGAGTGTTCCTGGCCGTACAAGTGCACAAGCGTGTCCGCAAGTTGCGTCTGCTTCGTGCTGCGCAGCAGCACGAGGGACGCCGCTCCTTCGAGAGGGGTTAGCGCTCCGACCGTGTCAATCAGCATTGACAAGGCCTCGTCCGCGCTGCCCTGGTCCTGCAGCTTCGCGGCGGCACTGGCGATCTGCCTGGCGCCTGCAATGTCGTTCGATCGTCGCTGCCGGTCCCTGCTGAAGTGGGGGACCGGCAGCGTTTTTGCTCGCTGTCGAGCGTTGGCCAGCGCTTCTGACAGGCCGGCCTCACTCTCCTCTAGCCGACGCCTCTCCCGAAGGAGCGCGTCGTTCTCGCGTTGCAACTCGGGGCAGACCTTGCAGAGGGTCGGCTCGGCACTCTCATGTGCCTGGATCACGGCCTGCCTCGACAGGCCAACGATGGCCTCGGAACCCGTGTTGGCGACGGCTATTTCGTGCATGAGCGTCGCGAAGCGGAGCGGCGGCACATGGCGTCCGTTCAAGTATCGCGACATAGCATCTCGATTGGTCACATAGCCCCGCTCGTCAAACAGCAGTACTGCTTTGGCGAGGGTGGGGGCCCCGGTGTGTCGATACAACTCCCCCAGAACGTGGGCCAGCCGCACCCTCCCCGGGGGGAGGGTGCGGCTGATCTTGGTGCCTACTTGTCCGGCGCGCATCGCGGTCCCTCTCCCTTATGCCTGGCCGCAACTGCCCGGCGGGGAGTTGCGGCCAGTGGTGCCTGATGCCAGCTGTGTCGACGTCTTTGGGTGCAACATGCGCATTCGCTGGACTTCAGTTCGGTCGTACGGCATCAATTGATCCACCCAGCGCATACCTGAGTCGCACAGCAACAGCAAGTGGCCTGCGTGCTTGCCGTCTGACTGTACGTCTCAGGCCGGGTGGCAGGTGTATGTGGTCACTTCTTACTGAAGGATCGGAGAATGAGATGACGCTGCCTCCTTGGCAGAACGGGAAGCTTGGCGGCAAGGTCCGGGCGGCCCTCTGGTTGGAGACCGTCGTAGGGGAGGGCAATACCTTCACCAAGGCTGAGTTGCGCAAGGCGTTTCCTGAGGTGGCACAGATCGACAGACGGCTGCGCGATCTCAGGACCCACGACTGGCGGATCGATACGAGTCGCGATGATCCTTCGCTCAAGCAGGAGGAGCAGCGGTATGTGGCCAAGGGGGCCGAGGTCTGGATCCCTGGCCAGGCGAAGGTTGCCAAGCATAAGAATAGTTTGAATGCCGCCCAGCGCGCGAAGGTCTGGCAGGGCGACAGCTTCCTCTGCCGTACCTGTGGAATTGGCGCGGGGGAGCCGTACAGCGACGATCCAGACACCCTGTCACAGCTGAATGTGGCGCGGCGGAAAGTGGTACTTGCTGGCGGCAGCGTCGACTTTCAGATGGTCACGGAATGCAACCGTTGCGGTACTGGTCGCGGTGAACGGGAGGTTGATCTTGGGGAATTGCTGAACAAGGTGGCGGGCCTTTCTGAACTCGAGAAGAGCGTCTTCCTGAGCTGGATCGAGACGGGGCAGCGCAAGCAGGGAGCTCTGGAGCAGTTGTGGGGTGTTTACCGGACGCTGCCGGTCACTTCTCGCGAGGCAGTCCGGCAGGCTGCAACCGGAGACAGTAAGTAAGCCAGAGGAAAAGGGAGCGGGGATAGCGTGTTTCGCGAGTTTCAGACACCGCCGCGAGCGGATGAATTCAGCGAGTTGATCGCAATGAGGCTAGAGGAGGTGAAGAACTCGGGAGGGACTAGGGAGACGGTCACGCTTGACCGGAACGGCCACCCAATGCATGTGGAGGTGATTGATCTTCCCCTCGAGCGTCTCCTCTTTAACCCGGGCACGCATCGCGTTCGGGCTCAGCGTAGTCACGACCCTTTGAGGGACAAGGTGCTGGACGGTGACCCCTGGAGCGCGGAGAGCCAGGACTATCTGCGGTATCTGCTTCAGGCTCAACCCGCAAATCCGACTGTGCGTGATTCTGAGTTCGACAAGCTGAAGGAGAGCCTTGATCAGTTTGGTCAGAACGATCCTGGACTGGTTACCCACCATGGCGTACTGGTGAACGGAAACACGAGGGCTGCTGCACTCCGGGAGATCGGCAAGCAGTCTATGCGGGTAGGTGTATTGCCGGCGTCCTTCACGTGGGCTGACATCAACGCTGTGGAACTTTCGCTCCAGCTGCGCAAGGATCACCGCCGCGACTATTCCTACATCAATCGGCTGCTGGCCATGGAAGAGCAGGCGGCGTTGGGGCGGACGCCGGAACTGATTGCTAAAGAGTTCAGGGTTCAGACGAAAACCTACCACCAGGAGCGGTGGATCCTGAGCACGATCCGTGAATTGATCGAGCGGAGCAGAGGGGGCGGTGCTGCTCTTCGGCTAGTCGATTTTGAGAATGATCAAGAGAAGCTGAAAGAACTCGAAAGGCTCTACAAGAAGCTTTCTACGGTCGAGCCAGATGAGGCTGAAGTTATCAAGGAGCTTCGGCTTACAGCGATGTTGCTTGAATTCTCTAAGACAGATGTCAGGCACATTGACGAGCACTTCGTGAAAACGGATTACCTGGCTCGGAGCCTTCCGTCAAGCCTTGTTGATACGGCAAGGGACACAGCCTCCACTCCTGCAGCGGTCATGGTGCCGGGCCTCGGTGTCGCGGTCCCGGCGACTACATCTCGCGTCGCCGCAGCCCGTGCCCTTAGCGACCAGGTCCTGAAGGCGAAGGCTGTCGCGGGCGCTACTGGGACGGAGGTGTCCGAGGCTGATCGCCTGGCAGCTCGTGCACTTTTTGACGATGCCCACAAGGCGTTTGACAGAGCCATTGACGACGCCGGCCGGGATGCCCGTGTACGCAAGCGGAAGCAGCTCGCTCCTGCCCGGCTCGCAGATGCATGCGCTGATATCGACCAGTGTGTTGTCGAGCTGGTACAGGCGCGAGCTGCTAGGAGCCTTGACGAAGAGGCATTCGATGATGCGGTGCTTCAGTTGCGAGAGAGCCTCAACAAGCTGGCGCAGCAGGCGAAGAGGATCCAGGGCGACCCTGGCGATGGTGTGTCATGGCTCGTTGAGGCCGTCACGGAAGGAAATCAGTGACCAGCGGGCCAATGACTGAAGTGTCTCTAACCCTTGGGTTTGATGAGACACGTACCAAGGTCATCTTCAGAACCACCGACAGCTACCGGGGGGATCTCGTGCAGCTGGTCGGTCGTTTCCGTACAGGCGGCCAGCTCGGCCCGCTCGCTGCTTCTATCGACCTTGATGACCTGCTGGCGAACGTAGGTGAGGTCGCGGGCTGGCCAGATCCCACGGGGGTGGAGTGGGATTCTGACCTCAGGAGTCTGGTACTCGGTAACTTTCAGGATGCCGAGACGGTCGAAAAGAGACTGAGCACCCCTGCCTACACTGGCGAGGTCTCAGCTGATGACGTCCCTGAGTTGCTTGGTGAGGAATGGATCGCCGAACTGGGCGAGTTTCAACGGCGCGACATAGCAAAGCTCCTATCTCTCCAGCACGGTGCCAATTTCAGCGTCCCCGGTGCTGGCAAAACCCGTTCAGCCCTGGGCGTCTACGCAGCGCAGAAGGCGCAGGGGCACGTCAGGAGACTTCTCGTTGTATGCCCGAAATCGGCATATGAGTCGTGGCAGTATGAGACAGCAGTCTGCTTCCGTCACAGACTGCGCCCCCACGTACTCGACGGTTCACTGGACGGATGGGCAGAGGTTCTGATCGTGAACTACGAACGGCTGGACCGTTCGCTCACGACACTCACAGCGTGGCTGAGGGCCGAGCCTTCGATGATCATCCTTGATGAGGCGCATCGGATGAAGCTGGGGGCACGGGGGACGTACGGGGCCGCATGTATGGCCCTCGGCCCGTTGGCCCAACGTCGGCTGATCCTTACTGGCACGCCAGCCCCTAACGGCTCAAAGGACTTGGAGAACCTGCTGGGTTTCGTCTGGCCTGGACAAGGCCAGCGGTCCGTGACCCGAGCGGTGGCCGGCGGAAATCTGGCAGCTGCCAGCGTTGCCCTGAAGCCGTTGTTCGCTCGGACAACCAAGTTGGAGCTCGGCCTCCCGCCGGTGGAACCACGTATGCGGTACGTGGATATGCCGCCCCTGCACGCTGAAATCTATGCGTCTCTCGTGGGGGACCCAGACACGCGCGGAGCGCGCGATGACCTCAGCTCTTTGGGGAAGAGCGCGTTGCGCTTGCTGATGGCCGCTACCAGTCCGGCGCTACTGCTTGACAGCGGAAGCAGATACGAGCCGTTGGCTTACCAGCTCCCGCCCTTGGAGATTCCGCGGGGGCACTCGCTCTACTCGCTCATGCAGAACCTGCCCGACTACGAGCTGTCGCCTAAGTACAAGGAGACGGCCGCGATCATTGCCGAGAACGCCCAGCGGGGGCGGAAGACGCTGGTCTGGACGACCTTTGTCCGGAGCCTGACCACTCTTGAACGGCTCCTGGAGAAGTACGCGCCAGCTGTTGTGTACGGCGGCACTGTCGATCGCGAAGAGCAGATCCGGCGCTTTCGGGAGGATCCAGCGTGCATGGTCCTGCTCTCCAACCCGGCGACCCTCGGTGAGGGAATCAGCCTGCACCAGATCTGTCACGATGCTGTCTACGTGGACCGCGACTTCATGGCCGGCCGCTTCCTGCAGAGTCTGGACCGGATCCACAGGCTGGGGCTCGACCCGGACACCGAGACCCGCGTCACCGTGCTGGCTGTGCGCGATACGGTCGACGAGGTAGTCCGTGTCCGGCTTGATCAGAAGCTGGAGTTCATGGGCAAGATCCTTGACGATCCTTCTGTGCAGCAGTTGTCCGACTTGCAGGAGGAACCAGCCGTAGCTGCTGGCCTTGGGGCCGAGGACGCCCAGGCGTTTTTGTCGCATTTGGGGAGAATCAGATAGATTGTTTCTATGGTGCGCCGTCCGCCGTACCCCAAGGCGGGCGGCGCATTGGCATGCTGCGAGACTTCTAGTGAGAATGCTGTGATCTCTGCGAGACTTGTGCAGCTAGTTTGCGCCACACCCTGAGGAGTCCCAGATGGCCGCCCGGCGGAAGCGACCGCAGTTCGACGAGCCGCTCATCTCGGTCGAGATCTGCGCTGGAGCAGGTGGACAGGCTCTTGGGCTGCACAATGCGGGGTTTGATCACCTGGCACTTGTTGAATGGGATCGGCATGCCGTCGGTACCTTGCAGGGGAATGTTAAATCTTGGCCGGGCTGGAGCAAGGCGAAGGCGAATTCGCTGACTCCGGGAGATGTCAAAGACTTTCTTGATTCGCCAGAATGTGAAGAGATTAAGAAGAGCGGTCGGCGAATCGACTTGCTCGCTGGTGGAGTTCCCTGTCCGCCGTTCTCTCTGGCAGGTAAGCAGCTTGGTCCGGAAGATGAACGGGATCTCTTTCCGGATATGTTGAAGATTGTCGAAGAGCTCAGGCCTAACGCGATCATGATCGAGAATGTGCGCGGAATTCTGGAACCGCCACAAATGTTCATTTCTTACCGTAGAAAGATTGTGAACAAGCTCCGCAGCTTGGGATATTTGGTTCCGTCAATCAATGAGGAATGGTCGACGGGCCGGCAGGATCAGGAGATGAAGAAAGTCTGGCGTCGAGTTGAGGCCAAGGATTTTGGTGTCCCTCAGCTGCGGCCTCGCGCGATCCTCGTGGCGATTCACGAAGATGTCTCTGACGGGTGCAGTTTTGTGTGGCCAGTCAAGACGCAAGGAAGTCGCGCGACTGTCTACGACAAGCTCAGGCCTACAATGCTGAGGCGATGCCAGGAATATTGGTCGCTGAACAAGGATGGGAAGCCCGCGCTCCCGGATGAGAAGACAGGCCAAGACGTTTTCCGTGCTTGGGAAGCCGATTCTGCGGGTATGCGGTCTGGGCCCACCCAAGGTGTGGCTCCGACGCTGGTCGGAGGGTCTCGGAAGCACGGTGGTGCTGATCTCGGCCCCAGCCGAGCCAAGCGTGCATGGGCAGATCTTGGGGTCGACGGGAACGGCGTGGCAAACGACGAAGCATACTGCGACCCTGGACGGGATCTGTTCCGTCCGGATGGCCCGATGCTTACTGTTGAGCAGGCGGCAATTATTCAGGGGTTTCCATCGACATGGAAATTCGAGGGCGGGAAAACGGCACAGTACCGGCAGATCGGAAACGCTTTTCCTCCGCCAGTCGCTGAAGCTGTCGGGCGGGCCATTGCTGCTGTGCTGCGGCCTGAGAGTCGACGTGAACTTATGGGCGGTTATGAAATGAAGGAAAGCGTAGACGTCGCGGTTGAAGATTCCTCAAATCTGACGATTTTCTCAGTGGAAGCCGTCGGGCATGCTTCTGCGTCCGATGACCGTAGCGGAGATCTTGTCCGCGCAGGAGCATGAGTTCTCATGTTCCCAGAACCTGAGCACGAGCCACCCCGCTTCGACTAGCTTTCTGTCAGTGTCGCGATCGCGTTCTATGTTTCGCAGTACTTTGGCCGACCAGTAGCCAGAGTTCGTCTTCGGGGGGACGTAGTGATCGGGGCAGCCATGCCAGTAGCACCCGTCGATAAACACTGCCACCTTTGTCGGCCGGAAGACCAGATCTGCCGTGCGTCGAAGTCCGGGAAGCGGCCGTGTGCTGACGCGATATCGCAGCCCACGTGCGTGCACTAGGCGGCGAATATGCTGTTCGGGTTTCGTGTCCCGGCTGCGGATCGCTTGCATGTTGCGGCGCCTCGCGGCAGATGAGGCCCAGGATCCGTCCGGGGGCGTCCACTCGGTGTTCTCGGCCATGCTTCGAGGTTAGCTAAGGAGTCACGGGCCATGCGATGTGCGCTGGACCCATCCCGGTGGCACTCCCGGTAGGCGCTCTTCCGCCCCGCACCAGCACCCGGCGTTCCGGGCCGGGTGCGAGGGGGCGGGCTCGGCCTCGGGCTGCCAGGTTGGTGGCGTACTGGGGGAGCAAGGCCGTTTCCCACGGGGACTCTTCGTGCCCGCCCCGGACAGTTCCCGCAGCGCCGGTTCGATCTCGATCAGGCGCGCCGGGTGGGAGGCGTACTCCGGCTCCAGGGCCCGGCACGCGGCCGGGAGTCGGGTAGTCCCTTGCTCCAGCCGTAGATCGTGATCTCGGTGCAGGGCCGGTGCCGGCCGCTGCCGGGACAGTCCGGCCATGTTGATCACCGCGAATTGTGCGGACTGACCAGGAGCGGCGGCCGCAGGTCACAGCATGGTTGCGTGCTTGGTCGACCTGGCTTGTGCGCCGCTTTCTGGGTAGGTGCGCGGTACAGGAACGCCGATCTCTCTCAGTGAGTGGCGTGTGGAGTGGGTGTATGGCCTCCCCTCGCGTTGCCCCCGCAGGGCAGTCCCCGGCCCGCCCGAGTGGCTGCACGGAAGAACCCGTGGACCGACGGCCTGGCCAAGTCGGAGCGCAGGGACAAGGGGATGTCGTATGGCCGATATATCCAACTCTCCGAGCGGATCCTCGGAGAAACCAAGGCTGCGGCGAGACATGGGCCGGATCAGTCTGCTGTTCGCCGGTGTGGGGTCGATCATCGGCTCGGGCTGGCTCTTCGGAGCACTCAACGCGGCCCGGCTGGCAGGGCCGGCCTCGATCTTCTCCTGGGCGATCGCCGCTGTGATGATCCTGCTCATCGGGCTGTGTTTCGCCGAGCTGGGGACCATGTTTCCGGTGTCCGGTGGAGTGGTGCGTTTTCCGCATATCTCCTTCGGGTCGTTCGCCAGTTACACCATGGGATGGATCAACTGGATCGCCGCGGCGACCGTCGCTCCCATTGAGGTGGAAGGCGCCCTCCAATACGCGACCAAATGGGCGGACTTCACGCAGTTCCATCCGAAAACCGGGACGCACACACTGACGGCACTCGGTTATGTGGTCGCGGTCATCGCGATGGCGTTCTTCGTGGCGTTGAACTACTTCGGCATCCGCTGGTTCGCGCGGGTCAACAACGCGCTGGTGTGGTGGAAGCTGGCCGTCATCATCCTGGTGGTCGTTGCCTTCGCCGTCACGGCGTTCCACGGCCGGAACTTCACCGCTGCGGAGTACGGCGGGTTCGCACCGGGCGGGATGAAGGGCATCTTCACGGCCATCTCGACCGCTGGAATCACCTTCTCCTTCCTCGGCTTCCGCCAAGGCGTCGAGCTGGCGGGGGAGACGGACAACCCCAAGCGCAACGTGCCGTTCGCGGTCATCGGTTCGGTGCTGCTCACCGGAGTGATCTACATTCTGCTGGAGATCGCCTTCATCGCCTCGGTCCCGGGGCACGATCTGAAGTCCTCCGGCGGCTGGCTCAGTCTGACGTTCGCCAACGACTTCGGTCCGCTGGCGGCGATCGCCAGCGCCATCGGGCTCGGCTGGCTGGCGTACATCCTGTATGTCGACGCCGTGATCTCCCCTGCGGACACCGGACTGGTCTACACGACGGTCACGGCCCGTATCTCGTACGCCATGGGGCGGAACGGTAACGCGCCGGAGGCGCTGACGAAGACGACCTCTCGCGGAGCGCCGATGATCAGTCTGATCGTCACGTTCGTGCTGGGGCTGATCGTCTTCCTGCCCTTCCCGAGCTGGCAGCAGCTGGTCGGTTTCATCACCTCTGCGACGGTTCTGTCCTTCGGCTCCGGCCCGCTCGTGCTGGCTGCGATGCGGCGACAGATACCGGACTGGAACCGGCCCTTCCGGGTGCCCGGCGGCGATGTGATTCCGTTCCTCGGGATGTACTCGGCGAACCTGATCGTCTACTGGGCCGGCTGGAACACCAACTGGAAGCTGTTCGCGACCATCGGCATCGGCTTCGTTCTTCTGGCGATCTTCGAGGTCACCGACAAGGGCCGGGCCCCGAAGCTGGACTGGCGGGCGGGTCTGCCGTGGCTGGCGCCGTGGCTGGTGGGCCTGGCCGTCGTCAGCTGGGTGGGTGATTACGACGGCGGCCTGGGTTACATCGGGCTCGGCTGGGGCTTCCTGGTCAACCTGGTTCTCGCCGCGATCGTCTATCTGCTCGCGCTGAGGTCCAAGCTGCCGACGGCACGGGTGGAGCGCCATATCGAGGAGGCCCGCGCCGAGGCCCGGGTCGAAGAAGAGGAACTGGGGCTGACGGAGTAGCGGGCGCCCGTCCCGTGGTGGCGAGCGGTGCCGACCCGGGCGTTGCTCACCGCTTCGCCCGGGCGTTGCTCACTGCTTGGTCTGGGCGTTGCTCACCGCTTCGCCCGGGCGTCGCCCATCGCTAGGTCTGGGCGTTGCTCACTGCTCCGCCCCGGGCGTTGCTCACGACTTCGCCCCGGGCGTTGCTCACCGCCCGTTGCTCACGACTTCGCCCGGGCGTTGCTCACCGCCCCGCCCGGCGTGCTGATGTGTCGCTCGCCGGGTGGGGCGGGGTGGCATGTGGAGGTGGGGGTGCTGTTCCGCTTAGCGTGGCTGCATGAGTACAAGCACACCCTCTGGCATGTTGACGCTGCACATCGGCCACGAGGAGGTGGTTCTCCGGCGGCGCTACGAGATCGCCAGCATCCTCAACGACATCCTTATCGCCGTGTGGTTCATCGTCGGCAGCGTGATGTTCTTCTCCGACGACTGGGCCACGATGGGGACGTGGTGTTTCCTCATCGGCAGCATCGAACTGCTGATCCGCCCGGTCATCCGGCTCTTTCGGCATCTGCACATTCAGCGGGTCCGTTCCTCGTCCGACTCCGCGAACGGGCAGGTCTCCGACGCCGCGCAGGACTATTAGGGCCGCGGCCCGCGCCGGGCCATCCGTAGTGCCACCCGTAGCGTCACGCGCACCGCCACCCCCGTAGCGCCACCCGTAGCGCCGCGGGAAACGTCCAGCAGAGCCCCTACGCCCCGTGGCACCCCCGATAAGCCACCCCCACCCCGCACCAGCACGCCGCGTTCCGGGCCGGGGGCCACGGGACGGCTCGGCCGCGGGCTGCCAGGGTCGTGGCGTACTGGGGGAGCAGGGCCGTCTCCGACGGGGACGCCGACTCCGAGGCCGCGAACGCCTCGTACGACGGGATGCTCCCCGTCACGATGCCCAGGTTCTTCGTGCCAGCCGCCGACAGTTCCCGCAGCGCCGATTCGATCTCGATCAGGTGCGTCGCGTGGGAGGGGTACTCCGACTCCAGGGCCGGGTACGCCGCCAGGAGTTCGGCCAGTTCAGCGGCCTGCCAGTGCAGCACCGCCACCGGGAACGGGCGGGACAGGGCCGCCCGGTAGGTGCCCAACTCCGACTGGAGGCGGGCGATTTCGGCGCGCAGGACCGCCGGGTCGTTCGAGCCGAGGGCCCACAGGCGGTTCGGGTCGTGGAGTTCGTCGAGGCTGATGTCGCCCGTGTGCAGGGAGTCGGCCAGGGCGTCCCACGCGTCGTGCTCGTTGCCCAGGGCCCTGCTCACGCGGTGCCGGCCGGTGAGGAGGGCCTGCGCCGCGTACGGGACCTCCTCCGCCGGGTCGACCAGCAGGGTCAGGGCCTTGGTGAAGGTGGCGTGGGCGGCGTCCGGTTCGTCGTGGGCCTCCAGGGTCTCCGCGACGATCGCCCAGGGGGCCGGGTCCTGCGGGGTCGAGGCGCGGATGCCGTCGATCATGGCGCGGGCCTCCGCCTCGTGGCCGTACTCCCACAGGTTGGCCGCCTGCAGGGCCTTGATCAGGGCGAGGTTCTCGGCCGGGCCTGCCAGCAGCCGGTCGTAGAGCGTCGTGGCGCGGGCGCGGTCGCCGGCCAGTTCCAGGTGTGCCGCGGCCTGGAGCAGCAGCGGCTCCTGGTCCTCCGGGTACTGCTCGGCGGTGCGCAGCAGGCGCTCGGCTTCGGCGTGGTGATCAGCGGGAGTGTCGGGGCGCATGCTCCACACCGTACTGCCGTACGGGGCTCTGGAGACTTCGGGATCCAGCGCTTATGGTGCCGCCCGTGCAGCAGCCGACGCGGGACGCGATTCCGGTAGTGGTGCAGCGGGGGGCCTCCCGGCGCCGTACCGTCCTCGCGCGCGGGCTGTGGACCGGCGCCGAAGTGACCGTGACGCTGGGGCTGATCGTCCTGCTGTTCGTCGTGCAGCAGCTGTGGTGGACCAACCGCGAGGCCCGGCAGGGCGCCGCACACCAAGTGCAGGCGCTGGAACGGCAGTGGGGCAGCGGCGCGGAACACGGAAGCGGGGCGGGCGACGGGGCTGTGACCCCCGCCACTCCCTCGCCCGGCCCCGACAAGAGCGCCGGGGCCGGTGCGGGCTCCCGGTCGCGGCCGGCGTCCGGGACCGGCCAGACCGGCCGGGCGGCCGCGCGCGGGCCCGTCTGGGACAAGGCGTACGCGGTGATCCGCATCCCGCGCATCGGGATCACCGCGCCGATCGCCCAGGGGGTCAGCAAACAGAACGTACTCAACAAGGGATATGTGGGGCATTACGTACAGACCGCCGGGCCCGGTCAGGCGGGGAACTTCGCGCTCGCCGGGCACCGCAACACCCATGGCGAGCCCTTCCGTTACATCAACCGGCTGCGCCACGGCGACACCGTCACGGTCGAGACCGCCGACGCCGTCTACACGTACGTCGTCGACAAGGGTCTCCCGCAGACCTCCGCACGTGACAGCGGGGTGATCGCCCCCGTGCCGCGCAGCACCGTCAAGCCGCAGTACGGCTATCGGACACCCGGCTATTACCTGACGCTGACCACCTGCACCCCCGAGTACACCTCCCGGTACCGGCTCGCCGTCTGGGCCACCTTGCGTTCCATGCGGCCCCGTTGACCACGCGGAGACCGTCATGGCCCCTCCCGGTCCGCCCCCGGCACCGCCTAAGGTCACTGACGTGCTCAGACGTCGTCCTCAGTTGTTGTGGCTGCTTGTGCCCTTTGTCCTGTTCCTGGGGGCGGTGCCGTTCGTCAATCGCGTGCGGCCCGTTCTGCTCGGACTGCCCTTCCTCTTCCTCTGCATGATCGCGGCGACGCTCCTCACGCCGCTCGCCGTCTGGCTCACCCACCGGGCCGACCGACGTGCCGACCGGGCCGACCGGGCGGGCCTGGCCGACCGACGGGGTGAGCGCCCGTGAACGCCGCCGTCGCCACCTCGATCTTCGCGGTCTTCATGGTCGCGACCGTCGTCCTCGGGCTCGTCGCCGTACGCGGCGGCCGGACCGGCGGGCTCGCTGAGTGGTCCGTCGGCGGGCGCAGTCTCGGCCCGGTCTTCATCTGGGTGCTGATGGCCGGCGAGGGCTACACCAGCTTCAGCTATCTCGGCGCGGCCGGCTGGGGCTACAACTACGGGGCCCCGGTGCTCTATGTGGTCGCGTACATGTCCTGCGGCTACGCCCTCGGTTACGTGGTCGGGCCGACGCTCTGGGCGTACGCCCGACGGCACGGCCTCGTCTCGATCACGGACATGATCGCGCACCGGTACGGCAGGCCCTGGCTCGGCGCGGCCGTCGCCGTCCTCGCGACCGTCTTCCTGCTGCCGTACATCCAGCTCCAGATCACCGGCATGGGCGTCGTCGTCTCGACCATCTCGTACGGGGCGATCAGCCTCAACTGGGCCTATTTCGTGGCCTTCGCCGTCACCACCGGGTTCGTCGTGATCAGCGGGCTCCGGGGGAGCGCCTGGGTCTCCGTCCTCAAGGACGCCCTCGTCATCGGCACGCTCGCCTTCCTCGCGCTCTACGTACCGCTGCACTACTTCGACGGGTACGGGGACTTCCTGCACCGTGTCGTCGCCGAGAAGGGCGACTGGCTGACCTTCCCCGGCCACGGCGGCGGCGGGCCGGGCGGCAGCGGCCTCGGGCAGTCCTGGTACGTGACGACCTCGCTGCTCAACTCCCTCACCGTGGTGATCTTCCCGACCACCGTCGCCGGATACCTCGGGGCGCGCAGCGCCGACGTGCTCCGCAAGAACGCGGTCTGGCTGCCCGCGTACAACATCCTGCTCTTCGTCCCGATGTTCCTCGGCCTGGCGGCCCTGTTCGTGGTGCCGCACCTGACCGGCGCCGACTCCAACCTGGCGCTCTTCAAACTGGTGGTGGACTCGCTGCCGGCCTGGGCCGTGGGCGTCATCGGGGTCGCCGCCGCGCTCTCCTCGATCGTTCCGATGGCCATCTTCATGCTGGTCATCGGCACGATGTGGGGGCGCAGTGTGCTCTCGCTCGTACCGCGCTGGCGCGAGCGGCAGAAGGGTGCGTCGCAGGGCGTGGTCGTCGTCGCGGGCACGCTGGCGCTGCTCCTGACGTACACCGCGCCCAACACGCTGGTACGGCTGTCGCTCATCTCGTACGAGGGGATGGCGCAGCTCCTGCCGATGCTGCTGCTCGGTCTGGTGTGGCGGCGGCTGACGCTGCTCGGCGCGGGCAGCGGTCTGGTCGTCGGGGTGGGGCTGGTCTGCGCCTTGGTGTTCAGCGACCACGATCCGGTGTGGGGGATGAGCGCGGGGATCGTCGCGCTCGGCGCCAATCTCGTGGTCGCCCTTGCCGTGACGTACGCGGGGCCGCGCGAGCGCGACCCACGGCCGGATGGTGAGGTGCTCGCCCGCGATCCGATCGGGGGCGCGGGGGGTGGCGGCGGTGGCCTTGATGGCGGCCTTGGTGGTGGTGCCGGTGGCGGCGCGGGGGGTGACGCCGGTGTTCCCGCCTGACGCTCTCGCCGTTCCCGCCTGACGTTCCCGCCTGTCGTTCCCGCCTGCCGTTCCTGCCTGTCGTTCCCGCCTCGCGTCAGGTGTCTTCGCCGGCGGGTTCTCGCCTGTGCCGTGCGGCCCGGGACGTGGAGATGCGCCCCGGCGACGGGCTCGATCCGGAGCCGGGCAATCCGGTCGGCCGTGCGCTCCTGGCGCCCCGCAGGCTGCTGGAGCCGATCGAATCGAGTCGTGTATAACGGCTTGAGGTACGTTTTTCGGCACGGAGTACGCCGGAGTACGCGGTTCTCGACACGGAGCACTCGCTGTCCGTGCACCACAGACACCGGAAGGGGTGGAAGGCATGGCCGCTCGGCCGATGCGTCTGTCCCGCCCCGCCGTGGCGCTGCTCTTCTTCCTCCTCGCCGAAGCGCTGCTCGTCGACGGCGGCATGCTCTCCTCGGCCGTCGCGCTCGCCGCCACCGCCGCGGTCGGCTCCGCGCTTGCCGCCTGTGCGCTCCTCACCTCGCGCACCGCGCCCGCCGTGCCGCGCACCCGGATCCGTACGGCCATCCGCGACCGTGAGCGGCGTACGGCCTTCCTGCCGCAGCGCGACCCCGACGCCTCGGGCAGGCCCAGGCCCCGAGCACCCGGTCGTCCCGTCCCGACGGCCGCCTAGGCACCCTCCGCACCCCAGCTGCGCACCGGTTCCCGCCGCGGTCCGTCACGCCGACATGTCTTCCTGTCCGGCCTGCGACGAGACCCCCCGGAGGGTTTTCCCGTGTTCTCTTCCTTCTTCGCTGCGTTCGCCAGCCTGGTCACGCATATCGCCGACCTGCTCCAGCCGCTCTTCCACGGTTCGGCGACGGCCGCCGCGATCGTCCTCTTCACCGTCTGCGTACGGCTCGCCGTGCACCCCCTCTCGCGGGCGGCGGCCCGCGGCCAGAAGGCCCGCACCAAGCTCGCACCGCGCGTGGCCGAGCTGCGCAAGAAGCACGCCAAGGACCCGCAGAAGATGCAGAAGGCCATCATGGAGCTGCACGCCGAGGAGAAGATCTCCCCGCTCAGCGGCTGCCTGCCGAGCTTGCTGCAGATGCCCGCGTTCTTCGTGACGTACCACCTCTTCTCCAGCGCGAACATCGGCGGCTCGGCCAATTCCCTGCTCGGGCACACCCTCATGGGCAGCCCCCTCGGCGGCCGGCTGAAGGACGCGATCGGGCACGGCGGGCTCCTGGGTGAGCAGGGCGCCGTCTATCTGGTGCTCTTCGTGATCGTCGCCGCTGTCGCCACGTTCAACTACGGCCGCACCAAGCGGATGATGGCCGCCGCGCCGGCCCCCGCCGCCGACGGGCCCGGGGCCGGTGCGATGGGCGCGATGTCCAAGGTGATGCCGCTGATGTCGTTCGCGACGCTTCTCACGGTGTCCTATGTGCCGCTCGCCGCCGCGCTGTACGTCGTCACCACCACCACCTGGACCGCCGTCGAGCGCGCGATCCTCTACCGGGACACGGTGCCCGCGGCGGCCGCCGTCGCCGCCCCGATGTAGGGGCGTGGTGGTCCAGCTTGTGAACGGGGTCTTGCGGCCTGGACCTCGAACTTGGAGGATCAGCCAATCCCCCGATGTGGCCGCACCCCATCGGCCGGACCGGTCCAATCGTTGGGAGACTGACCATGAAGCTGCTGCGTGTCGGAACGGCCGGGGCCGAGCGCCCCGCACTGCTCGACGCCGACGGAACCCTCCGTGACCTCTCCGCGCTGATCACGGACATCGACGGAGAGCTGCTCGCCGACGGGGCGGCCCTCGACCGGATACGGGCCGCCGCCGCTGCCCGGGTGCTGCCCGCCATCGAGGGCGAGACACCGCGTATCGGGCCGCCGGTCGGCCGGATCGGCAAGGTCGTCTGTATCGGTCTGAACTACCACGACCACGCCACTGAGACGGGCGCGGACATCCCCGCCGAGCCGATCGTCTTCATGAAGGCCCCGGACACCGTCGTCGGCCCCGACGACACCGTCCTCGTACCGCGTAACAGCGAGAAGACCGACTGGGAGGTCGAGCTGGCCGTCGTCATCGGGCGTACGGCCCGCTACCTCGGCTCGGCGGACGAGGCACTCGGCCACGTCGCCGGGTACGCGGTCGCACACGACGTCTCGGAGCGTGCCTTCCAGATCGAGCGCGGCGGCCAGTGGGACAAGGGCAAGAACTGCGAGACGTTCAATCCCCTCGGCCCCTGGCTGGTGACCGCCGACGAGGTGGCCGACCCGCAGGCGCTCCCGCTGAAGCTGTGGGTGAACGGTGAGCTGAAGCAGGACGGTACGACCGCCGACCAGATCTTCCCGGTGGGTGAGGTGGTCAGGTATCTGAGCCAGTTCATGACGCTGTACCCGGGCGATGTCATCAACACCGGTACGCCCGCCGGGGTGGCGATGGGGCAGCCCGAGCCGAAGCCGTATCTGCGGGCCGGTGACGTCGTGGAGCTGGAGATCGAAGGGCTGGGACGGCAGCGGCAGCCGCTCAAGGACGCTTAGCGCGTGGCCCGTGGCCTGTAGCGCGTGGCCCGTGGCGGCGGGGCGGGCTCGGGCTCGGGCCGTTCCCGCCGCATGTCGGGGCCGGGCAGGTCTGTCTGCGGGCCGGTGGCTGTCCACCGGCCCGCAGTGGCTGCTCCCTGTGGCCCTCGGCCGGGGCTGTGCTGTGGTCCCGGTCCCGGTCCCGGTCCCGGTCCCGGTCCCGGTTCCGGGCTCCTGGCCCTGTTCCCCGGCTCCTTGTCTTGGTCTCGGTCTCCTGGTCCTGGTCCTGGTCTCGGTCTCGGTCTCGGTCTCGGGCGCGGGAGCCTCCGTCGATATCGTGGTCCTCATGACGAAGGAGCGCCGATGACCAGCACGGGTGCCGAAGGGAAGGCGGCGGCAGCCCCTCGCCGGACCAGGACGAGCAAGGCGGCGTCGCTCTCGCACGCCGCCTGCGAGGTGTTCGGGCGGGACGGTTACACGCGCGCGAGCATCGACACGATCGCCGCCGAGGCCGGGGCCTCCACCCGTACGCTCTACAACCACTTCCCCGGCGGGAAGGAAGAGCTCTTCCGTACGGTGGTGCAGTGGAGCTCCGGGCAGATGCGGGACGCTCAACTGGCCCTGCTGGACAGATATCTGGACGTGCACCGGCTGCCGCAGGCGGCGTATCTGGAGCGTGATCTGCTCGCGCTCGCCCGCGCCTGGGTCGGCCTGATGGCGGAGTTTCGCAACCACTTCTCGCTGGTGCGCCACATCTACGCGGAGGCCGGGCATGTACCGGCGGAGGTCCTGGACGCCTGGCAGGAGGCGGGGCCGCGTGCGGTGGGGCGGCAGTTCGCCGTCGTGATGGCCGCGCTGGACGCGGCGGAGCTGATCGACGTACGCGATGATCCGGCCCAGGCAGCCGCGCACTTCATGGCGCTGACGTCGACCGACATCGTGAACCGGTCGTACTGGGGCATCAGCCCGCTGCCCCCGGGGGAGGCCGACCGGATCACGGCGGTCGGGGTGCAGGTCTTCCTGCGGGCGTACGGACGCTGACCGGCTCCCTGCCTGCCCCTCACGGCTCCCCGTCAGCCCGCCGTCGCGAGGAAGCGAGTCAGTGCCTCCACGACCAGGGCGTGGTCCTCGGCCTGTGGCAGGCCCGAGACCGTGACGGCCCCGACGACACCGGTGCCCGCGACCGACAGCGGGAACGAACCGCCGTGCGCCGCATACCGGTCCGGATCCAGCCGGGACGCGTCGTCGAACGTCGTCCCCTTGGCGCGGAACCGCGCGCCGACCAGCAGCGAACTCGCCCCGTACCGCTCCACGACCCGGCGTTTGCGCTCGATCCAGGCGTCGTTGTCGGCGCTCGCCCCCGGCAGTGCGCAGTGGAACAGCTGCTGTGCGCCGCGCCTGATGTCGATCGCCACCGGAGCGCCGCGCCCCCGGGCGAGCCGGGTCAGCAGGGTGCCCAGCTCCCAGGCGTCGTCCGGGCCGAACTGCCGCAGCACCAGGCGGCGTTCCTGCTCCTCCAGCTCCGCGACCCCGGGCAGCGCGGGCCGCGCGGCCGGGGCGGGGGGATCGGCCGGTACGGGCTGTGCGGCCGGTACGGGCCGTGCGGGCCCAGCGGTGCTCACAGCTCCACCGTGACGCCGTCGCGCGCGGACGTCCGTGCGGCCTCGATGACCTCCAGCGTCGCCGCCGCCTGCTCGGCCGTGACGGGCGGCCGCCCGCCCTCGCGCAGGGCCTTCGCGATACCCGCGTAGTACGCCGGGTAGTCGCCGGGCAGGGTCGGTACGGGTGAACCGCCGCCCGTCAGCGGCGACTCGCCCGCACCGACGCGGCCCCACAGCGACTCGGGCTCCTCGCCCCAGTGCGCCGTGGTCCCGGGGCGCGCGCCCGCGCGCAGGGCCGCCTCCTGGGGGTCCAGCCCGTGCTTCACATAGCCGGCAGCCGAGCCGAGCACCCGGAAGCGCGGGCCCAGTTGGGCGGTGGTGGCGGAGGCGTACAGATGGGAACGGACGCCGTTGGCATGGGTGATCGCGATGAAGGTGTCGTCGTCGGCGCGTGCGCCGGGCCGGCGGACGTCCGACTCCGCGTACACCCGGACCGCCGGGCCGAAGAGCACCAGCGCCTGGTCGACGATGTGGCTGCCCAGGTCGTAGAGGAGCCCGCCGATCTCCGACGGGTCGCCGGACTCCCGCCAGCCGCCCTTGAGCTGCGGGCGCCACCGCTCGAAGCGGGACTCGAAGCGCTGGACGTCGCCCAGCCGGCCGTCGGCGATGAGCTTCCGCAGAGTCAGGAAGTCGTTGTCCCAGCGGCGGTTCTGGAAGACGGAGAGCAGCAGCCCGCGCCCGGCGGCGAGCGCGGCCAGCTCGCGGGCCTCGGCGGCCGTGCCCGCGAGCGGCTTGTCCACGACGACCGGCAGCCCGGCCGTGAGCGCTGCGGTCGCGAGCGGCACATGGGTCCGGTTCGGGGACGCGATCACGACCAGGTCCAGCTCGTCCGCGTACGACGTGTGAGACGTGTGCGACCAGAGGTCATCCGGGGCGTCGGCGAACCGGACGCCGGGGAACTCGGCGCGCGCCTGCTCCCTGCGCTCCTCGTTCGAGGTGACGATCGTGTCGAGAACCAGGCCGTCGGTGGCCGAGATCAGCGGTGCGTGGAAGACGGAACCCGCGAGGCCGTAGCCGACGAGTCCGACGCGGAGCGGGTCTGCAGTCGTACGATCCATGCGTCCCACTTAAGCAACGCTGTTGCCAAAGTGCAAGCGTGCCGCACAATGGGGGCGTGAACAGGAGCGACACCGCCGGGTCCGGCGCCAATCTGCCCGCGCTGCGCAGCCATAACGCGGCGCTCGTGCTCGAACTGCTGCGCACGGCGGGGGAGGCCGGCATCAGCCGTATCGAACTCGCCGGGCGCACCGGGCTCACCCCGCAGGCCGTCAGCAAGATCACCGCGCGGCTGCGGGCGGACGGTTTCGCGGCGGAGGCGGGCCGCCGGGCCTCGACGGGCGGCAAGCCCCGCACGGTGCTGCGGCTGGTGCCGGGCGCCGCGCACGCGGTCGGGCTGCATCTGGACCGGGACCGGGTGAGC
>NZ_JAAGLN010000280.1 GCF_010548145.1 Streptomyces sp. SID10853
ACTGCGCCAGGCGTACCGGGTCTCCCAGGCGGGCACGGCCCGCAGCCCGTTCGCCCGGTCGCGCACCGGGACGGCGCCCGCGACCCGGTGCAGCAGGCCGCCCCGGGTGTCCGCGGCCTGGACGACGTTGACGGGCTCGGCCCACCGGTCGAGGGCCCGGTCCACATCGTCGACCGTACGGGCGCGCAGCAGCGACGCCATGGCGTCGAAGCCGAGTTCACCGGTGACCCGCGGGGGATACCGCAGGCTGATCGCCGAAGGGGCGTCCGGGCCGCCGACGACGACAGGGCCGCGTGCCGTCTCGGTCACCTCCACCGTGACCGGCTCGCCGCCCGCCACCTCGATGGTCTCGGTGTGGGACGTGGCGGGCTCCCAGCCGTCCGGGCCGAACGCCTCCACGCCCGCGCCGGTGCGCCGCAGGCGTTCCCGGTAGAGGTCCTGGTAGTCGGCCATCGCGTTGGTGATCGACCAGGCCACCGTCGAGGCGTGCCCGAAGTGCGCGACGCCGGGAATGCCCGGCACGGCGAGGCCCGCCACATCGAACTCCGGGCAGGCCAGGTGGACTTGCTGGTAGACGCCCGGCGCCTCGATGAAGCGGTGCGGGTCGCCCGCCAGGATCGGCGCGCCGCTCGCGGTGCGTTCCCCGGTGACCAGCCAGCCGTTGCTGCCCGCGGTGTGGGGCCCGTCGGCCGCGAAGAGGTCAACGGCGCGGTCGCCCAGCGCGGCGGCCACCTCCTCGCGCCACAGCTTGGCGGGGAACTGGGCGAAGAGGATGTGGGTGGACAGCCAGACGGCCAGCGGCGTCCACGGCTGCCAGCTGCCGGGCTCAAGGCCGGTGGCGGCGAACTCCGCCGCGTCCCCGGCGCTTTCGGCCAGCCCGGCGTTGACGCCCTCGGTGTACGCGCCGACCCACTCGGCGGTGTCCGCGTCCAGCTGCGCGTAGCAGCGCCGCGCGGTGTCCGCCAGCCTGGCCCGTCGGGCGAAGCGGTCCCAGCCGACGGCCTCGGGCCCGAGGAAGGCGGCGCTCGTGCCCTGTGCCCGGTGCCGTTCGGTCTCGATCTGCCAGGCGCGGTCCGTCGCCGCGTTACGGCCCTGCGCGCGGGCCAGGGCCAGGGCGCTGTCCGCGCGCAGATGCGGAATGCCCCAGCGGTCGCGGTGTACCTCGGCGCTCACCCTTGCCCCCGATCCATTAGGTTAGGCTCGCCTAAGCTAATACATGCCTGGTCGGGAGACAATTCACGGCCGCGGCAGTACGGACCTGCGCACCGCGGGCGCCGTCGAGTACGGCAGCAGGTCCGCCGGGTCGTCCGGGCCCTTCACCTCCACATCGACCCCGTCGGCGAAACGGTACGGGCGGTGCGCCAGCACCTCGGCGAGACCGCGGCGCACCCGCGACATCTCCGCGCGCACCGTCACCGTCCGCGTCGCGTCGCCGAACAGGTCGTCCGCCAGCTCGGCCGCGGTCCGGCCCTCGCGGTGCAGGCTCAGCACACACAGCAGCTCCGCGTGGCGGGGCGTCAGATCCTGGGTCCAGCTGCCGGAAGCCCCCGACACGGTCACCGACCAGCGCCTGCTCCCGCTCAGATCGAGGACGACCCGGCTCGCCGCCGCCCCGTCACCCCGCAGGCCCGGGCCTGGCCCCTCCCCGTCCAGCCGGATCAGCCAGCCCCCCGGCAGCGGCTCCACCGTGCACATCCCGAGCGAGGGCAGCCAGATCCGGCCGGGCCCGAAGGACTTGGGCAGCGGCAGACGTCCGGCCGGCGGCATCCCGGTCACGGCGGCGGGCCAGCCGTGCGCGTCCACCGCAAGGGCCCGGCCGCCCACCCTGTTCAGAACCGGCGCCGCCACCGAACGCAGCCGTTCCACCGAGTCGAGATGGCGCTCCCGCAGCTCGGCGGCGGCCAGCCGGGCCACCGAGTCGACCAGGGCGAGCATCGCCGGGTGGAAGGTGGAGTCGGGGCCGCTCACATCGATGACCCCGAGCAGCCGCCCGTCGCGCGGATCCTGCACGGGCGCTGCGGCGCAGGTCCAGTTCTGCAGCGTACGGACGAAGTGCTCGGCGGAGTGCACCTGGAGGGTCTGACCGGTCGCCAGGACGGTGCCGACCGCGTTGGTGCCGGTGGAACCCTCGCTCCACGCGGCGCCCTCCTGCAGCCAGATGCCGTTGGCCCGGCGCAGGACGGCCCGGTTGCCCTCCCGCCACAGCACCCGGCCGTCGGCATCGGTGACCACCATGACCTGCATCGACGCGTCGGCGACCGAGGCGAGCCCCCGGCTGAGCGTCGGCAGCAGATCGCCCAGCGCGGTGGCTCTGCGCCGGTGCTCCAGCTCCGCCACGCCCAGCAGCACACTGCTGGTGTCCCGCTCCGGGTCCAGGCCGATCCGGAGCATCCGCTGCCAGGAAGCGCCGATGACCGGGCGCGGTGCCAGCTCCGGACGGTCCCCGGAGAGCGTCGCCTCACGTATGCCGTGCAGCGTACGGGCGCTCTCGCGGGTGTGCCGGGCTATGGGGCCGGCCACGCCGGAGGCTCCGGTCCTCATGGGTACTCCCGATTGTGGTCCACGAATTCGGCCTGCGTCCGGCCTGCTCGGCCGGTCGGCCCACTTGGTCCGGTCGGTCCGGTGTTCCGTTCGGTCCAGCTGTGCCGTGCCTCATCGTGCATCTCCGGTGGCCCCGGCGCACCGGACTCCGCACAACCCTTGCAACGATCTGCAACCCTGGCGTAAAAAAAGGCGGTTGCACGAAGCTGGGTGTCCAGCCGGGGTGGTGCCGTGTCGGCGCAGCATCGACCCCGGCTGGCCCCGTGCCGCGTCGCGATCCCGGCACTGCCCGGTGCTGCCCTGAAGGGGGCGGACGGGGCCGCGCTATCCGTCGGCCCGTGCCCGGTCGACGACCGATCCCAGGTCCAGCGTGTGCGGCAGCGTGCCGAACGCCGTACCCCAGTCGCCGCCCAGCCGTGAGGCGCAGAACGCGTCGGCGACCTCGGGCGGCGCCCAGCGCACCAGCAGCGAGCCCTGGAGCACCAGCGCGATGCGCTCGGCGACCCGGCGCGCCCGGCCCTCGATCCCGTCCAGATCGGCCAGCTCGGTGAGCAGGTCCCTGATCGCCCGGTCCAGCCGGTGGTCGGCGCCGCGCGCTCTGCCCACCTCCTGGAGGAACGCGTTGAGCGCCTGCGGCTCCCGCTGGAGCGCGCGCAGCACATCCAGCGCCTGTACGTTGCCCGACCCCTCCCAGACGGAGTTGAGCGGCGACTCGCGCAGCAGCCTGGGCAGCCCGGACTCCTCCACATAGCCGTTGCCGCCCAGACATTCGAGCGCCTCGGCCACCACCGGCGTACAGCGCTTGGTCACCCAGTACTTGGCGGCCGGCACCGCGAGCCGCAGGAACGCCCGCTCCTCCTCCGTGTCGCTGTCGTACGCGGCGGCCAGCCGCATCGCCAGGGTCGTCGCCGCCTCCGACTCCAGCGCCAGATCGGCCAGCACGTTGCGCATCAGCGGCTTGTCGATCAGCTCCCCGCCGAACGCCCTGCGGTACGCGGTGTGGTGCACGGCCTGCGCCACCGCCTGCCGCATCAGCGCGGCCGAACCGATCGCGCAGTCCAGCCGGGTCGCCGCCACCATCTCGATGATGGTGCGCACCCCCCGGCCCTCGTCTCCGACCCGGCGCGCCCAGGTCCCGTCGAACTCGACCTCGGCCGACGCGTTGGACCGGTTGCCGAGCTTGTCCTTGAGCCGCTGGATCGCGAAGACGTTGCGGGCGCCGTCCGCCAGCACCCGGGGGACCAGGAAGCAGGTCGGCCCGTCCGGCGCCTGCGCGAGCACCAGGAAGCCGTCGGACATCGGGGCCGAGCAGAACCACTTGTGCCCGGTGAGCAGATACGTGCCCTCGTCCCCCGCGACCGGGGCCGCTGCGGTCGTGTTGGCGCGGACGTCGCTGCCGCCCTGCTTCTCCGTCATCGCCATCCCGAACAGCGCCCCCGGCTTGCTGCCCGGGGCCCCGAGGTCCCTTTCGTACACATGCGAGGTGAGCCGCGGCTCCCACTCGGCGGCGAGCGCCGGATCGGCCCGCAGCGCCGGCACGGCCGCATGCGTCATCGACACCGGGCAGCCGTGCCCCGCCTCGACCTGCGACCACACCAGGAACCCGGCCGCCCGCCGCACATGCCCGGCCGGCCGGCCCCAGGCGTCGGTCAGCCCCGCCGACACGGCCTTGCCGAGCAGCCGGTGCCAGGCAGGATGGAAGTCCACCTCGTCGATCCGGTGCCCGTAGCGGTCGTGGGTCCGCAGCCGCGGCGGGTTCTCGTTCGCCTGGAAGCCCCACTCCCGCGCCTGCGTGGATCCGGCGCTGCGGCCCAGCAGCGCCAGCTCCTCCCGCACGCCGCCGGCGAGTTCCGGCGCGGTGTGCCGGTCCACGGCCTCGGCCAGGACCCGGTCGGTGGTGAAGACGTCATGTCCCACCAGGGGCGGAGGCTGGTTGGTCACTGTGTGAGTGCTCGGTGCCATGGGGCTACGGTATGGAGGTGCAGGCAGCAAATGAAACAGGGGAGCAGCATCCGGGTCTGCTCCACCGGGCCAGAGCCCTCTATCGCAACGTCTCCAAACGCAGGATGGCGTGGTTGCTCCTCAAGGACACCGTCAACTCCTGCATGGAGTACCGGATCCTGGGGCTCGCGGCCGAGGCGGCGTTCTTCACGCTGCTCTCCCTGCCGCCGCTGCTGCTCAGTCTGATCGCCCTGCTCGGCTACGTCGACGGCTGGACCGACACGCACACCGTCGCCAGCCTGGAGAAGAACATCCTGCACGCGGCGAGCACGGTCCTCTCCGACCGGGGCGTCCACGACTTCGCCGAGCCGCTCCTGGAGAATGTCACCCACGGCAAGCGCCCCGATGTGGTCTCCATCGGTTTCGCCTTCGCGCTGTGGTCGGGATCGCGGGCGGTGAACGTCTTCATCGACACCATCACGGTGATGTACGGGCTGGACGGCCGGCGCGGCATCGTCATGACCCGGCTGCTCTCCATCGTGCTGTACGTCGTCGCGCTGGTGATCGGGGCGGTGGTGCTGCCCCTCGCGGTGGCGGGCCCCGACCGGGTCGTGCAGTTCGTGCCCGGCGGCGAACAGGTCATCGCCGTCCTGTACTGGCCGGTCGTCGTCCTGCTCTCGATCGCCTTCCTCACCACGCTCTACCACGTGTCCGTACCGGTGCGCTCACCCTGGATCGAGGACGTGCCGGGCGCCCTGGTGGCCCTGGGCATGTGGTTCCTGGGGAGCCTGCTGCTGCGCATCTACCTCACGAGTACGGTCGAGGGCCCGACGATCTACGGCTCGCTGGCCGCACCGGTCGCTGTGCTGCTGTGGATCGGGGTCTCGGCCTTCGCCGTCCTGGTCGGAGCCGCGGTCAATGCCGCCATCGACCGGATCTGGCCCTCGGTGGCGACCGCGGCGGCCCGCGCGGCGAACGAACGGCTCCGGCGCCGGCAGACGGCACCCCCGGAGGGCGGAGCGCACACCCCCGACCATCCGGGCGCCGCGGCCCCCGATACGGACGACGACGGGTCGGACATGCCGTCCGAATTCCCCGAACGCTGGTCGAAGTTCCTGCCGCCGGAGGACGTCACGGCCCGGCTGCGCTCCAAGAAGCCGGACGACAAACGCCCCACACCGGACCAGGACTGACGACGGACGGCCCTTGCAAGGGGGCCGGTCTGCCCCGGTGTGGACGTACGCGCGGCCTCGTCCCCGGCCGCCCCGCATGCTGTCCCGGGCGAGGGCGCCATCCCCGCCCCGGACCGCGCGGCGTCGTACGTGTCGTACCCCCGGGCAACCGCCGCCGGGGTACCCCGGGTTACGGCCTTGGGAAAGGCTTGGCAACGCCCTTACGGAAAACGTTCCCGGCCGGGGCCCGCCCGGCGCCGGCCCGGCCCCTCCGTAGCGCGTGCGCGGGTCGCCCGTCCGGTGGGTCTGCCGATCGCCTGGTGTCACTGACCGTGGTGGACCCCGTACGCTGAGGTGCGCGACAGAGACGCGCGGTGTACGCGGAGACGTTCAGGAAGCGCGGCGGGGGGCGGCATGGCACTCGGTTACAGCCGGCGTACCGGCGAACTGCCCTTGGAAGTGACCGGATTCGTCGGCCGTTCCGCGGAGCTCGACCGGATCCGTGAACTGCTGGCGCGGGCGCGGCTGGTGACCCTCGTCGGCCCCGGCGGAGTGGGCAAGAGCAGGCTGGCGCTGCGCGCGGCGCTCACCCTCAAAGGGAGTTACGCGGACGGCATCGTCCTGGCCGAGCTGTCCTCGCTGCACGACCCCGAGCTGCTGCCGCAGGCCGTGGCGAGCGCACTGGGGCTGGCCGAGCAGTCCGGGCGGGTGCTGCTGGACGTCGTCATGGAACACCTCCAGGAACGCAGGCTGCTGCTCGTCCTCGACACCTGCGAACACCATCTCGACGCCTGCGCGTTCCTCGCCGACCTGCTGCTGCGCGAGGCCCCGGGGGTGACCCTGCTGGCCACCAGCCGGCAGCCGCTGGACGTCCCGGGCGAACACACCCTGCACGTACCCCCGCTGGCGTACGACGACGCGGCGACGCTCTTCGAGCAGCGCGCGGCAGCCGTCGTGCCCGGCTTCCGGATCAACGCGGGCAACCACCAGGACGTACTGGCGCTCTGCCGACGCCTCGACTGCATTCCGCTCGCCATCGAACTGGCCACCGTACGGCTCAGGGCCATCCCGCTCGACCAGCTGACCGCCCGGCTCGAACACCGCTTCCGGGTGCTCACCGGCGGCCGCCGCAGCGCAGCGCTGCCCCGCCACCAGACCCTGCGCACCGCGATCGACTGGAGCCACGACCTGTGTTCCGCCGAGGAACGGCTGCTCTGGGCGCGGCTCTCGGTGTTCGCCGGCCCGTTCGACCTGGCCGCCGTCGAAGAGGTCTGCTCGGGCGCCGGCCTGCCACGCGAGGAGATCATCGAGCACCTCATCGGCCTGGTCGACAAGTCGGTGGTGCTGCGGGTGCTGGACGGTGACGACGGCTCACGCTACCGGCTGCTCGACACCATCAGGGAGTACGGGGCGGACCGCTGCGCCGCGCTCGGCGGCGAGCAGGAACGCTGCCGCGCCCGCCACCGCACCCACTATCTGGCCCGGGTCCAGCACTTCTACGAGACCGTCCTGACATCGGAACAGGTGCCGCTCTACTGGGAGTTGTACCGAGACCTGGCCGATCTGCGCAGCGCGCTCGACTACTCGCTCTCGCGGCCCGACGGCATCAGGCCCGGTCTGGAGATGGCCGCCAGGCTCTGGCCGTTCTGGGTGACGGCCGGGCTCTCCAAGGAAGGCCGCTACTGGCTGGGCAAGGGCATCGACGCCGACCCCGAGCCGTGCCGCGAGCGGGCACTCGCGATGCTCTGGCGCAGCCTGCTCGCCCTGGTGCAGGGCGATCTCGAACCGGCACTCGCCGGATTCGAGGCGACCCGTGAGGTGGCGGGGCAGGCCGGTTCGGAACTCGACCTCGCCCTCGCCACCGGCTACACCGGCGGAGTCCGCTGGCTGCTCGGCGACCCGGAGACGGGACAGCGGCTGCTCGACGAGGCGCTGGCCCGCCAGCACCGCATCAACGACCGGCTGAGCCTGGTCGTCTTCCACTACCAGAAGGGCTATATGCACGCGGTGCTGCGCGACTCGGCCGCCGCCGTCGAGGAGTGCGAGAAGGCGCTGCTGCTGCTCGGTGACGAGAGCGGTGAATGCATCATCAAGGGCCAGATCCTGGTCATCGAGGCGATGGCGGCCTGGGGGCGGGGGGAGCCCGCGGAGTGTGTGGCGCTGGCCCGCTCGGGTCTGCACCGCAGCCGCGAGGTCCACGAGATGTTCGGCGCGGCGAACAGCCTGGAGCTGCTGGCCTGGGGCGCCGCCGAACTGGCGAGCCCCCGCAGGGCCGCGTGGCTGCTCGGGGCCGCCGGGGCGCTGTGGCGCAAGGTCGGCTCCCCGATGATGGGGGCCACGGTGTACCTGGACGACCACGCGCGGGTGGAGAGCGCGGTCCGCGCCGAGCTGGGCGAGGAGGAGTTCGCCCGGCTCTTCGCCCAGGGCGCCGAACTCCCGCTGGACCGCGCCGTCGAGCTGGCACTCGTCGACACCGACACCCCGGCGGTCCCGCTGCCCCGGCAGTCGGTCCCGCCCCCGGGCGACACACTGACCCGCCGGGAGCGGCAGGTCGCCGCGCTGGTCTCGGAAGGGCTCACCAACCGGGAGATCTCCGAACAGCTGGTGATCTCCAAGCGCACGGCCGACGCCCATGTCGAGCACATCCTGGCCAAGCTGGGTTTCTCTTCCCGCGCGCAGATCGCGGCCCTGGCCGGGCAGTCCGAAGAGCCCGGGGCCGCCGGGGACGGGACCGCGCAGGCGCCGCCCGAGTAGGTCCTGTCCGGGCCGCGGCCTGCCCGGGCGCGGCCCGGGCGGGGGCGGCGCCCGTGCGCAGCCGCGCCGGCGTTTCGGC
>NZ_JAAGLN010000281.1 GCF_010548145.1 Streptomyces sp. SID10853
GCAGGCACCTCGGGCGCCACGCCCAGCCTGAGCCCCCGCCCGTCGGCCCGCTCACGCACACCGGCCTCCCGCAGCTCCGTGAGCGCGGTCAGGGCGCGGCGGGCGTGCGGCAGCAGCAGGGCTCCCTCATCGGTGAGGGTGACACCCCGGTCGCGGTCGAACAGCCGGACACCCAGCAGGGTCTCCAGCCGGCGCAGCCCCTGGGACAGCGGTGGCTGGGTGATGCCCACACGCAGTGCGGCGGAGCCGAAATGCTCCTCCTCCGCCAGCGCGACAAAGATCTCCAGATGCCGTTCGGTCAGCAACATGCCCTCCGACGTGCGCAGATATCAAGCCTGAATCGACCTGAGCCCGAGAGTGTATTCGACATGGCTCCGGGCCGCCGACTTGACTGTGTGCCGGTGGAACCGGGCCCCGCCACCGCTCCTGCGCGGCCCGGAACATCCTGACCACGCGACGAGGAACGAGGCCATCGTGCAGATCACCGAAGCTGTTCCGTCCCGCCGGACCGTACTGGCCATCGGCGCCGGCACGGCCCTGGCCGCCCTGGTGCCCACGGCCGGCCGGGCCTACGCCGCACCGCCCGCTGACGGTATCTCCGGGCGGTTGAGGGCGTTGGAGCAGGAGTACTCGGCGCGGATCGGGGTGTTCGCCCGTGACACGGCCACGGGTGCGACCGTGCAGTACCGCGCCCGCGAGCGCTTCCCGATGTGCTCGGTGTTCAAGGTGCTCGCGGCGGGGGCGGTCCTGCGGGACCTCGACCGGCACGGCGAGTATCTGGCCAGGCGCGTCCACTACACCGAGGAGCTCGTCGAGAAGTCGGGCTACACCCCGGTCACCGGGAAGCCGGAGAACATCGCAGGCGGCCTGACCGTCGGCCAGCTCTGCGCCGCCGCCGTGAGTGAGAGCGACAACGCCGCGGGGAACCTTCTGCTCAGCAGGCTCGGCGGCCCCACGGCGATCACCCGCTTCTGCCGCTCGACGGGAGACTCCACGACGAGGCTCGACCGCTGGGAGCCGGAGCTGAACTCGGCCGAGCCGTGGCGGACCACCGACACCACAAGCCCCGGTGCCGTCGGGACCACGGTCGCCCGGCTCGTCATCGGCCGGGTGCTGACGCCGTATCACCGCGAGAAGCTGACCGGCTGGCTGACGGCGAACACCACCGACGGCGAACGCTTCGGAGCCGGCCTGCCCGCCGACTGGACCCTGGCGGACAAGACGGGCGGTGGCGACCAGTACGGCGTCGCCAACGACGTGGGCGTCGTGTGGCCACCGGAACGCCCGCCGCTGGTGCTGTCGGTGCTCTCCACCAAGTACGACCCGCAGGGCCCGACGGACAACCCGCTGGTGGCCAGGGCCGCCGCGCTGGTCGCCGAGGTGCTCACACCAACGGCCTGACCACAGGGGCCGGTTGGGTGCGGTCGCTGTCCGGGCCCGGTGGCTGTCCGGGGCCGGTTGCGCGGTCCTACTCGAACCGCGAGGTGTCGCCCGCCCCGCGGCGTACGATCTCGGGCTCACCGCCCGAGAAGTCGATGACCGTGGTCGGCGCGGTCCCGCAGTCGCCCGAGTCGACCACGGCGTCGAGCACATGGTCGAGCCGCTCCTTGATCTCCCAGCCCTGCGTCATCGGCTCGTCCTCGTCGGGCAGCAGCAGGGTGCTGGAGAGCAGCGGCTCACCCAGCTCGGTGACCAGTGCCTGAGCGACGACATGATCGGGAATCCGCACACCGACCGTCTTCTTCTTCGGGTGCAGCAGCTGACGCGGCACCTCCTTCGTCGCCGGGAGGATGAACGTGTAGCTGCCCGGCGTCGCCGCCTTGATCGCCCGGAACACGTCATTGTCGATGTGGACGAACTGCCCCAGCTGGGCGAAGTCCTGGCACACCAGGGTGAAGTGGTGGCGGTCGTCGAGGTTCCGGATCGAGCGGATCCGGCTGATGCCGTCGCGGTTGCCCAGCTGGCACCCCAGCGCGTAACAGGAGTCCGTCGGATACGCGACGAGCGCGCCGGAGCGGAGACTCTCGGCCACCGTGCTGATGGTGCGCCGCTGCGGATTGTCCGGATGCACGTCAAAATACTTCGCCATCCGTCGAGCCTACGCGGTCGGCGGCCCGGGTGACGGCGGCTCGTCGGAGGCGGATTCCGGCCCCTGGGTGTGCCGCCCGCCGCTCTGCCCTCACCCCGCCTCGCAGGACCCGTCGGACTCTTCTCTCACCCATCATTGTCGCTGGACGATAGTGTGTGCCACACAGTAACGTGTCGGTCGTGACTGAATCTGAGTTGCTCGACACGCACCGTCAGGAGCTGCGCCGCGGCTCCGTGGTGCTCGCGAGCCTGCTCGCACTGCGAGAACCCGAGTACGGCTACCGGCTGCTGGACGTACTGGACCGCGCGGGGGTGCCCGTGGCGGCCAACACGCTGTATCCGCTGCTGCGCCGGCTCGAGGGCCAGGGGCTGCTGCTGAGCGAGTGGGACACGAGCCAGGCCCGGCCGCGCAAGATCTACCGCACCACCGGCGAGGGCGTCCTCCTGGCGAAGGCGCTCCAGCACGAGTGGCTGGCGATCGGCACAGCCCTGGCAGGTCTCGACCCGGAAGCCACGAAACGGGAAACCACGGAAGGAGAAGAGCGGTGACCGCCACCCTGACCGACCGCTATGTGATGACCGTCGCGCGAGGCGTGCCGGAGAAGCAGCGGAGCGACATCGAGCGGGAGCTGCGCGCATCGATCGGGGACGACATAGACGCCCGCATCGCCCGCGGACAGACCCCGGACGCGGCCGAGTACGCGGCACTGAGCGATCTGGGCAACCCGGCCAGGCTCGCGTCGCGTTACACCCACGGGCCCGTCGCGCTCATCGGCCCCGACTTCTACCCGAGCTATCGGCATGCGCTGCGCGGGCTGGCCATCACGGTGCTGCCCGCGGTCTACGCGGTGCTCGCGATCGTCTGCCGCGCCCGTGGCGGGAGCGTGTGGGCGACGCTGTTCCGGCCGCTTGAGGACACCGTGACAGTGGCACTCTGGCTCGCCGTGTGTGTGACCGTCCTGTTCGCGGCCGTGGACCGGGCCGTGACCGCCAAGTCCGGCACGGGTGAGGTGCGCACCGGGTGGACACCGGATCTTCTGGCCCCCGTCCAGCTGCGCCGGGAGACCGGCCGGCGCGATGTGATCGCGGTGGGCGGCAAGGCCGCGCTCGTCATCGCGCTGCTGCTCGTGCAGAGATGGGTCTCCCCGGTGCACGACGGTTCGGGTGCGGCGGTGCCCGTCATCGACCCGGCGCTGTGGGACGGATGGATCCCCTGTTTCCTGACCCTGATCGTGCTCGCCGTCGTACTCCGGGCGGTCGAGGCGCGGCTGGGGCGGTGGAGCCCGGTGACCGCCGGTATCGACACGGCTCTCACGCTCGCCGGAGCCCTGCCGCTGGCCTGGCTGTTCTGGCAGGCGCGGGTGCTGAATCACGCGCTCCCCGGCGCCGGGGGTGCACTCACCGCCCACGGCAGCTGGATCTCCTGGGCGGGTGTCCTGTTCGCCGCTGTCGTCGTCCTTGCCCGGCTCACGGACATCTGGCGCGGCCGCAGGCCCGCCGCCCACCGGCCGTAGCGCGCACCGCCCACCGGCAGGGCATGCGTGCGCACCGCCGGAGGCGAGAAAGCTGCCCCGGTCTCCCGGTCAGCGGGAGAACACGGGGCCCGGACTCCCCTCCTGTGTTACGAAGTTACGAACCCTGGGCGGCGCGCACTGCGCCCAGGGCCACGGGCCTGCGAAACGACAGGAGCGACGATGACCGACACCCTCGACGACCGCCGGCTGATCACCGAACGGCTCGCCCGCCTCGCCGCGGCGTTCGACACCCGGGACTGGGAGGAGGCCGCCGCCGCTTTCACCCCTGAGGCGTCCGGTTACGGGGCGACCGGCGTGGAGAACGTCGTCGCTGTCGTCAGACGCCATCTGGGCGGCTGCGGCCCCTCCCAGCACCTGCTCGGCAACCACCGGGTGACCGTCGACGGCAACCGCGCCAGGTCGCTGACGTACGCGCGCGTCCTCCACCAGGGCGCCGGCTCGATGGCCGACCGGTTCTACGAGTGCTGCGGTGAGTACGACGACCACTGGCAGCGCACGCGGGGCCAGTGGCTGCTGTGCGAGCGCCGGTTCACCGTGACGATCCAGACCGGTGACTTCGGCGTACTGCGTCCGGACCCGGCGCCGGCCTGACCGGGTCACGGGCTGCTCGCCGGAACCCGGCGGGCAACCGTCGTACGAGTGGAACGGGCCGCCCGGCCGCGGTGGGAGACCGCGGCCGGGCGGCCCGTTCGATGGCGCCGGACTGCCGGGCTCAGCCGGCGGCCTCGGTCGGGGACAGCCGCAGGTCGTCCTGCGGCCGGATGAGATCGTCGCCCGGCTCGTCGAGGCCGCCCTGCGAGGGGGCACGGCCGTGTTTCATGACCAGGGCGACCGCCACTCCGATGACGCCCACCAGCGCCGCATACCCGTAGGCGTGGGTGAGTGCGCTGTCCGCGTACACCACGGCCCGGGTGGTGGGATCGACCGTCAGGACGTGGTCGGACATGACCACGCCGGTGATCGCCGTCGCGACGGCGCCGGACAGCATTGCCGTCATACCGGCGACCGAGTTGCCCATCGCGCTCTGCGAGACGGGCAGGGCGTCCTGGACGAGGTTGGCGTTCGACGAGTGCAGGAACCCGACGGCACAGCCGCCGGCCAGGCTCACCAGCCCTATCTGCCACTGCACGGTGAACAGCCGGGAGGCCAGGAACATGACCAGGAGGAACAGCGTGCCGGAAGCGACAAGGACGTTGCGGGCGCCGATCCTCGTGGACAGGAAGCCGCCCAGCGGCCCCAGGATCATGGCGACGACGCCCAACGGGAAGGTCCAGACGGCCAGTTCGGTGGCCGAAAGCCCCGCGCCGTAACTGATGCCCGGGATGCCGGCCGGTGTCCGCAGCATGGTGGGGCTGATCAGGGCGTGCGCGTTCATCATGTACGACACGCACACGACGGCCAGGACGGTCGGGCCGAACCTGCGGCCCAGCAGCACGTCGAGCGAGATCAGCGGCGCACTGCAGACGCGCTCCCAGAGCGTGAAACCGACCAGCATGGCCACACCGAGGATCAGCAACGTCAGTGTGGAGCCGGCCGTCCAGCCCCAGCTGCTGCCTTGGGTGATGCCGAGCAGCAGCACACCCGTGCCCGGTCCGAGGAGAACGGTCCCGATGTAGTCCACGGGCCGGTTGGCCCGCACCGAACTCTCGGGGATCGCCAGCGCGTAGACCGGCAGCAGCACGATCCCGTACAGGGCGAGGAACCAGAAGATGCCCTCGAATCCGTACTGGTCGATGAGCCAGCCCGCGAGGAAGGGGCCGGCGAGTGCCGCCATGCCGATCCCGGTCACCACGGTGCCCAGGGCTATCGGTACGAACTCACGCGGCATGATGTCGCGCACCAGGCTGTAGGAGAGAGAGACGATGCCGACGAGACAGCCCTGCATCGCCCGGCCCACCAGCAGGACGGCGAACGAGGACGCGAGCGCGCAGATGACGCTGCCGACGACGAAGACGGCGCCGAGGCAGAGGATGGCCCTCTTCTTGCCCCAGTTGTCCGCCACCTTGCCCACCAGCGGCAGGACCGTGGCGCCGGTGAGGCTGACGATGGAGGCGGCCCAGGCGATGTGGAGGGTCTTGAAGCCGGCAGCCATGTCCGGCATCGCCGGGTAGACCATGGTGATCTCGAAGGTGCCCGCCTCCGAGAGGAGGATGATCAGGACGAGCATGGCTATCGCCCGGCCTCTGGAGACCGTGGTTGAGGTCGGGGTGAGGTTCTCTGCCATCGTGATCCTTTGCCGAGGAGTGCCGACCGGGGGGAGTGGGGCTGGGATCCGTCAGTCGCCCGTACCGGCAGGGGCGCCGGCAGCCCAGGGCGCGGCCTGTTCCAGCTGTGCGGCCAGTGCGAGCAGGAGCCCCTCGCCGCTGAGACCGGCGGCGAACTGGACGCCCAGCGGCAGCCCGTCGCCGTCGTGCCCGAAGGGGACGGACATGGCCGGCATGCCGGTGACGTTGTAGACGCTGGTGAACGCGGAGTAGACGGCCGCGTGTTCGTAGATCGTCTCCGGCCGGCGTGTGTCGAGGAGGCCCAGCCGGGCCGTCGGCCGCGCGAGCGTCGGACTCAGCAGCACGTCGTACTCGGCGAACGCCTCGCCGACCTGCCAGCCGATCTCCTGCACGCGCCGCAGCGCCCGGCTGACGTCGGCGGCGGCGAGTGAGCGGTAGTGCTCGTAGAGCACCCTCGTGAGGGGTTCGAGGTCGTCGTCGGCGAGCGGCCGGCCGAGCTGGTCGAGACGGGCATCGATCTGTACGACCAGATCGCTGTTCATCAGGACGCCGGAGGCGGCGCCCACCTCGTCGGGGCGGTAGGGAGCCGTCGTCTCCGCGACCTCGTGGCCGAGGCTCTCGCACAGGCGCGCGGCCGCACGCACGGCCCGGTCCGGCTCGGGGTGCACATCGGGGCCGCCCGGCAGGGCGGTGATCAGTCCGATCCGCAGCCGTCCCGGATCGCGCCGCGCGAGAGCGGAGAAGGAGTCGGCGGCGGTGGGCGCCGCGTATGCGTCCCCCGGGAGCGGGCCGGCGGCGATGTCGAGGAGGAGCGCGCTGTCGCGCACCGTCGTTGTCACCGCGTGATGGGACGAGACCAGTCCGGACAGCGTGGTGGGCCGGGGGGAGGGGGATATCCGGCCGCGGCTGGGCTTGAGGCCGAACAGTCCGCAGGCCGCCGACGGGATACGGATCGAACCGCCGCCGTCGCTGGCGTGGGCGACCGGAACCATCCCGGCACTCACGGCCGCGGCCGACCCCCCGCTCGATCCGCCCGGCGAGTGCCGGGGGTCCCACGGGTTGCGGGTCGGTCCCCGGAGCACCGGTTCGGTACTGGCGTTGAGGCCGAATTCGGGGGTGTTGGTGGTGCCGAGGACGACCATGCCGGCACGGCGGTAGCGCTTGACGAGTTCGCTGTCGCGGGTGGCGACGACATCGGCGAAGAGCCTGCTGCCGCCGGTGGCGGGCAGCCCGGTGACCTCCATGCCGAGATCCTTGACGAGGACCGGCACACCGCGCAGCGGGCCGTCGGGCAGCCCGGCGTCCACCTCGGCGAGCGCCTCGTCGAACCGGGTGTGGATGACGGCGTTGAGTTCGCCGTTCAGCTTCTCGATACGGGCGATGGCGGCCTCGGCCACGTCCCGGTCGCTCACCTCGCCGTCCACGATCGCGGTCGCCGTCGCGACGGCGTCCCACCTGTCGGCCACTGGCTTCTCCTCACACTCGGACAATCGCGCAGCGGGGGACCGGACCCTGGGGGCGGGCGCAGCTCGCCGCACGGCGCTGCTTCGTTGTGGTCTGCGGTCCGTGGTCCTGTCGCTCCCGTGCCACGGTGCGGGGAACGGACGGAGAACGGGGCGGAGCTTTGGGGGGTGAGGGGAAGTTACGGCGCGACACGGCCGCCGATGTGACGCGTCCCACTCACCGGGAACTCCGGGGACCTGACCCGGGACCACTGATCCGGCCCATCCGGTGATCCGGCCCGTCCGGCTCCGGGCAGCGCGAAGCACCGGGCGCGGTCCGTCGTACGGGGCGCCCGGTGGCCGGAGAGGCGCCCGGTGGCCGGAGACAGGGCTCGGGGGTGCGCGGCGAGGCCGGACCGTCAGCTGTTGAAGCCGGCGTGCACGTGGTCGTGGTGGGTGGCGTCCGAGAAGAACTGGTTCGTCGTGGCTCCGCCCCCGAGCTGTACGGGGCCGCCGACGTTGTACGAGCCGGCCGCCGCCGCGGCGCGCATGAAGGACTCGATCAGGGAGCGGGGCGTCGACGTGGCGACCACCGGGTGCCCGTTGATGCGCCAGACGTCGAAGGCGCGGCCGAGCGGGTGATCGCTGGGCCGGTTGGTGCCGAAGACGTCCAGCGGATGCCCGGACCGCACGACGCTCACATCGATCCGGTAGGTGCCGGCAAGCCGGAGCAGTGCGCTGAGCGCGCTGGGGTGGACGGAGCCGCTGCGGATGTCGGCCTCGGAGGCCGGCGGCAGGCTGATGCGGCGGTCGGCGAGGATTTTGCGGGCCGTCGCGGACAGTGTCGACGAGGCGCGCCCCGGAGCCGCCGGGTGGAGCGCCGTCACCGACCAGCGTGGCCGCGCCCGGCTCAGCCGTACGTCCACCGTCGTGCCTCCGGCGGTCACCTGGCCGCCCGCGGCGCGGGTCCACTGCCGGCATACGACCAGGACGCTGGCGGAGTCGGCCAGGATGCCGCCGTACTGCGCGTCGATGACCTGGAGGGCGGCCTCGTCGGCGCCGGACAGCAACGGCCCCGCCTGGTCCGCCAGC
>NZ_JAAGLN010000282.1 GCF_010548145.1 Streptomyces sp. SID10853
CGACCGGCACCCGCCGTGCGCCGTGCGCGCGCTGCGCGGCGCGCTCCGTCAGGTCCGGCCGGCCGCGGCGGCGGCCACCTCCATTTGCCGGTCGGTCTCAGCCAAAGGTGTGAAACCTCGGACGCCCGCGCGGCCGGGCACGGCCCGTCCGCGACGCGCGGCCCACCTGGTCCTTGCCTTGCACATTACGCACGAGTACTTAACTCAGGAGCCGGATTGCCCACCCGAGGAGTGGGGGAAGGCTCCTCCGGTATCCGCCCGAGCGCGCCCCCACCCCTCACCACAGCCTGAGTGAACGCGGACAGGAGCGGTCATGCCCGCAGCCCGCAAGCCATCATCGGACGAGCCGGCCAGAGGGAGTCTTCAGACGTCCCCGCAGCCGCCCAAGTCCCCGAAGCCACCGAAGCGGCCGCCCACCGGTCAGCTGATCGGCCGTATCCCGGTGCTCGATGTGCGGCCGAGCGTCGACGGCGGGCGCAGGCCCGCCAAAGCGGTGACCGGTGAGACCTTCCAGGTCACCGCGACGGTCTTCCGTGAGGGCCATGACGCCGTCGCCGCCAATGTCGTCCTGCGCGGCCCGCGCGGCCGGACAGCTCCGTGGGCGCCGATGCGCGAGCTGGCCCCCGGCACCGACCGCTGGGGCGCCGACGTCACCCCGGACCGCGAGGGCCGGTGGACGTACACGGTCGAGGCGTGGAGCGATCCCGTCGCCACCTGGCTGCACACCGCCCGGATCAAGGTCCCGGCGGGCATCGACACCGAGCTGGTGCTCGCCGACGGCGCCGCGTTGTATACACGTGCGGCTGCCGGAGTGCCCAAGAGCAGGGGCCGGCAGGCGGTCCTCGCGGTGGCGGAGGCGCTGGGCGACACCGCGGCCCCGGCCGACGGCCGTCTCGCGGCCGCGCTCGCACCGGAGGCGGTGGCGGCGCTCGCCCGCTACCCGCTGCGCGAACTGGTCAGCGCCTCCGAGCCGCTGCCGCTGCTCGTCGAGCGTGAGCGTGCGCTGTACGGATCCTGGTACGAACTGTTCCCGCGCTCCGAAGGCGCCGTGGTCGAGCAGGGCAAGCCGCAGGTCAGTGGCACCTTCAGGACAGCGGCGAAGCGGCTTTCGGCGGTCGCGGCCATGGGGTTCGACGTGGTCTATCTGCCGCCGGTCCACCCCATCGGCACCACCCATCGCAAGGGCCCCAACAACGCGCTGACCGCGGGGCCCGACGATGTGGGCGTGCCCTGGGCCATCGGCTCACCGGCCGGCGGCCACGACGCCGTCCACCCCGACCTCGGCACCCTGGAGGACTTCGACGACTTCGTCGGGCGCGCCGGTGAGCTGGGCCTGGAGATCGCGCTCGACTTCGCGCTGCAGTGCTCGCCCGACCACCCGTGGGTGACGCAGCACCCCGAGTGGTTCCACCACCGGGCGGACGGCACGATCGCGTACGCGGAGAACCCGCCGAAGAAGTACCAGGACATCTACCCGATCGCCTTCGACCGCGACATGGCGGGGCTGGTCGCCGAGACCGTCCGCATCCTGCGCTTCTGGATGGGGCACGGCGTACGGATCTTCCGGGTGGACAACCCGCACACCAAGCCGGTGGTCTTCTGGGAGCAGGTCATCGCCGAGGTCAACGGCCGGGACCCGGACGTGGTCTTCCTGGCCGAGGCGTTCACCAGGCCCGCGATGATGCACACCCTGGGCGCCGTCGGGTTCCAGCAGTCGTACACGTACTTCACCTGGCGGACCGGGAAGCAGGAGCTGACCGACTACGTCACCGAGCTGGCCGGGGAGTCGGCCGCCGCCATGCGACCCAACTTCTTCGTGAACACCCCGGACATCCTGCACGCGTACCTCCAGCACGGCGGCCGCCCGGCCTTCGAGGTCCGTGCGGTGCTCGCGGCGACGATGGCACCGTCCTGGGGGGTGTACGCCGGGTACGAGCTGTGCGAGAACACCACGGCCCGGGCCGGCAGCGAGGACTATCTGGACTCGGAGAAGTACCAGCTGCGACCGCGCGACTGGGAGTCCGCCGAGCGGGAGGGGCGGACCATCGCCCCGCTGATCACCACGCTGAACGAGCTGCGGCGGCGCCATCCGGCGCTGCGTCAGCTGCGGTCGGTGCACTTCCACCGCACCGACAACGACGCGGTCATCGCGTACTCGAAATCGGTGTCCGTGCCGGACTCGACGGCGGGCTCCACGGCGGTCTCCACGCCGGGCGGAGACCCCGCCGGTTCGAACACGGTTCTGATTGTCGTCAACCTTGACCCGCACCACACCCAGGAGGCCACGGTCTCGTTGGACATGCCGGATCTCGGCCTGGAATGGCACGAATCCGTCCCGGTGCGCGACGAGCTCACCGGCGAGACCTACCACTGGGGCAGGGCCAACTATGTGCGTCTGGAGCCGGGCAGCACGCCCGCGCACATCCTGGTGCTGCGACCGTCCCCGCCGATCGGAGGGTCACCCACATCATGATTGTCAATGAGCCTGTCCACGACAAATTCGAGGACACTCCCACCAAGGACCGTGACCCCGACTGGTTCAAACGCGCCGTCTTCTACGAGGTCCTGGTCAGGTCGTTCCAGGACAGCAACGGGGACGGTGTCGGTGACCTCAAGGGCATCACCGCCAAACTGGACTACCTCCAGTGGCTCGGCGTCGACTGCCTCTGGCTGCCGCCGTTCTTCAAGTCGCCCCTGCGGGACGGCGGTTACGACGTGGCGGACTACACGTCGGTGCTGCCGGAGTTCGGCGACCTCGCCGACTTCGTCGAGTTCGTCGACGCCACCCACCAGCGTGGCATGCGCGTGATCATCGACTTCGTGATGAACCACACGAGCGACCAGCACGAGTGGTTCCAGGAGTCGCGCAAGGACCCGGACGGGCCGTACGGCGACTACTACATCTGGGCCGACGACGACAAGCAGTTCGCGGACGCCCGGATCATCTTCGTCGACACGGAGAGCTCCAACTGGACCTTCGACCCGGTGCGCAAGCAGTACTACTGGCACCGGTTCTTCTCCCACCAGCCGGATCTCAACTACGAGAACCCGGTGGTGCAGGAGGAGATCATCTCCGCGCTGCGCTTCTGGCTCGACCTGGGCATCGACGGATTCCGCCTCGACGCGGTCCCGTACCTCTACCAGGTCGAGGGCACCAACTGCGAGAACCTCCCGCAGACCCACGCCTTCATGAAGCGGGTGCGCGCCGAGATCGACGCGGGCTACCCGGACACGGTGCTGCTCGCCGAGGCCAACCAGTGGCCGGAGGACGTCGTCGACTACTTCGGCGACTTCAAGAAGGGCGGCGACGAGTGCCACATGGCATTCCACTTCCCGGTGATGCCGCGCATCTTCATGGCGGTGCGCCGGGAGTCCCGCTACCCGGTGTCGGAGATCCTGGCCAAGACCCCGGCGATCCCGAAGAACGCCCAGTGGGGCATCTTCCTGCGCAACCACGACGAGCTGACGCTCGAAATGGTCACGGACGAAGAGCGCGACTACATGTACGCGGAGTACGCCAAGGATCCGCGGATGCGGGCCAACATCGGCATCCGCAGGCGGCTCGCACCCCTGCTGGACAACGACCGCAATCAGATCGAACTGTTCACCGCGCTGCTGCTCTCCCTGCCGGGTTCGCCGATCCTCTACTACGGCGACGAGATCGGCATGGGCGACAACATCTGGCTCGGTGACCGGGACGCGGTCCGTACACCGATGCAGTGGACCCCCGACCGGAACGCCGGCTTCTCGTCCAGCGACCCGGGACGGCTCTCCCTGCCGACCATCATGGACCCGGTCTACGGCTACCAGGTGACGAACGTCGAGGCGTCCATGGCCTCGCCCGCCTCACTGCTGCACTGGACCCGCCGGATGATCGAGATCCGTAAGCAGAACCCGGCCTTCGGCCTCGGTTCGTACACCGAGCTGCCGTCGTCCAACCCGGCCGTCCTCGCCTTCCTCCGGGAGTACAAGGACGACCTGGTGCTGTGCGTGCACAACTTCTCCCGGTTCGCGCAGCCGACGGAGCTCGATCTGGGCACCTTCACCGGGCGCCATCCGGTGGAGCTGATCGGCGGGGTGCGCTTCCCCCCGATCGGTGAACTGCCGTATCTCCTGACCCTCGCGGGGCACGGCTTCTACTGGTTCCGCTTGCGCAAGGACGCCCCCACCGTGTGACGCCGTGCCCGGGGCGGGCCGGTTTCCGCCGCCCCGCCCCGGGCACGCTTCTCACTGGTACCGCGGCACCAGCACCCGGCCCACGGAGCCCGAGGGCCTTTCGTTTGGATCAGGGCCCTAGTCCATCTGGTCCATCCTCACCCGCACCGTCCCGCACAGCCGGATTCCCGCCCCCAATGCGTTCAGCATGGGAGGCGACCCCACGCAATCCGGGACACTCTGCGCATCGTGTGGTGTGCCCGGGAAAGGACGCGATGCCATGTCCAAGGCTGCATCCACCCGGAACAGCGCGCGCTCCGCCGGGTCGTCCGGCCCCCTCCGCCTCCTCGACTCGCTCGCCCCCCTGCTGCACGAGTGGCTGCCCCGGCAGCGCTGGTTCGCGGGCAAGGGGCGGCCCGTCACCTCCTTCACCCTGGTCTCGGCCACCGAACTGCTGCCGGTCGGCGCCGCCCCCGGCCTGCTCCATCTGCTGATCCGTGCCGACCAGGACTCCCCCGCGACCGGCGACTGCTACCAGCTGCTGCTCGGCGTACGCACCTCACTGCCGCCGCGCCTCGCCGCCGCGCTGATCGGCCGGGCCCGCACCGGACCGCTGGCCGGGTCCGTGCTGTACGACGCGCTGCTCGACCCCCGGCTGACCGGGCTGCTCTTCGAGCGGCTGCGCACGCCCGGCCGGATCGGCGCGCTGCGCTTCGACCGCGACCCGACCGCCGACATCCCCTCCGGGCTGCCCGCCAGGCCGCTGGGCGCCGAGCAGTCCAACACCTCCCTCGTCTATGGCGATACGTTCATCCTGAAGGTCTTCCGCCGCGTCCACCCCGGTTCGAACCCGGACCTGGAGCTGCCGCTCGCGCTGGCCCAGGCCGGCTGCGCCCGGGTGCCGGCGCCCGTCGCCTGGTACGAGACCACGGAGCCGGAGCCCGCCACTCTGGGGGTGCTCCAGCCGTTCCTCTCGGGGTCCGAGGACGGCTGGCAGCTGGCACTGCTCGCACTCGCCGACGGCCACGACTTCGCGGCGGGCGCCCGCGCGCTGGGCCGGGCGACCGCCGAGGTGCACGGGACGCTGGCGTCCGCGCTGCCCACCGCGGTCCTGAGCAAGCGGCAGATACAGCATCTCGCGGCGGAGATGACGGAACGTCTGGAGCTCACGGCTCAGGCGGTCCCGGCGCTCGCGCCGTATGTGGCGGGGCTCCGCACCGCCTTCGACGCGATCGCCGACCTCGGCCACGCCGGCCGCACCTGGGCCGCCCAGCGCATCCACGGCGATCTGCATCTGGGCCAGAGCCTGCGGGCCAGGGACGGCGAGTGGTCGGTCATCGACTTCGAGGGCGAACCGGCCAGACCGCTCGCCGAGCGCACCCGCCCGCAGCCCGTCGTCCGCGACGTGGCGGGGATGCTGCGCTCCTTCGACTACGCGGCGCGCACCCACCGGCCCTGGTCCCCGAAGTGGGCGACCGGCTGCCGTGACGCGTACTGCGAGGGGTACGCGTCGGTGTCCGGCGCCGACCCGCGCGCCGAGCCGGAGCTGCTGCGCGCCTACGAGACCGACAAGGCGGTGTACGAGGTCCTCTACGAGGCCAGGAACCGCCCCGACTGGCTGCCCGTCCCGATGGCCGCGATCGAGCGGCTCTCGCTTCCCGAACCCCCCGTTTTCCACCGTGCGCCGAAGCTGCCGAGGAGGCCGCCCCAGTGACCGCCCGTCCCCCGTCCCGCACTCCGTCGCCCGCCGAACCCGAGCCCGCCCCGTCCACGGACACGGACACGGCGGACACCGCGAACACCTCCCACAGCACCGAGCCCGCGGCCGTTCTGCCGTCCCAGCCGACCGGAGGGGTGCGCCCGGCCGAGACGCTCGGCGCCGCCGACCGGGAGCGGCTGCTCAGCGGCGGCCACCACGACCCGCACGCGCTGCTCGGCGCCCATCCGGTCAGCGGCGGCATCGCCGTCCGGGCCCTGCGGCCGTACGCCCGCTCCGTCACCGTGGTCGGCAAGGGGCTCCGCGCCGAACTGCACGACGACGGCGAGGGCTTCTTCTCCGGGCTGCTGCCGCTGCGCACTGTCCCGGAGTACGCGCTGCTCGTCGCGTACGACGGGGCCGAGACCGAGCTGCAGGACCCGTACCGCTTCCTGCCCACCCTCGGTGAGCTGGATCTGCATCTGATCGGCGAGGGCCGCCACGAGGAGCTGTGGAAGGCGCTCGGCGCACAGCCGATGACCGTCCAGGGCGTCACCGGCACCCGCTTCACCGTCTGGGCGCCGAACGCGCGCGGGGTGCGGGTCAGCGGGGACTTCAACTACTGGGACGGCACCGCGTATCCGATGCGGTCGCTCGGGTCGTCCGGGGTGTGGGAGCTGTTCCTGCCGGGCATCGGCGAGGGAGCGCTCTACAAGTTCGACCTGATGCGCCCGGACGGCAGCCACACCCTGCGCGCCGACCCGATGGCGCGGCGCACCGAGGTGCCGCCCGCCACCGCGTCCGTGGTCACGGAGTCCCACCACCGCTGGCAGGACGCGCAGTGGATGGCGCACCGGGCCGACCGCCCGGTCCACCAGGCGCCCTTCTCGGTGTACGAGGTGCATCTGCCGTCCTGGCGGCCCGGCCTGACGTACCGCCAGTTGGCGACGCAACTGCCCGCGTACGTCCAGGACCTGGGCTTCACGCATGTGGAGCTGATGCCGGTGTCGGAGCACCCCTTCGGCGGCTCGTGGGGCTACCAGGTCACCGGTTTCTACGCGCCGACGTCCCGGATGGGCACACCGGACGACTTCCGGTATCTGGTGGACTCGCTGCACCGTGCGGGTATCGGTGTCCTGATGGACTGGGTGCCCGCGCACTTCCCGAAGGACGACTGGGCGCTGGCGCGGTTCGACGGCCGGCCGCTGTACGAGCACTCCGACCCGGCGCGCGCCGAGCACCCCGACTGGGGCACGCTCGAATTCGACTACGGCCGCACCGAGGTGCGTAACTTCCTGGTCGCCAACGCCACTTACTGGTGCGAGGAGTTCCACATCGACGGGCTGCGGGTGGACGCCGTCGCCTCGATGCTCTATCTGGACTACTCGCGCGAGGAAGGCCAGTGGTCGCCGAACGAGCACGGCGGCCGGGAGAACCCGGACGCGGTGGCCTTCCTCCAGGAGATGAACGCGACGGTCTACCGCCGTAACCCCGGTGTGGTGACGATCGCCGAGGAGTCGACCGCCTGGGACGGCGTCACGCGCGCCACCGACCAGGTCGGCGCGGGCGGCTACGGGGGGCTCGGCTTCGGGCTGAAGTGGAACATGGGGTGGATGCACGACTCGCTGGAGTACGTGGCGAAGGAGCCGGTGCACCGCAAGTACCACCACAACGAGATGACGTTCTCGATGGTGTACGCGTTCAGTGAGAACTACGTCCTGCCCATCTCGCACGACGAGGTGGTGCACGGCAAGCAGGCCCTGGTCTCGAAGATGCCGGGCGACTGGTGGCAGCAGCGCGCCACGCACCGCGCGTATCTGGGCTTCATGTGGGCCCACCCGGGCAAGCAACTCCTCTTCATGGGGCAGGAGTTCGCCCAGGGCGCCGAGTGGTCGGAGGCGCACGGACCCGACTGGTGGCTGCTCGACCCGTCGTACGGGGCGGCGCACGACCACCGCGGGGTGCGGGACCTGGTGCGTGACCTGAACGCGGTGTACGCGGCGGCCCCCGCCCTGTGGCAGCGTGACACCGACCCGGGCGGCTTCGACTGGGTGGCGGGTGACGCGGCGGAGGACAACGTCTTCGCGTTCCTGCGCTACGACGCGCAGGGCGCACCGCTCCTGTCGGTCTCCAACTTCTCACCCGTGGTGCGGCACGAGTACCGGCTCGGTGTGCCGGACTCGGTGCCGGAGTGGCGCGAGGTCCTCAACACCGACACCGGTCTCTACGGCGGCGGCGACATCCGCAACACGGAGCCGCTGAAGCCCGAGCCGGTGCCGTACCACGGGCGCCCTTCGAGCATCGGGCTGACGCTGCCGCCGCTGGCGACGGTGTGGTTCAGGCCGGTCTGAGCCGGCCGGGGAGGGTGCGGCGGCCGGGGTCCCGCCCGCCGCCACACCTCCGCCGGGTCACGGGCGGGGCCCCGCCGCCTCTCCGAGGCACTCCGGCAGCGCGCCGGTGGTGTGCACGATGCCGGCCCGCTGGGTGGCGCGGG
>NZ_JAAGLN010000283.1 GCF_010548145.1 Streptomyces sp. SID10853
GATGCCGGCCTTGGCGGGAAGGCCGAGCCCCTCGGACGCGGCGGCTCCGCCGCCCGCTGAACTCCCGCTCGACGCTGCGGCGCCGGCCCCCGCGGCCCCGGCCGCACCACCCGCGACGAGCCCGGCGGCCTTGAGGGCTGAGCCCCCGGCGAACCAGCCGATGACCGCGATCGGAACGAGCGCGGGAATCCCGGCGTTGACGTCCTTGAGTTCGCCGGCCGCCAGCCGGCACTTGGCGCACTCCTCCAGATGCTTGCGCAGCCCCCGCTCGGCCCGCATCCGCAGACCGCCACGGGCGTACGCACCGAGCCGGTCCGCGTACTGCGCGCAGTCGCCGCCCGCCGTGAGGGTCTGGCTCACATGCGCCTGGAGGTACGCCTGCTTGAGCCCCTCACGGGCCCGGCTGGCCAGCACCGCTGTGGCATTGGCCGTCAGACCGAACAGCGGGGCGACATCGCTCGGGGACTCCTCCTCCACGGTGGTGTGCCAGAGGACCGCCTGCCAGCGCTCGGGCAGTGACCGGAACGCCTCCATGGCCAGCGACTTCTCGGCGATCTGCATGGCCCGTACATCGGCGCCCAGATCCAGGGTGTCCTGGTCGGACACCTCCGACGACGAGGACCTGGCGGCCTGGTCGGCGAAGAGGGCGAAGTCCTCGACCAGTTGCTCCCGCTTGGCGGTCTTCGTCCAGGCAGCGGCGACCCGGCGCACCGTCGTCAGCAGATAGGCGCGTACCGCGTGCTCGGGCCCCGCCCCGCCCCGTACCGCCTGGAGGGTGCGGGCGAACACCTCGGCGGTCAGGTCATCTGCGGTGTGCGCGTCACGGCAGCAGGTACGGGCATAGCGGCGCACCGCGTCGGAGTGCCTGCGGAACAGCTCCTCGTAGGCGCTGTCGGTGCTGTCCGTGCCATCGGCTCCGGCTCCGCCCTCCCGCATCTGCGCGATCAGCTCGGCGTCGGACGGCGGCAGGTCCAGGGACCGCGGTGGCGGAAGCACACCACTGCCGCCACCCTCGCGCTGCTGGGGCACGCTGGCCGACCACTCGCCACCGGGAGGCGGCCCGGCCTGCCCGGCCTGCCCGCCCTGCGCGGCTTGTCCGGAGGCGCTCCCGGGCTGCTGCTCCGGAACCTGCCCGGGCAGCCGCGGTGCCCCACCGGCTTCGCCGAGTGGTTCGTCCCGCCCTTCAACGCTCATCGCGGAAAGCCCCCGTACACACCCTCGGACCAGAACACCGGCCAAGAGTGACACAGAGCGGGCTACAACCGGCAGCCTGCGTTCAGCAACCACTCATCCGGGGCGTTTTCCCGGATCGGAGCACTAACTGTCACCCATGAGGGGAAGGCTCAACTAATTGTGCCCAGTGGCCAGTCCGTGCTCCATGCTCACCCAGTGCCCAGTGCCCAGTGCCCAGTGCCCAGTGCCCAGTGCCCAGTGCCCAGTGCCCAGTGCCCAGTGCCCAGTGCCCAGTGCCCAGTGCCCAGTGCCCTGTGCCCGGACGGGACGAGTGCCCAGTGCCCGGACGGGACGAGTGGCGATGCGCCGGCCTCCGGTGATACGTGGGGCTCCGGCAGTGCGCCCGTCCACCGGCGGTGCTCACGCCGGACGCGACCGCAGCCCCTCCAGCAGGATGTCGAGCAGCCGCGAGGACGCGGCCGCCTGCTGAGCGGCGTCGGGCAGCGTCGGGGCCGCCGTGGCTATCACCAGCAGCACATCCGCCACCGTGACATCGGCCCGCAACTCACCGGCTGTGTGGGCCCGGTCCACGAGGCGGCCCACGACCTCCAGCAGCTCCACGGCCCCCGTGCTGTCGTCGGCGAGACCGGGCAGCGCCCCGGTCACCGGCGGCCCGTCAGCGACCCGAGGAGCCGACCGCTGCTGCGGTACGCGTGTCTCCTCCGGGGAGGTCTCCGCCTCGCCCAGCAGGGGGTCACCGCCGAGAACGCCGTCCCCGATCTCGGCCGCTTCGGCCACGCCCACGCGCAGCACCTGCGGGGGCAGCAGCCGTCCCGCACCCGAAGCCACCGACGTCCGCAGGAAGCGCGCGAGCGCGGACCACGGCTCGTCCTCCTGCCCAAGTGCCGTACGGGCCTGCTCCGTCAGGCGGGAGGTCTCCTCCTCCGCTATCCGGTTGACCAGGACGTCCTTGCTCGGGAAGCGGCGGTACACCGTGCCGACGCCGACTCTCGCCCGGCGCGCTACATCCTCCATCGGCGCGCCGTACCCCAGCTCGCCGAACACCTCGCGGGCTGCCCGCAGTACATGCTCCAGATTGCGCTGTGCGTCCACGCGGAGGGGCGCCGAGCGCGGGACCGTACCCGCGCCTGCCCGTCCGCTGGTCTCAGCCGGGACAGCAGCCTGCCAATGAGCTTCCTGAATGTGCATATGCGATCCCCCGGTAATGATGTCTCCCCCCGGAGACTCCCCGCCTGGTCTCCCCGGAGCTCAGACCCGACACCCCGGCGAACTACGAACATAGTTGAGCAAGGGGCGATTCAGAAGAGGGTAGTTCCGCACGGAGCGCCCCCCGATCGGAGTATGGGCCTGGACTCTCCCTATTCCGCCCCGTCGCCCACTCACCGTCCCACCCGCTGACCTGCGGCCCTTCCCTTCACGCGGGGAAACACTCCGCACCGGCGCGCCGGTGTTCTCCGGTCACACAATTTGCCGGGCCTGTGGACAAAGTCGATCGCCCGTTGCCTCATGGGACAGTGACTGCTCCCCTCTCCCACGAGACGAACCCCGGGCCGGACCAGGGACCCGGGGCCGGCACGCGCATTCTCGTCGTCGGCGGCGGCTATGTCGGCCTGTACACGGCGCTGCGCCTCCAGCGGAAGCTGAAGGGCGGCGAAGCGGAGATCACTGTGGTCACCCCCGACCCTTATATGACGTATCAGCCGTTCCTCCCCGAGGCCGCCGCCGGTTCCCTCTCGCCCCGTCATGTCGTCGTGCCGCTGAGGCGGGTCCTCGACAAGTGCCGGATCGTCATCGGTGAGGCCACGGCCATCAACCACGCCGAGCGCACCGCGACCGTCACCACCCTCGCCGGCCCCGAGGACGGCACGGGCGCCACGCGGCTCACCTACGACGAACTCGTGCTCGCCCCCGGCTCCGTGTCCCGCACGCTGCCGATCCCGGGTCTCGCCGAGCACGGCATCGGCTTCAAGAGCATCGAAGAGGCCATCGGCCTGCGCAACCACGTCATCGAGCAGATGGACATCGCCTCGTCGACCCGCGACCCGGCGGTCCGCGACGCCGCACTGACCTTCGTCTTCGTCGGCGGCGGCTACGCGGGGGTCGAGGCACTCGCCGAGCTGGAGGACATGGCGCGCTACGCGTCGCGTTACTACCACAACGTCGACCGCGACGACATGAGCTGGATCCTGGTGGAGGCCGCCGACCGCATCCTGCCCGAAGTCGGCCACGAAATGGGCCAGTACGCGATCCGCGAGCTGCGCAACCGCAACATCGACGTACGCCTGGAGACCCGGCTCGACAGCTGCGACCACCGGGTCGCCGTGCTGAGCGACGGCGCTCGCTTCCCCAACCGGACCCTCGTCTGGACCGCGGGCGTCAAACCCAACCCGGTCCTCGCGGCGAGCGACCTCCCGCTCAACGACCGCGGCCGGCTGCGCTGCACGGCACAGCTCGCGGTCGAGGGAACCGCCCATGCCTGGGCGGCCGGTGACGCGGCGGCGGTCCCCGACCTCACGTCGGATCAGCCCGGCACCGAGACCGCGCCCAACGCACAGCACGCCGTGCGCCAGGCGAAGGTCCTCGCCGAGAACGTCATCGCCTCACTGCACGGCAGGCCACTGAGCAACTACGAGCACGCGTACGCCGGTTCGGTCGCCTCGCTCGGCCTGCACAAGGGTGTCGCCCACATCTACGGACGGAAGGTGAAGGGCTACCCTGCCTGGTTCATGCACCGCGCGTACCACCTCAGCCGTATACCCACCTTCAACCGGAAGGCCAAGGTTCTCGCCGAGTGGACGCTCGCCGGACTCTTCAAGCGCGAGATCGTCTCGCTCGGTTCGCTGGAACACCCGCGAGCCGAATTCGAATGGGCCGCCGGCGGCGACCGCCCGCAGCGGGACTGACGCCGACAGTGCCGCCGGTCACACCGGACGTGTGACCATAGGTGCACCCAGACCCACCCAGAACACCCCGTACGACCCGGATCCCCCCGCCGGCCGAGCAGCAGGTCCCAGCCGTTCCGTCACGACAAACACGACAAACGAGGCTTGAAAAGCAGTGAACTTCACGCGCTGGAGCTCCCGGCTCCCCGGAACACAGCGCCGCGCCGCCGCGCGGACCGACCACAGTTCCGTGCCAGCAGCCCGCGGTGAGTCCGCCCAGCCCCCGGGCCGGGAAGCCGAGTTGACCGCTGATCTCGACCAGCTCCCCGCGCTCGACGAGCTCTCCGTCCGGGAGATCCTCGGCAGCCTGCCCGCACTGGTCGCCCTGGTGTACGGGCCCGAGCACCGTGTCGCGTACGTCAACGACGCCTACACCGCGGCCTTCGGCGCCCGCTCCACCGGCGCGTGCGCAGCCGACGAGCTGCCCGAACTGGCCGAGCTCGGTCTGTTCCCGCTGATGGACCAGGTGCTGCGCAGCGGAACTCCTCGTACCGTCAAGTCCCGTCGGGTACAGGCCGGTCCGGGTGCCGGTTCGTACACCGTGACCTGCACCCCGGTCCCCGACCTCCTGGAGCACGGCGGGGTTCTCGTCTTCGCCGCCGACGTCTCCGACCACGCCGACGCGGCCGAGCGGCTGCGCACCAGTGAGCGCAGACAGCGGGAAACGGCCGTCACCCTCCAGCGTTCACTGCTCCCCCAGGAGCTGGAGCAGCCCGACGACCTGCGCATCGCCGCCACCTACCAGCCGGGCGGCACGGACGCGGCCGTCGGCGGCGACTGGTACGACGTGATCACCCTCGGAGCCGGGCGTACGGCCCTGGTCATCGGCGATGTCATGGGCCACGGGGTCCGGGCCGCCGCGGTCATGGGCCAGCTCCGCACCGCTGTCCGCGCGTACGCACGGCTCGACCTGCCCCCGCACGAGATCCTGCAGCTCCTGGACGGTCTGGTCTCCGAGATCGACCCCAACCAGATCGCCACCTGCCTCTACGCGGTCCACGACCCCAACGAGGGCCGCCTCGCCTATGCGTCGGCCGGTCATCTGCCGGTGCTGGTCAGGGACGAGGACGGCACGGTACGCCGGGCCGCCGACCCGACGGGGCCACCGCTCGGGACGGGCGGCTGGCAGCACACATCGGACTCGATCGCGCTGCCGCCCGGCTCCGCCGCCGTGCTCTACACCGACGGTCTGGTGGAGCGCAGGGGCGAGGACATCGACGAGGGCCTGGCCGCACTGGAGCGCGCACTGTCGGGTGCGTCCGGCGCCCCGCAGGTCGTCTGCGACCGGCTCTTCCGCTCGCTCGGCGTCACGGCCGAGCATGACGACGACGTCGCGGTGCTGGTCGTCCAGCACCCGGCGCGCACGGGTGCGGCTGCCGAGCTGTTCCACAACGCGGCGCTCGACCTGCTGGGCGGAGTGGAGGCGGCTCCCCGCGCGCGGGCCTTCGCCTCCGGCGTGCTGACGTCCTGGAGGTTTCACGTGGAACTTCACGACCTGGGTGTCATGGCGGCCAGCGAACTGGTCGCCAACTCCCTCCAGCACGGCACCCCGCCGATGCGGCTGCGACTGCGCAGGACGGACCGCCGGCTGATCATCGAGGTGACCGACGGCGACGACCATCTGCCGCGCCGCCGCCGTGCCGAGCCCGCGGACGAGGCGGGCCGCGGCATCTCGATCATCGCGACGATCGCCTCGTCCTGGGGCTCCCGCCGTACGCCGGGCGGTGGGAAGGCGGTCTGGTGCGAGTTCGCCCTCCCGGAAAACACACCAGCCCGCCCCGGCCTGCTCCCGTAGACGCCCCCGCTGCCCGGTACCGGTGCCGCCGTCCTTCAGTGCGGTGCTGCCGCCGGTTCCGGCAGATGCGTGGCCACGACCCGCGAACCGTGTCCGAGGGACGGATTGTCCTGTACGGGGGTGAGCCGCCGCCCCAGCCGCAGCGCCAGCGTGGTGATCCCGAGGGAGAACACCACGAAGGTCGCGATGTACAGCAGATGTGCCGAGGCCCCCATCGGCCCGCCGACGGCAGGTCCGATGGCCAGGGCCAGCTGCTTGACCAGCGCGAAGGCCGAGTTGTACTGACCGACCATGGAATCGGGCGCCAGATCGGCGACCAGCGGTGCGACGGTCGGGGACAGCATGGACTCACCGAGCCCGAACAGCGCGTACGTCGAGATGAACGCGGCGGTCGCCATGGTCTGGCTGCCGTGCCCGAGCCCCGCGTAGCCGGCGATGACCCAGGCGAACGCCCAGATCAGGCCCACCCCTGAGATCACCCGTGAGCGCCGCCGCTTCTCCACGACCTTCAGCACCACGAACTGGGCGACCACAATCACGGCCGTATTGGCGGCGAGCGCGATTCCGAGCGTCGAGGGCTGAATTCCGGCGGCTTCGGTCCCATAAGCGGCAAGCCCGGACTCGAATTGTCCGTAGCAAGCGAAGAAGACGACAAAGCCGAGCACGCAGAGCTGCACCATGGCGCGGTGCTTGAGCAGTGCGCGCACTCCGCCGCCCTGGGGCTGCGGGGCCAGTTCCAGGCCCGGGGCCCGGGGCAGCCGGACGGATGCCGCGATCCCCGCGAGCGCGAGGAACATGACGGCCTCGATGGCGAAGAGCAGCGTGAAGCTGCTGGGCCGGCTCGCGTCGACGATCTGTCCGCCGACCAGTCCGCCGATACCCAGCGTCAGGTTCTGCAGGAAGAACTGCATGGTGAAGGCGCGGGTCCGGGTGGACGGGCTGGAGCACCAGACGATCATCGTGGCCAGGGCCGGCTGCATGACGGCCGTCCCCGCACCGAGCAGGGCGGCCGACAGGACGACCGTCACGACGCCGGCGGAGAGCCCCATGCTCATCGCGCCGACCGCGGCCAGTGCCGCGGCCCCCACCAGGACGGGCAGCGGTCCTCGGCGGTCGATCAGCCGGCCGGTGAAGGGAAGGACGACCAGGGCGGCCACCGCGAAGACGGCGAGCACGGCCCCGGCCGTACTCGATCCGAGCTCACGCACCTGCGACACGTAGATGTACAGATACGGAACGGTGAACCCGATGCCGAACGCGCTCAGCGCGGTACCTGTCTGGATCCGACGCATCGCGGCACCCATCGCCTTGGTCACCACTCACCACCTCTCGAAGTTGAAGACTTCAATGCTAAAGTTCGAAGCTCAACAATACACATCGAAGGACTTCGACGCCAACGAGTTACATGGGATACTCCCCGGCATGCCTGAGTCCCCCGGCCCGCAGGAGCCGACCCTCGACGAGCAGATCGCCGCCTACCAGCGCGAATTCCGTGACCTCGACCCCCAGGTCGAGAAGGTGGTCTCCGCGCTCGGCCGGCTGAACCGGCGGATGAACGTCGCGTACGGGCGCCAGGTCGCCGACCTCGGCATCAGCAATACGGAGTGGGAGGTGCTGAAGACCCTGGTCCTGGCCGGCGCCCCGTACCGGATGGGCCCGGGTGAGCTGGCGAAGCGCCTCGGCCTCACCCCGGCCGCGATGACCCACCGCATCGACCGGATGGCGGGCGAGGGGCTGGTCACCCGCGACAGGGACGAGAACAACCGGGTCCGCGTGATCGTCGAGGTCACGGACGAAGGGCGGGCGAAGTGGCTGGAGGCGATGCGGATGGCCACGACCTTCGAGGAGGACCTGCTCCAGGACCTGACCGACCAGGACCGCGGGGCCCTTGGGGAGATGCTGACCATCCTGCTGCGCAGGGTGGAGGACGCCCAGCCGGACGCGGGCGGCCGCCTCACCGATCTCGACTGACCGGGGGCCGGACCCGTGACGGAACAATGGGGTTGACAGCGGCGCCGGAGCCGGTTGACGCACCACCGGCTGATCTGTAAGGTTCTTCGAGTTGTCACGGGGCCGGAACGGTTCTGCGACAGCCACTCCCGCCGCACATGCGGCAACCAAACTCAGCACGATCTCCCGTCGGGGAGAATTTCGGCATGCCGGAATTCATTCTCGACGACCGGTGCGACCCGATTATGAGTCACCCGGGATATCCGCTAGAGTTTGAAACGTCGGAACGGCCCAACGGCCGGGATGACAAACCCCGCTGACTGGGGGTCAGGCCGAAAGGATCTGATAGAGTCGGAATCGCCGGAAAGGGAAACGCGAAAGCGTGGAACTGGAAAGCGGCCCGCCGGCCGGGAATCGGACACGAAAGAGTCTGATAGA
>NZ_JAAGLN010000284.1 GCF_010548145.1 Streptomyces sp. SID10853
GCACCGCCGCCGCCAGCGCCCGGCCGAGCGCCCCCGCCAGTCCCAGAGCGCCCCTCTCCTTGTGCGCGAGCAGCACCGCCCGCACCGCGTCCTCGTACACCGCGGCGCCCCACACCACCGGGAGCCCGGGCGGCTCCGGGTCCGGTCTCGCCCTGCGCACCGGACCGCCGCACAGGGCCTCGGCGCATTCCGCGCAGAGCGCCGTACGAAATCTGCCGCAGCCTCCGCATGCGCTCGGCAGCACCACTTCCGAGATTTCCCGCCACCACCCCCGCATGACTTCACTCTGCCAAGCGGGAGATCTTCCTGCCACCCCTGTGGATAACCGGGGCCGGACAGGCCGGCCCCGCCCGATGACGTCCGCCCGTACGCCTGCCCGTACAGCCGCCGAAGAGACGTGGAAGCCGCCCAGGGGCCGGCCCGCTATCCGGGATAGACCGGCGACTTTCCTTCCTCCACCACCGTTTTCCAATTCGCCCGCGGCGGCAGACGCACAATTCCGTCCTCGTCCGAGAGCGCCATGAGCGGCAGCCTGTCGTCGTCCGAAGCGGCGACGGCGGTGATCCGGTTGGCGCCCGGCAGCGGGTTCACCCCGGAGACCGACCCGTCCGCCTGCATATAGCGCACCTGCTGGACCCCGCCGGCCTCCTTGCCGACCACCACGAGGCGGCTGCGGCCCGCCCAGGACACCGCCGTCACATCCGCCATCTGCGGTGCGGCGGGGCGCAGTTCGTCCACGGCGGTGACCGTCGGGTGGTCGGCGTTGCCCTGCCGGACCACCCGGCCCACCTTCAGCGTCGTATGCCCGTCCTTCGTCAGCAGCAGCGCGATCCGCACCCCGTCGGACGACATCCGCAGCCCCGCGACGCGCGCACCGTCCAGACCGAGCACCGGGATCTGCTGCGGCTCGCCCGAACCGCCCGCGAACCGCAGCAGCTGCGGATTCGCCGGGTTGCGGTCAGCCACCCAGAGGTCGCCGCAGCCGTCCCAACTCGGGGCGGACAGGCGGTCCTTCTCCTGCTTGGCATGGCTCGTGTACAGCTTCTCGGCCGTTCCGCCGCCGGAGACGATCGAGGCCGTCGTCAGCGTGCCGCTGTCCTTCGAGACGCCCGCCGCACGCCGTTCGTCGCGCGACACCGCGACCGTGCTCAGCGGCTTGGCGCCCGCGCCGAGCGGCCCGTCGACCGGCTTGGGATCCGCCTTCCCCGAAGTGTCGTCGCCGATGGCCTGCATCCGTACGAGACGGCCCTTGGCATCGACGAAGTACTCACCGGCCGGGCTGCCCGACGTCTGGTCGGGGGCGTACTCCTGCGACTGGTCCGCGTCGAGCACGCACAACTGCGCGCCGTCCGAACGCTCCAGCTCCACCTGCTCGACCCGCATGGACGTCACATCGCGCAGGGTGAAGAGGAGTTGGGCCGCCATCTGCCGACACTGGCCCTGACTCACGCCCGACGCCTTCTCGTTGAGCGGCACTTTCAGGCCGTTCCGGTCGTCGAGCGTCAGCGTCCTGACGCCCTTCTTGAGCGCGGTCCCGGCCGGGAACCGTGAAGCCACCACCGGGCCGAGCCAGTTGGTCGGCCCGTCCAGCACCGATGCGACCGTCTGCGTCAGCGGATCCATCCGCGTCTCGGGGTCGATGCCCTGGCGCAGATAGACCGGGTCGGCGACGAGCCAGTTCCGGCCGGAGGGGCCTTCGGCCGCACCCGACGCACCTGACGCGCCGTCGGAAGCGCCGGACGGCCCGGACGCACCGGTCGCCCCCGGCACCCCGGACGCCGGCACGGAAGCGAAGTAGTACTTGTTGACCGAGTGATAGTTGCGCTGGAAGTCGGAGAGGCTGAGCAGCAGACCGGCCGGCAGATCGTCGATGCGCCACTCCCTGCCGTTCTGGTGCACGAGGTGGATGGAGTTGCGGTACGTACCCTTGTCCGGCTGGTACGCGTGCTGCTTGTCGACCACGGCCACTTCCGTGCCGCTCAGTTCGAAGGTGGACGAAACCTGCGGCGCATCACGGTCGTTGGCCGGATTCGCCCGGCGGGTGGGGCCGTCGGCGAGCACCGTGGTCCGCGCACCCGGGTCCCACTTGCGCGACGCCGCCTTCGTCAGATACTTCCTGGCCGTGGCGAACTGCAGATCGTCACTGGTCATCGCCTCCAGGAAACCGTCCACGATCTCGGCGGGCGCTGCCCCCTCACGCGGCGGCACCGCGTACACCTTGACCTGCGAGTCACTGCGCTGCGAAGGGTCGACGGCCTCGATGTCACCGGTGTTGGGCATCGAAGCGCAGCCGGCCAGCAGCAGGCCGCCGCAGCCCAGCCACGCGTACGCCCGCAGCCCCCGTGTGCTGCGGCTGCCCCCACGATCATCGCCCACGGGCGGTGTCCTCCCGGTCCGAAGCCTGATCCGAAACCTGATCCGAAGCGTGCAGTGCGGAGCCGGCAGGCCCCGCGGATTCGGCCTGCGCCGCGGATTCGGCCTGCGCCGCGAAACCCGCCGACCCCGCAGAATCCGCCGCCCCTCCGGAAGCGGCCTGCCCCGCGGAACCAACCGGCCCCGCAGAATCGGCCTGCCCCCCACAGTCACCGGCCCTCGCGACCACCCGGGCGCCACTCCCGGGCAGCGCCGTCGGATCGGCCGGTATCGCACGCGGCAGCGGCGGCAGCGGCGAGCGGTCCGCACCGGACTGGGCCGGAACCGCGATCAGCCGCCCCGCATCGGCCTGCGACACGGAGCGGGCGCGCCGTGAGTCGTCGGGCTCCAGCGGTATCGGGGAACCGCGCAGCGGTTCGTCCGCCGTACGCGGCAGGGTCAGCCGGAACTGTGACCCGCCGCCCGGCTCGCCCCACGCCTGGAGCCAGCCCCCGTGCAGCCGCGCGTCCTCGACGGCGATGGAGAGACCGAGCCCGGTACCACCGGTCGTACGTGCACGCGCCGGATCGGCCCGCCAGAAACGGCTGAAGACCCGGGTCGCCTCACCGGGCTTCAGCCCCACGCCGTAGTCACGTACGACGATCGCGACGGCACCCCCCGCGACACCGAACCTGACCACCACATCATTGCCCTCGCCGTGCTCCACCGCGTTGACGACGAGATTGCGCAGCACCCGCTCGATCCGGCGCGCGTCGACCTCGGCGACCACCGGCTGCTCGTCACCGACGACCCGGATCCGGCTGCCCTTGCGCTCCGCGAGCGGCTCGGCGCCGGATATGACCCGGCGCACGGTCTCCCGCAGATCGATCGGCTCGGCCTCCAGCGCGGCGGCACCCGCGTCGAACCGGCTGATCTCCAGCAGATCCGCGAGCAGCGACTCGAAGCGGTCGAGCTGATCGCCGAGCAGTTCAGCGGAGCGCGCGGTCACCGGATCGAAGTCACTGCGCGCGTCATGGATGACGTCGGCGGCCATCCGTACGGTCGTCAACGGGGTACGCAGCTCGTGCGACACATCGGAGACGAAGCGGCGCTGCATCCGGGAGAGGTCCTCCAGCTGCTGGATCTTCGACTGGAGGCTCTGCGCCATCTTGTTGAAGGCTTCACCGAGCCGGGCGATGTCGTCCTCACCGGTGACCTTCATCCGCTCCTGGAGGCGCCCCGCCGAGAGCCGTTCGGCGATCCCGGCGGCCATCCGTACGGGCGTGACCACCTGCCGCACCAGGAACCAGGCGATCGCCCCGAGCAGCACCACCACGAACAGCCCCGCGGTGGCCAGGGTCCGCTTGACCAGGCTGAGGGTCTTCTCCTCCTGCGAGAGCGGGAAGAGGTAGTAGAGCTGGTACGGCTTGTGGTCGATGTCCTCCAGGCGCTGCCCCACGACCAGACCGGGCTCGGCCGCCCGCCCGTCGGCGTACTTGATGTCCGTGTACGTCTTGTACGGCGCCGTCCCCTGGTCGACGCTCCTGCGCAGCTTCTCGGAGACGCTGTCGGGGCTCACCTGGCCCGACGTACGCTCCCCGCCGTTGCCCGCGCCCGTCTCCTCGGAGGCCGGGGCGAGCGTCACCACGCTGTACGCGCCCTGACCGCCACTGGCGAGCTGGGCGACGAGGTCGGTACGCCACTGACGGGAATTGCTGGCAGCCCCGGTGTCGGCGGAGTCGCTGTCGGACACCGTCGTCGCGTTGGCCTTGTCCTTGGCGACGGTGAAACCGCCGGCCGCCTGACTGACCGCGGCCTTCTCCTTGGCGTCCAGCAGACCGTTGCGCACCTGGCCGATGACGACGAACCCGAGCACCAGGACCACGGCCAGCGACATCAGAAGCGTGCCGGCGACCACCCTGAGCTGGATGTTCCGCCGCCAGAGACGCGCAGCGGGCAGCAGCGGACGGCGCACCCAGCGCGCGAAGAGCCGCAGCACGGGACCGCCGGGGGCCCCGTCCTGGAGCAGTCGGCCGCCCCGCAGGAAACGGTCACCGAACCGGCGCAGCGCCGGACGCCGCGCGGACCCCCCGCCGGTGGAACCGGCCGCGGCGGTGAACCGGGACGCGTCCACCGCGGGTCCGGCAGGCCGCCCCGGCCGTACTCCCGGCTCACCGGGCGCCGGAGCGGCGCTGCTCCGAGCCATGTCAGCTCGGTCCTGCCTTGTATCCGACACCGCGGACGGTCACCACGATCTCCGGCCGCTCGGGGTCCTTCTCGACCTTCGAGCGCAGCCGCTGAACGTGCACGTTGACCAGCCGGGTGTCCGCGGCGTGCCGGTACCCCCACACCTGCTCCAGCAGCACCTCACGGGTGAACACCTGCCAGGGCTTACGGGCCAGCGCGACCAGCAGATCGAACTCCAGCGGGGTGAGAGCGATCGACTGCCCCTCCCGCTTCACGGAGTGACCTGCCACATCGATGACCAGATCCCCGATCGCCAGCTGTTCCGGCGCGGGCTCCTCCGACCTCCTCAGCCTCGCCCTGATACGGGCGACGAGCTCCTTGGGCTTGAACGGCTTGACGATGTAGTCGTCGGCCCCTGATTCGAGCCCCACCACCACATCGACGGTGTCGCTCTTCGCCGTGAGCATCACGATCGGCACACCTGACTCGGCCCTGATCAGCCTGCAGACCTCGATGCCGTCCCGTCCGGGCAGCATGAGATCGAGCAGCACCAGGTCCGGCTTGGCCTCACGGAATGCAGCCAGTGCCTTGTCGCCGTCCGCTACAAATGACGGCTCAAAACCTTCACCACGCAGCACAATGCCGAGCATCTCGGCCAGTGCGGTGTCGTCATCGACGACAAGGACGCGTCCCTTCATACCGACATCATCCCATTAGCTAATCGTTACCTGGCGTGACCTGTCACACAATGCGGTGAGTGCGTCCCTGGTGACAGGAGATACGGACCCCGACTCCGTGACGACGGCCGTCACGAGCTCGGGGGGTGTGACATCGAACGCGGGGTTGTACGCCTGCGTCCCCAGCGGCGCCACCGACACCCCGCCGAACTCCATGACTTCCGCCCCCGCCCGCTGCTCCACCTCGATGGACGCACCGTCCGGCGTGGACAGGTCGACCGTGGTCGTCGGAGCGACGACGATGAACGGCACATGGTGGTACTTGGCCAGCACGGCCAGCGGATAGCTGCCCACCTTGTTCGCCACCGAGCCGTCCGCCGCGATCCGGTCGGCTCCGATGAGCACGGCGTCCACCTCACCCGCCGCGAAGAGCGAACCGGCGGCGTTGTCGGTGAGCAGTGTGTACGCCATCCCGTTCCGGGCCGCCTCGTACGCCGTCAGCCGCGCCCCCTGAAGGAGCGGCCGTGTCTCGTCCACCCACAGACGCCGCAGCCTGCCCGCACGGTGGGCCGCCAGAGCCACGGCGAATGCGGTGCCCTCACCGGCCGAAACCAGGGCCCCGGTGTTGCAGTGTGTCAGAATCCGGTGCCCGCCGCCCGGCAGCAGCTCATCGAGCAGCTCCAGCCCCCGGACCGCCATCAGCCGGCTGGCCTCGACATCCTCCTGCTCCAGCGCCCTGGCCTCCGCGAGCGCCGCAGACGCCGCGGTACCGGGGTCCGCACCGCCGCTGACAGCCGCCCGGTACGCCGTGGCCACCCGGTGGACCCCGTACCCCAGGTTCACCGCGGTGGGCCGCGCACCGGCGAGGAGTGCCGCTGCCTCCTCCACGTCGTATCCCCGTACGGCAGCGAGCGCGATCCCGTAGCCGCCGGCGACACCGAGCAGCGGAGCGCCCCGCACAGCGAGCGTCCGGATCGCCCGGACCAGCGCGGGAACATCCGTGCACACCAGCTCGGCCTCCTCACCGGGCAATCGGGTCTGGTCGAGCAGAACGACAACCGCGCCCTCCGCGCCCTCGGGCGGCTCGTCCCAGCGAAGCGAAGGAAGCATGGACGGCCCCGCACCCAGCGGGGTTTGCGCATCCTGATCAGCCATCCGCACAGTCTGCCCCGTGGGGTACCGACAATTGAAGGCGCAAGGGGGACACACGGGGATACGCGAGGGGACAAGCAGGGGAATACAGCAGCTGCTCCCCTCCCTCAGCTCGCATGACACGATGGCTGCCGCCGACCTGCTGCCTCGACGCGCGGACAGGCATGTGGCGGACCAGGCATGTGAAGGAGCAACCATGAACGACTCTCCGGGTTCGGCCTCGCCCGGATCCGCCCCCTCCGACGGCCAGGAGCCGGGCGTCCCCCGGCCCGCCGGACCGACCGGCCAGGGGGACGCTGTTCCGGAAGCTCCGACGGCTCCGACGCCTCAGACGCCTCAGACGCCTCCGAAGTGGTCCAGCAATCAGCCGCCGGCCGCACAGTGGACCGCACCGAACCCGCCGCCCGTACCACCGCAGCAGACGTCCGCCCGGGGCCCGCGCGCCCAGAGCGGCAACAACGGCGGCCCCCCGAACACCGGCTGGGGCGGCGGACCGCAGCCGGGCGGCTGGGGCAACCAGCAGCCCGTCGCGGCGAAACCGGGCGTGATCCCGCTCAGGCCCCTCGGCGTGGGAGAGATCCTTGAGGGCTCGGTGTCGACGATGCGTGCCCACTGGCGCACGGCACTCGGACTCACGATCGGCGTGGCAGCCGCCATCCAGCTCTGCTCGATCCTCGTCCAGCACTATCTGCTTCCCGAGCCGGCACGGATCGACAGCGGGGCCGACCCCGCCGAGCAGCTGCGCCAGAGCCTCGACTCGCTGCGGGACAGCCTGCTGAGCCTCGGACCGGTGTACGCGATCACCCTGATCGGCACGATCTTCACCACCGCGGTACTGACGATGGTCGTGAGCCGCTCCGTACTGGGCCGCCCGGTGACGCTCGCCGATGCCTGGCGCGAGGCCAAACCCCAGCTGTCCCGGCTGGTGGGCCTGAGCCTGCTGCTGCCCGTCGGCTATGCGGCGGTGATGACGATCGGGCTCCTCCCCGGCCTCCTGGTCGGCGGCTCGGCCGGCGCCGGACTCGCCGCCATCGGCGGGCTCGTCGCGACCATCGTCGTCATTCGGCTGTGGATCAGCTTCAGCCTGGCCGGCCCGGCGCTGATGCTGGAGCGGCAGGGCATCGCGGCGGCACTGCGCCGCTCCGCGAAGCTGGTCAAGGGCGTCTGGTGGCGCATCCTGGGGATCACGCTGCTGACCCTGGTACTGACCGCCCTCGTATCGGGCCTGATCGATCTGCCGTTCAACGCGGCCGCCACGATCGCCGACGGCAAGGGCATCAGCGACCTGGTCTCCAGCGAGACTCCGGACTTCGGCTGGCCGTACCTGATCGTCAGCGGCATCGGCGCGATGCTCACAACGGCACTCACGTACCCGTTCACGGCCGGTGTGACGGTCCTTCTCTACGTCGACCAGCGCATCCGCCGCGAAGCACTCGACATCGACCTCGCGCGCTCGGCGGGCGTACCCGGTTACGAGAACACCGGGAACTGATACGGCAGAACGGCGGATGGGCTGCCACGGAGCGATCCGTGGCAGCCCATCCGCATATACACAGGGGTCGGGCTACACAGCCCCGGGCACGCACGGCTCCGCGGACACCGGCCGGCACACCAGCTTCTGTCCGTAGTGGTCTGTCCGTAGTGGCCTCTGAATAGGGCTCTGGCTTTGTTCTGCTCTGGCTCTGGCTCTGGCTCTGCTGATGAGAACTGCACATGGACGCAGAAATGCCTCAGCCCCGAACCAATAAATGGTCCGGGGCTGAGGCTAAAAATTGTTCGGCGGCGTCCTACTCTCCCACAGGGTCCCCCCTGCAGTACCATCGGCGCTGAAAGGCTTAGCTTCCGGGTTCGGAATGTAACCGGGCGTTTCCCTAACG
>NZ_JAAGLN010000285.1 GCF_010548145.1 Streptomyces sp. SID10853
CGCCAGGAGCCTGCGGCCCTCCAGCGCGCCGGCCCGCTCGGTCTCGGCGGTCGCGTACCGGCGCAGCAGTGCGGCGTGCTCGCCGCGCAGCCCGGCCAGCTCGGCCCGCTTGGCCCGCAGCTTCGTCTCCAGCTTGACGCGCAGCGCGCGCGACTCCTCCAGATCGCCCTCCAGTTCGGCGGTGCGCTCCTCGGCCCGCCACTCCTCCGCGGCCCGTGACCGGGTCAGCTCGGCGACCCTGCGGCCGGCCACCCGGTCCCAGTTGCGCATGAGGACCGCACCGGTCACCGCGGCGGCCGCCGCGGCCGCGACCAGGCAGCGCAGCACCAGGGGATCCGCGAACAGCCAGGCACCGGCGGCGAGAAGAAGCGAAGCACCGGCTACGGCCGAGGGCTGGAGAAGCCGGTGCAGGGGTGGGGAATGGCGGTGGCGTCCACGTGGCATGGCCCGAAATTTACCGTGCGCGTGAGCCGAATGGATGACCGCACCGGGATTTGTTCCCCAGCGGTTACCTCGAACCGTTACCCCGGCGCCTGCCGCCATTCCCCCTTGCCGCCATTCCCTCCGGGGAACCGGCTAGTTGATCAAGCTCTTCGACTTCAGATAGTCCTTCGCGACATCGTCGGGCTTCGCGCGCTCGGAGTCGACCTTGCGGTTCAGCTGGACGAGATCGGCGGTCGTCAGCGTCGATGTGAGCTTGCCGAGGGCGGCCGCGATCTCGGGGCTGCCCGCGTGCTTGGCATTCACGACCGGCAGCAGATTGTCCGCGTTCTGGAGCTTCTTGTCGTCCTGGAGCAGGACCAGGCCGTAGGTGTCGAGCGTCGCGTCGGTCGTGGTGGTGAGCACCAGCTGGTCGGTGCCGTCCTTGACCGCCTGCTTGGCCTGCGGGGTACCGACGCCCTTGGGGTCGATGCCGGTGACGTCAATGCCGTACTTCGACTTCAGGCCCGGTGCGCAGAACGGCCTGACGGTGCATTCGTCACCCGCCGCGATCTTGACCTTCGCCTTCGACTTCCCCAGATCGGAAAGCGTCTTGAGCTTGTTCTTGGCGGCGAATTCCTTGGTCACGGCGAAGGCGTTCTGGTCGACCGCCCGGCCCGCGGGAAGCACCTTCAGGCCGCGCGGCCCGGCGAGCTTCTGCAGAGCCGCGACCGTCGCGGCGACATCACCGGAGGCGACGGGCTTCTTCTCGGCCGCCTTGGCGCCGTTCGTCTTGGCGTTGAGGAATTCGGCGAGGGTGGCCGCGTATTCCGGTACGACGTCGATCTGACCCTTCTCCAGCGAGGGTTCGTACAGCTCGCGGTTGTTCACCGAGGTGACCGACGTCTTGTATCCGGCGTTGGCCAGCACCTGGCTGTACAGCGCGGCGAGCACCTTCGACTCGGTGAAGCCGGCCGCGCCGACGACGAGCGAGCCCTTCTTCCCCGAGCCGGCCGCGGCACTCGATCCGCCACCGTCCTTGTCCTTCTCCAGGCTGTCCCCGCCGCACGCCGCGAGGGAGCCCGTCAGAGCCACCACGCCGAGCACCGCGCCCGCTATTCGCGAGGTTTTGATCATGAGGTCCACTCCAAGTGACAGGTGGTTGACAAACGTTCGGGACGGAGGGCGACAGCCGCCCGCCCGCGGACTCGGACCGGCGGCCGGCCGTCCTCAGGCCGCCGCCTTGCGCCGCGGGTCGAGCAGCCGGTCGGCCGCCACCAGCAGCCCCTCGACCACGAGGGCCAGTGCGGCGACGAGCAGCGCGCCCGCCACCACCTGTGCGGTGTCGTACGTGTTGAACCCGGCGGTGATGATCCGGCCGAGGCCGCCCCCGCCGGTCATCGCGGCCAGGGTCGCCGTGGCGATCACCTGGACCGCGGCCGACCTGAGCCCGGTCATGATCAGCGGATAGGCGAGCGGCAGCTCGACCCGCAGGAAGAGCTGCCCCCCGGACATCCCCATCCCCCGGGCCGCCTCCACCACCGACCGGTCCACCTCGCGCATGCCCGTGTACGCGTTGGTCAGCAGCGGCGGCACGGCGAACAGCACCAGGGCGATCACGGTCGGCAGGTCGCCGTGCGAGCGCAGCGGGGTCAGCAGCAGCAGGGCGAGCACGGCGAACGTCGGTATCGCCCGCCCGGCGTTGGAGATGTTCACGGCCAGCGCGCCGCCCCTGCCGATGTGCCCCAGCCGGAGAGCGACCGGCAGCGCGATGAGGCACGCCACCGCGAACGCGATCCCGCTGACCGTCAGATGCTCGGCCAGCCGGTGCTCGGCGCCGCTCTCCCCCGACCAGTTGGACCCCGTCGTCAGCCAGGTCCAGGCATCCGTCAACTCGCCCATGGTCAGCCCGCCTCAGCCGTCCGGACCGCCCGCGGCGTCCGTATTCGGGTCCAGGGCGTGAGCAGCCGCTGCACGCCGAGCAGCATCAGATCGGCCAGGACGGCCAGCAGGACGCAGAGCACCGACGCGGTCAGCACCTGCGCCTTGAAGAGGGTCGGCAGCGCGTCCGAGATGAGATTGCCGAGGCCGCCCTTGCCGACGATCGAGCCGACCGTCGTCAGCGCGACCGTGGAGACCGTGGCGATGCGCACCCCCGCGAACAGCGCGGGCAGCGCCAGCGGCAGCTCGACCTCCCAGAGCAGTCTGACCGGTCCGTATCCCATCCCCCGCGCCGCCTCTCTGGCGTCCTCGGGCACGGCGGCGAGACCCGCCAGGAGATTCCGTACGAGGATGGTCAGCGAATAGAGCACGAGACCGGTGACCACCAGGGCTGCCGAGAGGCCGAACCACGGCAGCAGCAGCGAGAACATCGCCAGTGACGGCACCGTGTAGAGCACGGTGGTCAGCCCGAGCACCGGCCCCGCGAAGAGCCGCCCGCGGCGGGCCAGCAGCGCCAGCGGGACGGCCACCACGAGACCGATCGCCACCGATACGGCGGTGATCCAGATGTGCTGGACGGTCGCGTCGGTCAGCTCCTGGCTGCGGGATGTGACGTAGTCCCAGCAGAGCCAGTCGTTCCTCGCCATGCAGTTCTGCCCGCTCACCGCACCCCGCCTCCCGGCCCCCGCCGTGCTCCGGCCTTTCCGGTCCCCACCGGTCCGGTCCCCATCGGTCTGCCCGACGCCGGTCTGCCCGGCGCCGTCCTGCTCGACGCCGGTCTTCCCGGCATCGGTCTGCTCAACTCAGTGGCGACCCTATCCCCGGCCACTGACAATGCCGGGATCCGTCGCACTGCAGCAACATGGCCTTCACAACCGGCCCGTCACAATGGGGAATCATGATCCGATTCGAAAACGTCACCAAGCGGTACGCCGACGGCACGACCGCCGTCGACAACCTCTCCTTCGAGGTCGCCGAAGGTGAACTGGTCACGCTCGTCGGCCCGTCCGGCTGCGGCAAGACCACCACGATGAAGATGGTCAACCGGCTCATCGAGCCGACCGACGGCCGGATATATGTCGGTGGGGACGACATATCCGCCACCGACCCCGTCGAACTGCGCCGCCGTATCGGCTATGTGATCCAGCAGGTCGGCCTCTTCCCGCACAAGACGGTCCTGGACAACACCGCGACGGTCCCGCACCTGCTGGGCGTCAAGCGCGCCACCGCCCGCGCCCGCGCCGCCGAGCTGCTCGAACTCGTGGGTCTCGACCCGTCCGTCCACGGCGGCCGCTATCCCGAGCAGCTCTCCGGCGGACAGCGCCAACGGGTCGGCGTGGCAAGGGCGTTGGCGGCCGACCCGCCCGTCCTGCTGATGGACGAGCCGTTCGGCGCGGTCGACCCGGTGGTGCGCGAACACCTGCAGAACGAGTTCCTCGCGCTCCAGAAGTCCGTGCGCAAGACCGTCCTCTTCGTCACCCACGACATCGAGGAGGCGGTACGGCTCGGCGACCGCATCGCGGTGTACGGGCAGGGCACGATCGAGCAGTTCGACGCCCCGGCAGCGGTGCTCGGCGCCCCGGCCACGCCCTATGTGGCGGACTTCGTCGGCGCCGACCGCGGCCTGAAGCGGCTCTCCGTCACCCCGATCGAGCCGGGCGATCTGGAACAGCCCCCGGTGGTGCACCTCGACGACCCGCTGCCCGCCGAGCTGCCCGGCTGGGCGGTCGTCCTGGACCGGGAGGAGAGGCTGCACGGCTGGATCTCCGCGGAGCACGCGGCGACGGCCAAGGGCACTGTGGGCGAGCACGCCAGGCGGATGGAGGCCCGGCTGCCCGTCGGGGCCTCGCTCAGGCAGGCGTTCGCCACCATGCTCCAGCACGACGCGGGGTGGATCGCGGTGACCGACGAGGACACCGCCGGACGCTTCCTGGGCGTACTGACCCCGGCCCGGCTGCACGAGGCGCTGCGCCGCTCCACCGCCGCCGACGCCCGGGACATCCCGCGCGACGAGGTGGAGCTGGAGACCGTCAGCGGCCGGTGAGCCGCCCGCTCAGCCACTCCATGCCCGCGGGGATCTCGCGGCGCCAGGTGTTGAAGTTGTGCCCACCGCTGGTCAGGGTGATCGACGAGAGCCGGGTGGGCGGCTTCACCTTGTCGATGAACCGCATCGTGCTGCGGTAGTTCCCCTCGCCCTTCCGGCTGGTGGTGACCAGCAGCGAGGTGGCCGGGGCCGGCCGGTGGTCCAGGCTCCACAGCAGGTCGGCGCGGTGCCGCTCCAGATGATCGCCCTGGAAGAGGTCGCCGGTCGTCGGGTCCTCGGCCGCCCGGTAGTAAGCGGAGAGCCCCGCTCCGGCCCCGTAGACGCCCGGGTGATGGACCGCCAGTTTCAGTGCGCAGTAACCACCCGTCGAGTCCCCGATGGAGCCCCAGTTCCGCGGCCCGGGGCCGACCCGGTACGCGGCCCTGACGGCACCCGGGAGGTCCTTCGCGAAGAACGCCTCGCTCTGCGGCCCGCCCTTTATGTCCACGCACTCGGTGTCACGCGGCGGTGCCACCGTCGGCCGCAGCATCACCAGCACCATCGGCCGCATCTTCCCGGCCTTCAGCTGGTCGAACTCGGTCCTCGGATAGTGCAGACCGTGGATCAGGTTCTCCGCGGTGCCCGGATATCCGGTGAGCACGACAGCAGCGGGGAAGGTTCGCTTCATGTACGCCTGCTGGAAATACTGCGGGGGCAGATAGACGTAGGCGGAGCTGGCTATCTTCGACGTACGGCCCTGGATCACGACCTTCTGTATCTGCCCGGCGACGGCCGGCTTGGTGCCGCCGGGCACATCCAGGCCGGTCCGCTTCACGACCCGGACGTCACGGCTGCCCGCGTCGTGGTCGACGACCACACCCGGGGTCTGCTCCTGGCCGAAGAGATCGGCCCATGACCCGTAGAAGAGGAAGGAGTTGTTGGCCAGCAGCCCCACCGTGGCGAAGACCGCCACCTGGGTCGCGAGGAACAGACCGATCCGGCCCGCCACCGCACGGCCGCTGCGCCGCGCGAGCCGCGGCCAGAGCCAGATCGTCGCGGCGAACAGGACGACGGCCAGCAGGGCGGCGAGCGCCAGAACCTTGTGACTGGTGAGACCCATGGGGAGCCGAGCTTTCTGCGGAGAGATTTTTCCGGGACGGATGAACCCGCACCCCGTAATCGCCGTCCTAGAGGACACAAAATGTCCGGATGCTGCGCCGACTTCGGCGATCGGCGGACAGAGAACCTCTTGTGGAGCCGTGGGAAGCGATGTCTGTGCCGGTAGATGGGGAAAAGTCGGTAATGGTTCCGAAGAGTGTCCGACGGATCTTCCGGGGCCCCCGCCCCGAGACCGTCCCGTCCCTGGTCGGTACGGCCTGTACGGTCGTCGGTCTGCTCGACATCGCCGGCGGGGCCTTCCCCCGGTTCCGGCACAGCCGGATGCATACGGTCGCCGAGGTGCTGCCCGGGGCGCTGGGGCCGTTCACCGCGGCCCTCGCGCTCTGCGCCGGGGTGCTCCTGCTGCTCCTCGCCCATGGCCTCAAACGCCGTAAACGCAGGGCCTGGCGGGCGGCCGTGGTGCTGCTTCCGATCGGCGCCGTGGCGCAGTTCGGCTACCGGCACTCGATCGTCGGGGCGCTGATCTCGCTGGTGCTGCTGACCCTCGTCGTACGCCACCGCACCGAGTTCGAGGCGCTGCCCGACCCGCGCAGCCGGTGGAAAGCGCTCGCCAACTTCGTGGTGCTCGGCGCCGGATCTCTGGGCCTCGGCCTGATCATCGTCAGCGTCCACCCCGGCCGGGTCGTCGGCAGCCCCAGCATCGCCGACCGTCTGCAGCACGTGCTGTTCGGTCTTTTCGGCTTCGAGGGCCCGGTCGAGTACCAGGGCAACACCTCCTGGACCGTCGCCTACTCGCTGGGCGCCCTGGGACTGCTCACCGCCGTCACCACCATCTACCTGGCCTTCCGGCCCGAACACCCGGCGGCGCGCCTCACCGACGAGGACGAGAAACAGCTGCGGGCCCTGCTCGCGAAACACGGCGGGCGCGACTCCCTCGGCCACTTCGCTCTCCGCCGCGACAAGGGCGTCGTCTTCTCACCGAGCGGCAAGGCGGCCGTCTGCTACCGGGTCGTCTCCGGGGTGATGCTGGCCAGCGGCGACCCCATCGGCGACGTCGAGGCGTGGCCCGGCGCGATCGAACGCTTCATGGACGAGGCCAAGCTGCACTCCTGGACCCCCGCGGTGATGGGCTGCAGCGAGACCGGCGGCGAGGTCTGGACCCGCGAGACCGGGCTCGACGCGCTGGAACTCGGGGACGAGGCGGTGGTGGATGTCGTGGATTTCTCCCTCGCCGGGCGGGCGATGCGCAACGTACGCCAGATGGTGAAGCGCATCGAGCGCGGTGGCTACGAGACGCGGGTCCGGCGCGTCCGTGATGTGAGCGAGGCCGAGCTGGAGCGGATCAGGGGCGCGGCGGCGGCCTGGCGGGGTACGGACACCGAGCGCGGCTTCTCGATGGCGCTCGGCCGGATCGGCGACCCGGGCGACGGGGACTGCGTCATCGCCACCGCCCACAAGGCCGAGGGGCCCGAGTCCCCGTTCGGCGACCTGAAGGCGATCATCCACTTCGTGCCGTGGGGCAAGGACGGGATGTCGCTGGAGCTGATGCGCCGCGACCGCGCCGCCGACCCCGGGATGAACGAGCTGCTGATCGTCGCGGCCCTGGAGGCGTCCCCCGGGCTGGGCGTCGAGCGGGTCTCCCTCAACTTCGCGATGTTCCGCTCGGCGCTGGCCCGCGGCGAGAAGATCGGCGCGGGCCCGGTCCTGCGGGGCTGGCGCGGACTGCTGGTCTTCCTCTCCCGCTGGTTCCAGATCGAGTCGCTGTACAAGTTCAACGCCAAGTTCCGGCCGCGCTGGGAGCCGCGCTTCGTGGTCTTCCGCAACACCGGCGACCTGCCGCGCATCGGTTTCGCCGCGATGCAGGCCGAGGGCTTCGTCAATCTGGGCCTGCCGTGGCCGTTCGCACGGCGCGAGCGGGTGGCCGAGCCGCCGTGCACCCCGCTCACGGGCGCGGCGGGCGAGGGCGGGGCTCGGGTGGCGTAACGCACCCGGCGGGCGCCGGGCCGGCCCCCGGCCGCCCGGCCCGGCGCGGCCGGAAGGCCCCGGGCCTGTCCGGCCGATCAGGTCGCAGACGCGGAGCCCGGCGCCTTCCCGCGACCTGATCCACCGGACAGCGCCTAGGCTGGGGGCATGAGTACGTTGCACGGGCGGGGCCGGGTGGCAGGGCTGCCGGAGTGGGACCGCTGCGCGGTCATGGGCGTCGTCAATGTGACGCCCGACTCCTTCTCCGACGGAGGCCGCTGGTTCGACACCGCGGCCGCCGTCAAGCACGGCCTCGATCTGGTGGCGCAGGGCGCCGACCTGGTCGACGTGGGCGGTGAGTCGACCCGCCCCGGCGCCAGCCGTGTCGACGCCGACGAGGAACTGCGCCGCGTCGTCCCGGTCGTACGGGGGCTGGCATCCGAAGGTGTCACCGTCTCCGTCGACACCATGCGCGCGGTCGTCGCCGAGCAGGCCGTCGAGGCCGGCGCCGTCCTGGTGAACGACGTCAGCGGCGGGCTCGCCGACCCCGCCATGGTCCCGGTGGTCGCCGCCGCCGGGGCGCCTTTCGTGGTGATGCACTGGCGCGGGTTCAGCGAGTCGATGGCCGGACGCGCGGTCTACGGGGACGTGGTCGCCGAAGTCGTCACCGAGCTGCGTGCCCGGCTGGACGCGGCGGTCGCCGGGGGAATCGCACCCGAGCGCATCGTCGTCGACCCCGGCCTCGGCGTCGCCAAGGACGCCGGGCA
>NZ_JAAGLN010000286.1 GCF_010548145.1 Streptomyces sp. SID10853
TGACGCTCGGCCCGGTGGCCCGCACACCCGACCGCCGGATGCTCTTCTTCGTCCTGCCGGGCGCCGGGGCCAAGGTGCCCGAGCTGGTACGGAGGCTGGGGTGGACGCCGTCCGTGATCGATCTGGCGGTGCGCGGCGAGGGCGGCTACGTCCCCGCGCCGCCTACCCGGGTCGGGTCCGCCGGCGTGGTGCAGTGGGCGCGGCGGCCGACGGCGGTCAACCGCTGGCTGCCCGACGGTGAGGAGCTGACCGGGCCCCTCGCGTACGCCTGCGGCCAGGAGGCGCGGGCCGGCCGCAGGTAGCGAGGGAGGAGAGGCGGCAGCGGCCCGGCCCGTTGGCGGCCGACCGTAGGGTGGGCGCAAAAGCCGGGACTCCGAAAGGCGCTGCACCATGCAGGACCAGGCAGCCGTACGGGTAAAAGGACTGTGGAAGCGGTTCGGGGAGCAGATCGCGGTCGCCGGGATCGATCTCGACCTGCCCGCGGGCCAGTTCATCGGTCTGGTCGGCCCCAACGGCGCGGGCAAGACCACCACACTCTCCATGGTGACGGGCCTGCTCAGGCCCGACCAGGGCACGGTCTCCGTGGCAGGCCACGACGTCTGGCAGGACCCCGTCGCGGTCAAGTCACGCATCGGCGTCCTGCCCGAGGGCCTGCGGCTGTTCGAACGCCTCTCGGGGCGTGAACTCCTCGCGTACAGCGGCCGGCTGCGCGGGCTGCCCGGCCCCGAGGTCGACAAGCGGGCCACCCAGCTCCTGGACGTACTCGACCTGGCGGGCTCCCAGCACAAGCTCGTGGTCGACTACTCGACCGGGATGCGGAAGAAGATCGGGCTGGCGGCGGCACTGCTCCACAACCCCGAAGTGCTCTTCCTCGACGAGCCGTTCGAAGGCGTCGACCCGGTGTCCGCGCAGACGATCCGCGGTGTCCTGGAGCGCTACACCCGCTCCGGGGCGACGGTCGTCTTCTCCAGCCATGTGATGGAGCTGGTCGAGTCGCTCTGCGACTGGGTGGCGGTGATGGCGGGCGGCCGGATCCGCGCCCAGGGCCCGCTGGCCGAAGTACGCGGGAGCGCGCCGTCCCTCCAGGAGGCGTTCCTCGAACTGGTCGGCGCGCAGGGCAGGAACGCCGGGGAGAGCCTGGACTGGCTGGGCGGTGGCCCGCGATGACCGCACCGGCCGCCGCAGCCGCCCCGAGCGCCTCCGGCACCTCGCCGGCCCCGGCGTCGCTCACCTCCGTCGTGGTCCGGCTGAAACTCTCCCTGCTCCGCAACGGACTGCGCCAGTCGTCGGGCCGCAAGGCCGCGTACATCGCGTCCGTCGCCGCCGCCCTGTTCTTCGCCGCGCTGCTGCTGCTCGGCCTGGTCCTGCTGCACGGCCACGCGCACGCCGGCACCCTGACCGTCATCCTCACGCTCGTCCTCGCGATCGGGTGGGCCGCGATGCCGCTGTTCTTCCCCAGCGGCGACGAGACGCTGGACCCGAGCCGTCTGGTGATGCTGCCGCTGCGGCCCGAACCACTGGTACGGGCTCTGCTCGCCGCCTCACTGGTGGGCATCGGGCCGCTGTTCACGCTCTGTCTCGCGGTCGGCGCCGCCTTCGCCGTGGCGACGAACGCGGCGGCCGCGGTGACCGCCGTCATCGCCGTACCGCTGACCGTGCTGGCCTGTGTGGCGCTGGCCCGGGCGGTGGCCGCCGCCAACGTCCGGCTCCTCACCTCGCGCAAGGGCCGCGATCTCGCCGTACTGAGCGGCCTGGTGATCGCACTCGGTATCCAGGCGGTCAACTTCGGCGCGCAGCGGCTCGGCCGGGCCGGCGGGCTCTCCGCGCTCGACCCGACCGGGGACGTGGTGCGGTGGCTGCCGCCGTCCTCCGCGATCGGCGCGGTGGACTCGGCGAGCGCCGGGTCGTACGGAACGGCCGTGGCCCAACTCGCCATCGCCGCGGCCTTCCTGGTGATCATGCTCCGTGCCTGGCGGCGCACCCTGGTCCGGCTGATGACCTCGCCGGACGGCTCGACGCTCGCGGCGGCCGGAGCGAGCCGCAAGGAGTCGGCGGGCGGCTTCTCACGGCTGCTGCCCGAGGGGCGTACGGGCACGGTGATGCTCCGCACCCTGCGCTACATCTGGCGCGACCCGAAGACCAAGGCCGCGTGGATCGCCTCGCTCGCGATCGGGCTGATCGTGCCGCTGCTCAACGCGGTGCAGGGCAGCGGCTCCATCTACTTCGCGTGCTTCGCGGCGGGGATGCTGGGCATCCAGATGTACAACCAGTTCGGCCAGGACACCTCGGCGTTCTGGATGGTCGCGCAGACCATCGCGTCGCCCCGGGACGCCTTCGCGGAACTGCGGTCGCGCGCGCTGGCGCTCGCGCTGGTCACCGTCCCGTACACCGCGCTGGTCACGGTGGTCACGGCCGGGCTGCTCGGCGACTGGGGCGCGCTGCCCGAGGCGATGGGGCTGGCCTTCGCGCTGCTCGGCGCGATGCTGGGGACGGGCGCCGTGACCTCGGCCCGCTTCCCGTACTCCATCCCGCAGGACAACGCCCACAAGAACGTCGCCCCGGGGCAGGCCGGGCTCGCCTGGATCTCGATCTTCGGCGGCATGGTCTCGGCCGCCCTGCTCTGCTCACCGGTGATCGCCCTGCTGATCGCCCTGCATGTCACGGGCAACGAGCCGTATCTGTGGATCCTGCTGCCGCTGGGCGCGGTGTACGGGGCGGGGACGGCCTGGGCGGGACTGCGGGCGGCCGCACCCCAGGCGGCCGGTCGGCTGCCGGAGATCCTCCTGGCGGTCAGCAAGGGGTGAGGCGACGCCCGTCCGGGAGGGGTGAAGGGGCATCCGGGGGGGAAGCGACGTCCGGGGGGGATGAAGTGGCATCCGGGGGGGGATGAAGTGGCATCCGGGAGGGGCCCGTTCCCGCCGTGCCCCTCCCCCGGGCGGGCGTCGTGCCGGGCCCCGCCGGCGCCCGTTACGGGGTGACCACCGCGTCCAGGAACGGTTCTATCGCCGCGCGCCATGCCTCCGGCTGGTCGTAGTGGACCAGATGCGCCGCGTCGGCCACTTCCGCGTACTCCCCCCTGGGCAGCACCCGGACCATCTCCTGCGACTCCGCGCGGCCCAGCTCACCATCAAGGCCGCGGACCACCAGCGCCGGGCACTGCACCTGGGCCAGCTCCTCCCAGTGCGCGTCGAAGACCCAGGTCTCGCGGGACTTCAGCATCTGGCGGCGGGAGAAGACCGGCCGCCAGCCGTCGGCGCTCTCCGCCATCACCTCGGCGAAGAACTCACCGCGGGACGGATTGGGGCGCTCCACCCACGGGTCGTCCTCGCCGAACCACTTCCGTACGTCGGCGAGCGTCGCGAAGGGGACGGGCCAGGACATGAACCAGTCCTCCCATTCGCGTTGGGAGGCTATCCCCAGGGCGGAGGCCCGCATGTCGCAGATGACCACGGCCCGGACCAGATCGGGCCGCTTGGCCGCGAGCTGCCAGGCGGTGAGGGCACCCATCGAGTGGCCGATGAGGGTGACGGGGGCGAGCCCCAGCTGGATGATCGCGGCCTCGGCGTCGGCCACATAGGCGTCCCGGGTGTACGGGCCGTCGGCCGGCTTGTCGCTGCGGCCGTGGCCCCGCTGGTCGAGCGCGACCGCGCGGTGGCGCCCGGAGAGCCAGCGGGCGGTGGAGGCCCAGTGCGAAGCGCGGCCCATCAGGCCGTGCAGCAATAAGACACCGGGGGCGCGCCCCGCGTCTCCCTCGGCCTCCTTGGGCGGGTCGGCGAACTCCCAGGCAGCGAGGCGTACGCCATCGGGTCCGGTCACGTCGATGCGCTGCACCATATGTTCAGGCACCCCCTTCAGTCCCCCGGGTGGTCGGTCCCGCACCTGCGGCAGGCCGCTTCAGGATGGTTCCGTAGCTGATTCACGGAGCTGATTCACACAGGCTATCGAACTCGCATTCGAAAATGCGGTTCCCTTGCTCAACACCCCACCTTCGAGTGACAACTCCCAAGGATTGAGGGTTGCTGCCCGGGGGAGATTTGGTGCGGGGGGCGGACCACTCGGGGATGAGGGTCCGGCCAGACCGACCTTGAGAGCTCGGGGCTCCAGGTCGGTGCGGGGGAGGTCAGGCCCCGGCGCTCACGAGCGCCGGGGCCCTCGCCGTCCAGGACCTGGTCAGAGACCTGATCCGGCACCCGGCCCGAGACCTGGTCCCAGATCGGGCCCCGGCACGAGGCCGGGATCATGTACGAGGCCAGGATCAAGTACGAGGCCGGGATCATGTACGAGGCCGGGTCCGAGACCCGGTGAGGCCAGGACAGACGCATGCACCGCTCCCTCCCTGCCGGATGGGCGGACCGCATGGGTCGCATCGCGCCGGACCGGCACCGTCGTCAGGTCACAGGCGCCCAGCCTCGCACGGCTTGCGGGCGGCCGGGGCGGTTCCCGCACCATTGCGCGGACCGGCCACCACCGCACGCCCGGCCGGTACCGGACGGACCTCTGCCCCTGCCCCTGCTCCACTGCTCTCGATGCAGCTCGCGTCTCGACGCAGCTCTCGTCTCTATACAGCTCACGCTGCTTCTCGCGCTACCGGTTCGCCGCCGCTACGCCGCCGCTTCGCTACTGCTTGGCGACAAAGACGTGTGAAGCCACCTCGGGGTTGAGCTCGGCGGCCTCTCCGCCGCTGCCCACCAGGACCCCGCCGGCCGACTCCGTGACACTCACCACCGAGCCGGGCTGCACCCCCGCGCGACGCAGCGTGTACATCAGCTGGGCATCGGTCTGGATCGGCTCGCCGATCCGGCGCACCACCACATTCTTCCCGTCCGGCCCCGGGTCCAGCTCGGCCAGGCTGAGCAGACCCTCGTCGAGGAAGGGATCCGCCTCCGCCTTCTCGCCCAGCTCCTCCAGGCCCGGGATCGGATTCCCGTACGGCGATTCCGTGGGGTGGCGCAGCAGCTCCAGCACCCGCCGCTCCACCGCCTCGCTCATCACATGCTCCCAGCGGCATGCCTCGGCGTGGACCTGCTCCCACTCCAGGCCGATCACGTCGACGAGGAGACACTCGGCGAGGCGGTGCTTGCGCATGACGCGCGTCGCCAGCCGGCGGCCCTCCTCCGTCAGCTCCAGGTGCCGGTCGCTCGCGACGGCCACCAGGCCGTCACGCTCCATGCGCGCCACGGTCTGGCTGACCGTGGGGCCGCTCTGGTCGAGCCGCTCCGCGATGCGGGCGCGCATGGGCACCACACCCTCCTCCTCCAGCTCGAGGATGGTGCGGAGGTACATCTCCGTAGTGTCGATCAGCCCACTCATACGTGCCCCTATGTTCCGCTACCGCTATGGCCCTCATCCAATTCTGACGCATACCTCCGACAACCGGCCCGCGCAGGACCGGGGCGGTATTGACACTGCCGTGGTAAGGACCGCACCGTGATGCGCATGAGCAGCGAGAACAGCGGGAAAAGCGGCCTCGCCGGCGAGTTCTTCGACGCCGCGATCGACCTGCTGCGGCGCGTACGGGACGAGGAGTCACCGAGCGTGACGGCAGCCGGTTCCGCGATAGCCGACACCGTGCAGGCGGGCGGCCGCCTCTTCGCCTTCGGCGCGGGCCACTCCTCACTCGCCGCCCAGGACGTGGTCTACCGGGCGGGCGGCCTCGCCCTGATGAACCTGCTCAGCGTCCCCGGCACCCTGGGCGTCGACGTCAGGCCGGCCACCCTCGGCTCGGCCCTGGAGCGGGTCACCGGTCTCGCGAGCGCCGTGCTCGAAACCGGCCCGGCGGCGGCGGGCGACGTCCTCGTGATCATCTCGCTCTCCGGACGCAACGCACTGCCCGTGGAGATGGCGATGAGCGCCCGCGCGCTGGGCCTGAAGGTCATCGGCGTGACATCCGTGGCGTACACCGAGGAGACAGCGTCGCGGCACGCCTCCGGTACGTACCTCAAGGACCACTGCGACATCGTGCTGGACAGCCGGATCGCGGTGGGCGACGCGGAGCTGACCGCCGAGGGCGTCGAGGCGCCCTTCGCGCCCGCGTCGACCGTCGTCACGAGCGCGCTGATGCAGGCGATGATGGCCTCGGCCGCGGGCGAACTGGCCCAGCGCGGCATCGAGCCCCCGCTGCTGCGCTCGGGCAACGTCGACGGCGGGCACGAGTGGAACCGGCGCGTGCTGGCCGAGTACGGCGACCGGATCTTCTACCAGCACTGAGGAAACCCGTGACTGCACCTGTGGTTTCGTCCAGCCGAGTGGCGCACATATCGACCGGAACTCCCCTTGAGTGCACCGCGGTCCGGCCCTAGGTTCGCGCCGAGACCGATGTGTCCGCCCGCGTCGGGATCACCGCATCCGCGCCCGCAGGAGGACAGGAACATGCTGGACGGCTTCACCCCCTGGCCCGATGAGGAAGCGGCACACTACCGGCGGGCCGGGTACTGGCAGGGCCGTACGCTCGGCGGCCTGCTGCGGGACTGGGCGCGAGACCACAGCTCGCGGACCGCCCTGGTGCACAGGGAAAGCCGCATGACGTACGCGCGGCTCAACCGGCGGGTGGACCGCATGGCAGCCGGTCTCCGGCTGCGAGGCATCCGTCCGGGAAACCGGGTGGTGGTGCAACTGCCGAATGTGCCCGACTTCGTCATCACCGTGTTCGCGCTGTTCCGCACCGGGGCGATTCCGGTGTTCGCACCCGTCGCGCACCGTACTGCCGAGATCCGCCGTCTCGTCCGTACGACCAAGGCTGTCGGCTATGTCGGTCCCGCCTCCTACGGTGGTTTCGACCACGCCGGGATGGCTGCCCGGATATCGGATGAATTCCCCTTTTTGCGACGCGTCTTCACCTGGTCCGATACCGGTACGCCGGCCGGCGGATTCTCCGTTTCGTCGGACGGGTGCCTGTCCTTCCCGCTCAGCTCCATCGACGCCCCGCCTGAGCCCGACCCCCCGCTCGACGCCGGTTCGGTGGCCTTCTTTCTTCTGTCCGGCTCCCCGGTGTCCGGCACTCCGATGCCCGCGCCCGGCGCCCCGGTGTCCACCGGAACGGCCGCGTGGCATGGGCTGATACCGCGTACCCATGACGACTACGCGTACCAGACCCGCGCCGCCGGCGAACTCCTCGGGCTCTCCCGGGATGATGTGTATCTGGCGGTTCTGCCCGCGGAGTCCAACTTCGCCTTCGGCTGTCCCGGCATCGTCGGCACCCTCGCCGTCGGAGGGACCGTCGTCCTGATCGAGGACCCGGGACCCGCGGAGGCGTTCCGCGCCATCGAAGGGGAGCGCGTGACGTTCACGTCCGTGGTGCCGGGCATCGCCGCGCAGTGGCTGGACGCCCTGCCCGCCGCGGCGGAGGACCTGTCGAGTCTGCGGGTGATACAGACCGGAGGAGCACCGCTGCACCCCGCAACGGCCGAACGCCTGCCGCCCGGGTTCGGCTGCCGGTTGCAGCAGGTGTACGAGATGGCCGAAGGGGTGCTGACCGCCACCCGCCTCGATGACACGGAGGACACCGTCCTGGGTACGCGGGGGCGGCCCGTGTCGCCCGCCGACGAGATCCGCATCGACGCGCCCGGGCCGACAGGGGAACTGCTGGCCCGCGGCCCCTCCACCTTCCGCGGCTACTACAAGGCTGACGCGCACAACGCCGCCCGGGCCTTCACTCCGGACGGCTTCTACTGCACCGGCGAACCGGCCCGCCTGGACGCACACGGCAACCTCGTCCTCCTGGAGCAGGAGCTCGTCCTCCAGGAGCAGGAGCAGGAGACGTCCCGGGCGTAGCCCCGCCGAGCAGGGCCAGCAAGTCCGTTCAGGTCGCACCGAGTGCGGCCGGATCGAGCCGGGTGGGGCCGGACCAGGACGGAGGCAGGCCGGACCACACCGGGTCGGTCGGACCAGACCGGGGCGGTGGATCAGACCGGGTCGGTCGGATCAGACCGGACCAGATGCGATCAGGGCGGATCAGATGCGATCAGGCCCCAGCGCCAGTGCCAGATCGATCGCGGAAGCCACCCGTACGGCGACGCTCTCCGCGTACACCGCGTCGGGCCGCTCGAAGGCGCGTCGGCTCGCCCCGCGCAGGAACGTCACGACCCCCAGCGTCCTCCCCCGGCTCCGCAGCACCACGCACAGCGCGTGCACCGTGTCCGGCGGCCACCGCCGCTCCACCGCCCACGCCTCCGCCGCGTTCCCGGCCGGTCCGTCCGCCGGCGCCGACCGGCG
>NZ_JAAGLN010000287.1 GCF_010548145.1 Streptomyces sp. SID10853
CTGGACCCGCACGAGTCGCTCACGGTGGTGCACGGCCGCCAGGCGTACGCGACGATGGCCATCCTGCTGCCGCACCGCCCCGCCGAGGAGAACTACGCGGCCCACCGCGCCATGCGCGCCCTGGACACCGCGGACACCGACGCCGTCGTCCCGCTCCCCGGCGCACCGGCCTCCATGGCCCCGCTGGCCCCCCTGCCGCCCGCACTGCTCACCGGTGTCCTGCGGGAGCTGACCTCGGCCCACCGGCACCGCTCCGAGGGCGAGCTGCTGGTCGAGGCGCTGACGCCCCGGGAGCGCGAGGTGCTGCGGTGCATGGTCGCGGGGCTCGGCCGCAAGGCGGTGGCGGAGCGGCTCTTCCTCTCCCCGCACACCGTGCGTACGCATATGCAGAACGTGCTGGGAAAGCTCGGAGTGCACTCCACACTGGCCGCGGTCGCCCTGGCGAGACGGGCGGGAGTCGGGCCTGCGGAGCCAGGACCTGTCCCGCCGGTCCTTGCCGGGCCCGATCCGACCGGACCGACCGGAAAGGGCCTAGGGGATGTTGTCGAACGGGGCGGTCAACTGCCGTAGCAGGCTGGCCAGTTCGCCGCGCTGGGTGCGGGAGAGCTCGGCGAGCAGGGCGCGCTCCTGGGCGAGCAGCCCGGCCAGCGCCTGGTCGGCCCGGTCGCGCCCCTCGTCGGTCAGCCGCACCAGCACTCCGCGCCGGTCACTGGGGTCGGGCAGCCGCTCGACGAGCCCCTTGGTGGCGAGCCGGTCGATGCGGTTGGTCATGGTGCCCGACGTGACCAGGGTCTGGGTCAGCAGCTGTCCGGGGGAGAGCTGGTACGGATCGCCCGCACGTCGCAGCGACGTCAGGACGTCGAACTCCCAGGGCTCCAGACTGTGCTCGGAGAACGCGAGCCTGCGGGCGCGGTCGAGGTGGCGCGCCAGCCTGGATACGCGGCTCAGGACCTCAAGTGGTTCCACGTCGAGGTCGGGGCGCTCGCGACGCCATGCAGCTACCAGCCGGTCGACCTCATCCTCCATGTGGATCAGTGTAGAGGGTCTGTCGACATGAAGTCTCTTGGTGTCGACTATCTCGATCGCAACTATCTTGACATCGAGAGAATTTCCGGGGAATGCTGACCCCATGACCGCACCCACCTGGGATCCGCGCCAGTACCTGCGCCACGCGGACCACCGCACCCGCCCCTTCCACGACCTCCTCGCCCGTATCCCCGGCACCCCTGCCACCATCGCCGACCTCGGCTGCGGCGCCGGAAACGTCACCGCCCTGCTCGCCGACCGCTGGCCGAACGCCCGGATCACCGGCTTCGACAACTCCCCGCAGATGCTGGCGGAGGCCCAGCGGTACGCGGGCCCCCGCCTAGGCTTCGCCCCCGCGGACGCCACCACCTGGACCCCGGCCGAGCCGTACGACCTGCTCGTCTCCAACGCCCTGCTCCAGTGGGTCCCCGGCCACGCGGACCGCTTCCCCGACTGGCTGGACGCCCTCGCCCCCGGCGCCACCTTCGCCTTCCAGGTGCCGGGCAACTTCACCGCACCCAGCCACACGATCCTCGCCGCACTGCGCGAATCCCCGCGCTGGAAATCCCGGCTCTCCGGCGTCGGCGACCGTACGGGAGCGGTCCTGGAGCCCGCCGCCTACCTCTCCCGCCTCACCGGCCTCGGCTGCACCACGGACATCTGGGAGACCACCTACCTCCAGCTCCTCACGGGCGACGACCCGGTCCTCGACTGGGTCAAGGGCACCGCCCTGCGCCCGGTACTCACCGCGCTCGCCGACGACGAGGAGGCCACGGCCGCCTTCCTCACCGAATACCGCGACCTGCTCCGCGAGGCATACCCACCCGGCCCGCACGGCACGGTCTTCCCGTTCCGCCGCATCTTCGCCGTCGCCCGGAAGGACACCCGATGATCACCGCCGTCGACCACGTCCAGCTCGCCGCCCCACCCGGCACCGAGGACACACTCCGCGCCTACTACACACAGGCGCTCGGCATGACGGAGATCCCCAAGCCCCCGCCCCTCGCCGCGCGGGGCGGCTGCTGGTTCCAGGCGGGCCCGGTCCAGCTCCACCTCGGCATGGAAGAGGACCACCGCCCCTCGGCGAAAGCCCACCCGGCGCTGCGCGTCACCGGCATCGAGGCGTACGCACAACGGCTGGAAGCACACGGCGCGCAGGTGAAGTGGGACGGCGACCTGCCGGGCCACCGCCGCTTCTACTCCTGGGACCCGGCCGGTAACCGCATCGAATTCCTGGAGCCGGTGGCCTGACCTCACCCTTTCGGATGATCAGACCGCATCCCGTGCGCACCGGGGTACCGCGCTGCCTAACTTGGCGGTGTCGCTTGTGCCGCTGTGGCGCCCGCGCCCACACTGATGGAGGAGGTGCTTCACGATGACCGCTCTCGCACACGAGGTTTCCCCGGCTGTGGACGACGACCCGGTCTCCGACCTGGACGAGGTCCTCTGGCAGGCGTGGAAAGCCATGGATCTCCCCGAGGGCTACCGGGCCGAGATCATCGAGGGGTCCATCGAGGTGTCACCTACAGGTCGTCGGCGTCATGCCGTGCTCATCAGCCGTATCCGACGGGCGCTCGACGCTCACCTGGCGGGCGGTGACCACGTGCCGCACCAGGACGCGAACGTCATCCACCGCCACAAGTCCTGGATCCCCGACATCTTCATCGCCCCGGTCGATCTGGACGAGATCCCCGACGAGGACGGCCTCGGAGTCGACGCCGCCGGGGTGTCGGCGGTCGTCGAGGTGGTCTCACCCGGCAGGCAGAACGAGCAGCGGGACAGGATCCGCAAGCGCCGCGAGTACGCACGCGCGGGCATCCCGCTCCACATCGTGGTGGACGACCACGACGGCGACGGCACGGTCGTCCTGCTGACCTCGCCCGACGCGAAGAAGGCCGTCTACACGGACGAACACCGCGTCCCGTACGGCTCGGACGCGGTGATCCAGGAGGGCCCGGCGAAGGGCTTCGCCATCGGCGAGGACATCACCAGGGCCTGACGCCTTCCCCGAGCCGGTCAGAGCCGATCGAGCGCGTCCTTCGTGATATCGATGCCCAGGCCGTACGGGACACCGAGCTCGAGCTGGTCGTGGTGGATACCGGTCAGCGCGTACGCCTTGGTCACCGGATCGAGTTCGTACACCCGCACCACCGGATGCCGGCTCTCGCCGGTCGTCTCGACCAGCCAGACGGTAGCGACCGAAAACCACATGAGTCATCACAACGGGTGACGCTCCGGCCTGCGAACCACGGCCGGAACCGGAACCATCAACCCTTCCGGTGGCCTATGAGTCGTGGCTTCGGCTCCAGACCGTCCAGGCCGTGCCACGCCAGATTCACCAGATGCGCCGCCACCTCCGCCTTCGGAGGCTTGCGGACGTCCAGCCACCACTGGCCCGTCAGCGCCACCATGCCCACCAGCGCCTGCGCGTACAGCGGGGCCAGCTTCTGGTCGAAGCCGCGGGCCTTGAACTCCATCCCCAGGATGTCCTCCACCTGGGTGGCGATATCGCTGATCAGCGACGCGAACGTACCCGTCGACTGGGCCACCGGAGAGTCCCGCACCAGGATGCGGAAGCCGTCCGTGTACTCCTCGATGTAGTCCAGCAGCGCGAAAGCCGCCTGCTCGCACAGCTCACGCGGGTGGCCGGCCGTCAGCGAACCCGTCACCAGGTCGAGCAGCTGACGCATCTCACGGTCGACCACCACCGCGTACAGGCCCTCCTTGCCGCCGAAGTGCTCGTACACCACCGGCTTGGACACCCCGGCCTTCGCCGCGATCTCCTCCACCGACGTGCCCTCGAACCCCTTCTCGGCGAAGAGGGTGCGGCCGATGTCCAGCAGCTGCTCGCGGCGTTCCTTCCCGGTCATACGGACCCGGCGCGCACGCCGGGCCGCGGGCGGGCGGTTCTTGCCACCGCTGGTACTGCTGCCTTCGATCGCCACGTCTGTCATCATGCCGTTTCTGTGAGCTCGCTCTTGCGCCGGGCATCGATCCGGGAAGCCGAGGGCCAGCGCACGTCGTACGCCCAGCCCAGCTGCTCGAACCAGCGGATCAGACGCGCGCTGGAGTCCAGCTGGCCGCGCAGGACACCGTGCCGGGCGGACGTCGGGTCCGCATGGTGCAGGTTGTGCCAGGACTCCCCGCAGGACAGGATCGCGAGCCACCACACATTGCCCGAGCGGTCACGCGACTTGAACGGCCGCCTGCCCACCGCGTGACAGATCGAGTTGATCGACCAGGTGACATGGTGGAGCAGCGCCACCCGCACGAGCGAACCCCAGAAGAACGCCGTGAAAGCGCCCCACCACGACATCGTCACCAGACCGCCCACCAGCGGCGGGATCGCCAGCGACACAGCCGTCCAGTAGATGAAGTTCCGCGAGATCCAGCGCAGCGCCGGGTCCTTGATCAGATCCGGGGCGTACTTGTGCTGCGGAGTCTGCTCCTCGTCGAACATCCAGGCCATGTGCGCCCACCACAACCCCTTGAGCAGGGCCGGGAAGGTCTCGCCGTACCGCCACGGCGAATGCGGGTCGCCCTCCGCGTCGGAGAACTTGTGGTGCTTGCGGTGATCGGCCACCCAGCGGACCAGCGGCCCCTCGACGGCCAGCGAACCCATCATCGCCAGCACGATGCGCAGCGGACGCCTGGCCTTGAAAGCGCCATGCGTGAAATACCGGTGGAAACCGATCGTGATGCCATGGCAGCCGACGTAGTACATCACCACGAGCAGACCCAGATCGAGCCAGCTCACACCGCCCCAGCTCCAGGCCAGCGGCACCGCCGCGACCAGAGCGAGGAACGGCACGATGATGAAGAGCAGCAGACCGAACTGCTCCACGGAACCTTTGCTGTCCCCGCCCAGCGTCGCGGAGGGGATGGCTGGTCCTGTCGGGGTCTGGGCGTCGTCGATCAGATCGGGACCAATGGTCATAAGGACGTCCCCCGTGGGGTGAGGAATGCGGCTGATGCCCGGCTACGGTTCCGTAACCTACGGCCTCGTAAGTATGTCAGCGAGCAGCCTCGCGGCAAGAGGGCCGTGGACGCCCCGGCGAGCCGGACAACCGGACACCTATCCTGTGTGCGTGTCGTCGGACAGCGCGGTCCGTTCTGTGACTTCTGGGAATGACACCCAGACCCCCTTTGCCAGTCGTGCCAACACTGCAAGGAGCCGCACCTGTGAGCAGTGCCGACCTGACCCCCAACCCGACCGCCAGCCCCGAGCTGCGCGCCGATATCCGCCGTCTCGGTGATCTGCTGGGCGAGACCCTCGTACGCCAGGAGGGCCCCGAACTCCTCGAACTCGTCGAGCGCGTCCGCGCCCTCACCCGCGAGGACGGCGAAGCAGCAGCCGAGCTGCTCGGAGACACCGACCTGGAGACAGCGGCCAAGCTGGTGCGCGCCTTCTCCACCTACTTCCACCTGGCGAACGTCACCGAGCAGGTACACCGCGGCCGCGAGATGCGCGCCGTACGGGCCGCCGAAGGCGGACTCCTGGCCCGCACAGCGGACCGGCTCAAGGACGCCGACCCCGACCACCTGCGCGACACCGTACGCAACCTCAACGTACGGCCCGTCTTCACCGCACACCCGACGGAAGCCGCACGCCGCTCCGTACTCAACAAGCTGCGCCGCATCGCCGAACTGCTGGAAACACCCGTCATCGAGGCCGACCGACGCCGCCACGACCTGCGCCTCGCCGAGAGCATCGACCTCATCTGGCAGACCGACGAACTGCGCGTCGTACGACCCGAACCCGCGGACGAAGCGCGCAACGCCATCTACTACCTTGACGAACTCCACGCGGGCGCCGTCGGCGACGTCCTCGAAGACCTCGCCGCCGAACTCGACCGCGTCGGCGTCGAGCTGCCCGCGGGCACCCGCCCGCTGACCTTCGGCACCTGGATCGGCGGCGACCGCGACGGCAACCCCAACGTCACCCCCGCCGTCACCTGGGACGTGCTGATCCTCCAGCACGAACACGGCATCACCGACGCCATCGACCTCGTCGACTACCTGCGCGGCCTGCTCTCCAACTCCATCCGCTACACCGGCGCCACCCAGGAACTCCTCGACTCCCTCCAGCTCGACCTGGAACGCCTCCCCGAGATCAGCCCCCGCTACAAGCGCCTCAACTCCGAAGAGCCCTACCGGCTCAAGGCCACCTGCATCCGGCAGAAGCTCGTCAACACCCGCGAACGCCTCGCCAAGGGCACCCCGCACCGCGTCGGCCGCGACTACCTCGGCACCTCCGAGCTCCTCAGCGACCTCACCCTCATCCAGGCATCACTGCGCGACCACCGTGGCGGACTCTTCGCCGACGGCCGGATGGACCGCACCATCCGCACCCTCGCCGCTTTCGGCCTCCAGCTCGCCACCATGGACCTACGCGAACACGCCGACGCCCACCACCACGCACTCGGCCAGCTCTTCGACCGGCTCGGCGAAGAATCCTGGCGCTACGCCGACATGCCCCGCGAATACCGGCAGAAGCTCCTCGCCAAGGAACTCAGGTCCCGGCGCCCGCTGGCCCCCAGCCCCGCCCCCCTCGACGCCGACGGCGAGAAGACACTCGGCGTCTTCCACACCATCAAGCAGGCATTCGAACGCTTCGGCCCCGAAGTCATCGAGTCCTACATCATCTCGATGTGCCAGGGCGCCGACGACGTCTTCGCCGCCGCCGTACTCGCCCGCGAAGCCGGACTCCTCGACCTGCACGGCGGCTGGGCCAAGATCGGCATCGTGCCGCTCCTCGAAACCACCGACGAACTGCGCGCCGCCGACGTCATCCTCGACGAAATGCTCGCCGACCCCTCCTACCGGCGCCTCGTCGCCCTGCGCGGCGACGTCCAGGAGGTCATGCTCGGCTACTCCGACTCCTCCAAGTTCGGCGGCATCACCACCAGCCAGTGGGAAATCCACCGCGCCCAGCGCCGGCTGCGCGACGTCGCCCACCGCTACGGCGTACGGCTGCGGCTCTTCCACGGCCGCGGCGGCACCGTCGGCCGCGGCGGCGGCCCCTCCCACGACGCGATCCTCGCCCAGCCCTGGGGCACCCTCGAAGGCGAGATCAAGGTCACCGAACAGGGCGAGGTCATCTCCGACAAGTACCTGGTCCCCGCACTCGCCCGCGAGAACCTCGAACTGACCGTCGCAGCCACCCTCCAGGCATCCGCGCTGCACACCGCGCCCCGCCAGTCCGACGAGGCACTCGCCCGCTGGGACGCCGCCATGGAGGTCGTCTCCGACGCCGCGCACGCCGCGTACCGCAAGCTGGTCGAGGACCCGGACCTGCCGACGTACTTCCTCGCCTCCACGCCGGTCGACCAGCTCGCCGACCTGCACCTCGGCTCCCGGCCCTCCCGCCGCCCCGGCTCGGGCGTCTCGCTCGACGGACTGCGCGCCATCCCCTGGGTCTTCGGCTGGACCCAGTCCCGCCAGATCGTCCCCGGCTGGTTCGGCGTCGGCTCCGGCCTCAAGGCCCTCCGCGAAGCCGGCCTCGACACCGTCCTGGACGAAATGCACGAACAGTGGCACTTCTTCCAGAACTTCATCTCCAACGTCGAGATGACCCTCGCCAAGACCGACCTGCGGATCGCCAAGCACTACGTCGACACCCTCGTGCCCGACGAACTCAAGCACGTCTACGCCGACATCGAGGCCGAACACGACCTGACCGTCCAGGAAGTCCTGCGCGTCACCGGCGGCCAGAAGCTCCTCGACTCCCACCCGGTGCTCCAGCAGACCTTCGGCATCCGGGACGCCTACCTGGACCCGATCTCCTACCTCCAGGTCTCCCTGCTCGCCCGCCAGCGCGCAGCGGCCGAACGCGGCGAAGAAGCCGACCCGACCCTCGCACGGGCCCTGCTCCTCACCGTGAACGGCGTCGCGGCAGGACTGCGCAACACCGGATGAGCCACCACGGGCCGGGGCGCCGGACATCGGTCCCGCGCCCCGGCCCGCGACCTGTGGTGGCACCACCCGGCGCCACCACAGGGACCGGCGCACCCGAGGCGCGACCGGCGCACCCGCCCCGGGCGCGCGGGGCGGGTG
>NZ_JAAGLN010000288.1 GCF_010548145.1 Streptomyces sp. SID10853
CGCGTATGGACTTCACGGTCTGGCCCGCGCGCGGCGCCCGCAAGGACGACCGCGCACTGCTGGGCCGCGCGCTGAAGGTCTGGGCGAGCCCGGCCCGTACGGTACGGATCTCCGCCGCCCACGGGGCCGCGACCGTGCCGCCCGCCCAGCCGCCCCGGCTGCTCTACGCGGGCGACGTGGACGGTGCGGCCGTGGTGCTGTTCGCCGAAGGCGACCGGGTCGTCAGATACGCCGAACCCACCGGCGGCAAGGGCGCGCCCGCGCTCGACTTCGCCCGCACCGACGACGCCGACATCACCACCGGGGCCGCGGTCGTCGTCAGCCGCACCGACGGCAACGCCCGCTATCTGCTGGCGCCCTGGGTCGCCGAGTCCACCACCCGCGACCTGCTCGCCCCGGACGCCCCGGCGCACCCGCTCGACGAGGCCAAGGACGGAGTGACCGCACCGGTGCCGAGCCCCGCGGTCCCGGCGGGCGGCACCGGATGCGACTCCTGGCCCGCGCTCCAGCTCCGCTCGTCGAGCAAGGTCGCCGAGAAGCACGCGTTCCTCCTCACCGACCTCGGTGACCTCACGCCCGTCCACCTCACCTACACCCCGCCCCCGGGCGGCGGGGCCCCGGCCCGCTCGCCGCGGGAGGCGACCGGCGGCCAGGCGCTGCTCAGCTGGGCGCACACCGCCTGCTCCCTGGCCGGAGTCCGCGGCAGCGGCGTACGCGCGGTGAACAACTGGGAGTACGCCCGCCAGCAGCTCCCCGAGAACGGCGGCCGCGCCTCCTGGGTGTGCACCAGGGCCGACACCTGGCAGGGACCGGGCAGGGTCTCCGTACAGCTCCAGCTCCCCACCGGGCAGAAGTCCGGGCCCGGCGCCGTCGTGGCGCGCCGGGAGAACACCGCGCTGTGCAGCCGCTTCGGTCAGAACGTCCTGGCCGGCGCCAAGTGGAAGGCGGGCTCGGGCCGGTGGTATCTGCTGGCCGCGGGCAGCAGGGAGGTCCGCGAGATCGATGTGACCGGCGGCGTACGGGCCACCGCGCACGGTACGACGCTGGCGGTACGGGCCGGGCAGAGCGACCGTGCCGTCATGACGGCACGGCTGGCGAACGGGGACACGCTCAAGGCCCTGGGCTGAGCACCCGATCCGCGGAATCCCGCGGAATCCCGCGGAATCCCGCGGAAATCCGGACCGAGGCTGACGGGTATAGGTGGCACGGTGCCCGTATGACGACAGAAACGCACACGGACAAGCCCTTGTCGGGACGGATCGCCCTGGTCGCCGGAGCCACCCGCGGCGCGGGCCGGGCCATCGCCGTACAGCTGGGAGCGGCGGGCGCCACCGTGTACGTGACCGGGCGGACCACCCGCGAGCACCGCAGCGAGGTGGGGCGCGCCGAGACCATCGAGGAGACCGCCGAGCTGATCGGTGCCGCGGGCGGGACCGGGCACGCCGTACCCACCGACCATCTGGAGGAGGCACAGGTCCGCGCCCTGGCCGAGCGGATCGACCGGGAGCAGGGGCGGCTGGACATCCTGGTCAACGACGTCTGGGGCGGTGACCATCTCGCCCGGGTCGGCGAGGTGAACACGATGTGGGAGATCCCGCTGGCGGAGGGGCTCCGCATGCTGGACCTCGGGGTGAGGAGCCACATCATCACCAGCAGCGCCCTGCTCCCGCTGCTGGCCCGCACCCCCGGTGGCCTGGTCGTCGAAGTGACCGACGGAACAGCCGAGTCCAACCGCGACTACCGGGTGAACTTCTTCTACGACCTCGCCAAGAGCGCACCGATCCGGATGGCCGCCGCCCTCGCCCACGAGCTGGGGCCCGTCGGCTCCACGGCCATCTGTGTCACCCCGGGCTTCCTGCGCTCGGAGGCGATGCTCGACCACTTCGGGGTGACGGAGGCGACATGGCGGGACGCCATCGCCACAGAGCCGCACTTCGCCATCGCCGAGTCGCCGGTGTTCGTGGGCCGCGCGGTGGCGGCCGTCGCGGCCGACCCGGACCGGGCGCGGTGGAACGGACAGTCGCTCTCCAGCGGACAACTGGCCGCCGAGTACGGCTTCACGGACACGGACGGCAGCCGGCCCGACGCCTGGCGGTACATCAAGGAGGTCGCGCTCGACGGCGCGGACCGGACAGCGCAGGAGTACCGCTGAGGGCTGTCCCCGGAAACCGAAGAGGCGGCGGCGCTCACTCGTACTGCAGCGCCGCAGTCCTCAGCGCCCCGGCGAACCGGGCCCGCAGCTCCGGCGGCTCCAGGACCTCCACATCGGGCCCCAGCGACAGCAGTTGCGCATACGCCACATCCAGCGACTCGACCGGCAGTACGACCGTCACCCGGCCCAGCTCGTCGGGGGCCGAGGCCGCGGTCAGCGCCTCGTTCGCCGCCGCGCGGTCCACCGCGGACGGCAGGGACTCGGCCCCGGCGGCGGAGACCCGGACCACCACCTCAGCGGCGAGGAGCGACCGGGCGAACTCCGCGGCCCGCTGCTCCCAGAAGGCGGGCAGGTCGAACGTCTCGTCCCGTACGAAACAGCCGTCGTCGTGGAGCGCCAGCGCCGTGAAACGGTCGATGCGGTACACCCGGAAGTCCCGGGACGCGTCGGGGCAGCCGGAGCTGTCCTGGCCGTCAGACCCGGGATCCGCGCGGGCGCAGACGTACCAGACACCGGCCTTCAGGACGAGCCCGTACGGCTCCAGGGCGCGCTCCACATCGGAGCCGTCCCGCCGGCGGTAGCGCGCCGAGACCCGTCTGTCCGCCCAGACCGCGTCGGCCAGCGGGCCCAGCAGCTCCGGGGTGCTCGGCTCCTGATACCAGCCGGGCGCGTCCAGGTGGAAGCGCCGGGCCGCCGACGCCGGGGCGTCCCGCACCGAAGGCAGCAGCGCCGCCGACACCTTCAGCCGGGCGGCCGAAGCGGCGTCGTCGAGCCCCATCTCCCGCAGCGCACCCGGCAGTCCGGAGAGGAAGAGCGCCTCGGCCTCGGTGCGGGCCAGACCGGTCAGCCGGGTGCGGTAACCGCCGATCAGCCGGTAACCGCCGGACCTGCCCCGCTCCGCGTACACCGGAACGCCCGCCTCCGAGAGGGCCAGGGCGTCCCGGGTGACGGTGCGCTCGGACACGTCGAGCTCCTGCGCCAGCTCGGTCGCCGTCATCAGCGGCCGGGACTGGAGCAGGAGCACCATCTTGATCAGGCGGGCAGCGCGCATGGAATCAGCATGCACGCCACCACTGACAACGGGACCGACGGCGGGCGCGTGACATCGGGCACCCCCGGGTCACGCGCCCGCCGTCACATCCTCGCTGTCACGCCCCCACTGTCAGGCCCTCGCTGTCAGGACCTGGTCACAGGCCGTAGCGCTCCCGTGCGTCCTTGACGGCCGATACGGGGACCTCACCGCGCTTGGCGAGCGAGGCCAGCGCCGCGACGACGACCGACTGGGCGTCGACACCGAAGTGGCGGCGGGCCGCCTCACGGGTGTCCGAGAGGCCGAAGCCGTCCGTGCCGAGCGAGGACCAGTCCTGCTCGACCCACTGGCTGATCTGGTCGGGGACCTGCCGCATCCAGTCGCTCACCGCGAGCACCGGACCGGGGGCACCGGCCAGCGCCCGGGTGACGTACGGGGTGCGCTGCTCGCCACGGAGTATGGCCTCGTCGGACTCGAGACCGTCGCGGCGCAGCTCGCCCCACGACGTCGCCGACCAGACATCGGCCGTGACGCCCCAGTCGGCCGCGAGCAGCTCCTGTGCCTCCAGCGCCCAGTGGATCGCCGTACCGGAGGCGAGCAGCTGGATCTGCGGGGTGCCCGCGGCTCCCGTGCCCTCCTTGAAGCGGTACAGACCGCGGCGGATGCCCTCCTCGACGCCCTCGGGCATCGCGGGCTGCTGCTTCGGCTCGTTGTAGACCGTCAGGTAGTAGAAGACGTTCTCCGCGTCCGGGCCGTACATCCGGCGCAGACCGTCCTTGACGATCACCGCGATCTCGAAGGCGAACGCCGGGTCGTAGTTGAGCGACGCCGGGTTGGTGGCGGCGATCAGATGCGAGTGGCCGTCCGCGTGCTGGAGCCCCTCACCGGTCAGCGTGGTGCGGCCCGCGGTGGCGCCCACGATGAAGCCGCGGCCGAGCTGGTCGCCGAGCTGCCACATCTGGTCGCCCGTGCGCTGCCAGCCGAACATCGAGTAGAAGATGTAGAAGGGGATCATCGGCTCGCCGTGCGTCGCGTACGACGTGGCGGCGGCGATGAAGTCGGCCATGGCCCCGGCCTCGGTGATCCCCTCGTTGAGGATCTGGCCGTTGGTGGCTTCCTTGTAGTACATCAGCTGGTCGCGGTCGACCGCGTCGTACGTCTGGCCCTTCGGCGAGTAGATGCCGGCCGAGGGGAACAGCGACTCCATGCCGAACGTACGGGCCTCGTCGGGGACGATCGGCACCCAGCGCTTGCCGGTCTCCTTGTCCCGCATCAGGTCCTTCATCAGCCGGACGAAGGCCATCGTGGTGGCCATCTCCTGCTGTCCCGAACCCTTGATGAGCGCCTTGAACGCGCGCTCCTCGGGCTCCGGGAGCACCACCTGGTGCACCCGGCGGGCCGGGGCGGGGCCACCGAGCTCGGCGCGGCGCTCCTGGAGGTAGCGGACCTCGGGGGAGTCGGCGCCGGGGTGGCCGTAGGGCACCAGGCCCTCGTCCAGCCTGGCGTCCGGAATCGGCAGGTCGAGCAGGTCGCGCATGGCGCGGAACTGTTTGCCGTCCAGCTTCTTCATCTGGTGGTTGGCGTTACGGGACTCGAAGCCCTCGCCGAGGGTGTAGCCCTTCACGGTCTGTGCGAGGATCACCGTCGGGGCACCCTTGAACTCCAGGGCCGCCTTGTACGCCGCGTACACCTTGCGGGCCTCGTGGCCGCCGCGCGAGGAGTGGAAACACTCGGCGATCTTCGCGTCGGTGAGCAGCTTCGCCAGCTCGGCGAGCGCGGGCTCGGCGCCGAAGAAGTGCTGGCGGATGTAGGCCACGTCGCGCGTCGCGTACGTCTGGAACTGCGCGTCCGGCACCTCGCGCAGGCGGCGGATCAGCGCGCCCGTGGTGTCGAGCTGGAACAGCTCGTCCCAGGCGGAGCCCCAGAGCGTCTTGATGACGTTCCAGCCGGCGCCGCGGAACTGGGCCTCCAGCTCCTGCACGACCCGGAAGTTGGCCCGCACCGGGCCGTCGAGGCGCTGCAGGTTGCAGTTGATGACAAAGGTGAGATTGTCCAGACCCTCACGGGCGGCCAGGGTGAGCGCGGTCGTCGACTCGGGCTCGTCCATCTCGCCGTCCCCGAGGAAGGCCCAGACGTGCGACTTCGAGGTGTCCTTGATGCCGCGGCCGGCCAGGTAGCGGTTGAACCGCGCCTGGTAGATCGAGGAGATCGGGCCCAGGCCCATGGAGACCGTGGGGAACTCCCAGAGCCAGGGCAGCCGGCGCGGGTGCGGGTAGGACGGCAGGCCGTCGCCGCCCGCCTCCTGGCGGAAGTTGTCGAGCTGCTGCTCGCTGAGGCGTCCGTCGAGGAAGGCGCGGGCGTAGATACCGGGCGAGGCGTGGCCCTGGATGTAGAGCTGGTCGCCCGAGCCGTCGCCCTCCTTGCCGTGGAAGAAGTGGTTGAAGCCGGTCTCGTACAGCCAGGCGGCCGAGGCGAAGGTGGCGATGTGGCCGCCGACGCCGAACCGGGAGCCGCGGGTGACCATCGCGGCCGCGTTCCAGCGGTTCCACGCGGTGATCCGGCTCTCCATCGCCAGGTCGCCGTCGAAGGCGGGCTCGGCGGAAGTCGGAATGGTGTTGACGTAGTCGGTCTCCAGCAGCTTCGGCAGCGCGAGACCGTCGCCTTCGGCCCGCTCCAGGGTGCGGCGCATCAGATATGCGGCACGGTGGGGGCCTGCGGCCTTGGTGACGGCGTCCAGGGAGGCCGCCCACTCGGCGGTCTCCTCGGGGTCGCGGTCCGGGAGCTGGTCGAGCTCGCTGTGAAGCTTGCCTACGGGGTCGGTCATGGTCGCCGCCTTCCGGACAGAACAGGGGGTGAAGAAAGGCCCGGTCTGGCAGGACAGGGCGACGGGCTGGGTGAAGCCCTCCGGAGACTGTAAATCGCTGATCGATGATCGATCAAAGGATAGAAGGAAAAATCTTTCCGCTACGTAAAAGTCGGCATGCGGTGTCAGCAATAGGGGCACGCGGTGCCGCGAAAACGGCCGTGGGTCAGGCCCGCGGTGCACATCCGAGCACGTGGTCCTTCACCAGAGGGCCGATCTGCGGGTCCCGCCGCCGGAACGCCTCGACCAGTGCCTCGTGCTCCTCCGCGTACGACTTCTGCACGGTCCCCAGCCAGCGGATCGACAGCGTGGTGAACACCTCGATGCCCAGCGACTCCCAGGTGTGCATCAGCACGCTGTTCCCGGCGGCCCGCACCAGCTCCCTGTGGAAGGCCACGGTGTGCCTGACCTGCGCCGCGCTGTCCTCCACCCGGTCGGCGCGGTAGAGCGCGGCGACCGATGGCTCCAGGGCGGACACATCGGCGGCCAGCCGGTCGACGGCCAGTTCGGCCGCGATCTGTTCGAGGCCGGCCCGGACGGGATAGCTCTCCTCCAGATCGGCGGCGGTCAGATTCCGTACGCGTACGCCCTTGTTGGGGGCCGATTCGATGAGCCGCAGCGACTCCAGCTCGCGCAGGGCCTCCCGGACCGGTGTCTGGCTGACCTCCAGCTCGACGGCGATCCGCCGCTCCACGATCCGTTCGCCGGGCTGCCACCGCCCGCGGACGATGCCCTCCACGATGTGCTCGCGAATCTGCTCGCGCAGGGAGTGGATGACGGGCGGCGTCATTTTGAGCTCCTTCGGACCGTATTGGTCTGGGCGGGGACGGTCGCACGGACCAGGCCCCCCATGACAATACGGCGGCGCCCCCGTCCGGAAGGGATCCGGAAGGGGGCGCCACAGGTGAGGCTGGTTACAGGCCGAGCTCGACCTCGAACTCGCCGGCCTCCAGGATCTCCTTGACCGTCGTCAGGTAACGGGCCGCGTCGGCGCCGTCCACCAGGCGGTGGTCGTAGGAGAGAGCCAGGTACGTCATGTCGCGGACGCCGATGACGGTGCCCTCGGCGGTCTCGATGACGGCCGGACGCTTGACGGTCGCGCCGATGCCCAGGATGGCCACCTGGTTCGGCGGGACGATGACCGTGTCGAACAGCGCACCGCGCGAGCCGGTGTTGCTGATCGTGAAGGTCGCACCCGACAGCTCGTCCGGGCTGATCTTGCTGGACCGGACCTTGCCGGCCAGCTCCGCGGTCTTCTTCGAGATGCCGGCGAGGTTGAGGTTGCCCGCGTCCTTGATGACCGGGGTCATCAGACCCTTCTCGGAGTCCACCGCGATACCGATGTGCTCGGTGTCGAAGTAGGTGATCGTGCCCTCGTCCTCGTTGATCCGGGCGTTGACGACCGGGTGGGCCTTCAGCGCCTGGGCGGCGGCCTTGACGAAGAACGGCATCGGGGACAGCTTGACGCCCTCACGGGCGGCGAAGCCTTCCTTGGCCTGGTTACGCAGCTTCATCAGCTTGGTGATGTCCACCTCGACCACGGTGGTCAGCTGGGCCTGGCTGTGCAGGGCCTTCATCATGTTGTCGCCGATGACCTTGCGCATCCGGGTCATCTTGACGGTCTGGCCGCGCAGCGGCGAGACCTCCAGCTTCGGCGCCCTGGCGGCGGCCGGAGCAGCCGACGGCGCGGGGGCGGCGGCCTTGGCTGCCTCCGCCGCGGCGATGACGTCCTGCTTGCGGATACGGCCGCCGACGCCGGTGCCCTTGACCGAGCCCAGCTCGACACCGTTCTCGGCGGCGAGCTTGCGGACCAGCGGGGTCACATAGGCGCCGTCGTCACCGGAGGTCGCGGCCGGGGCCGGGGCCGGGGTGACGGGGGCGGGAGCCGGTGCCGCGGGGGCCGGAGCGGGTGCCGCTGGGGCGGCTGGCGCGGCCGGGGTCTGCTGGGCGGGCGGCGGAGCCGGTGCGGCGGC
>NZ_JAAGLN010000289.1 GCF_010548145.1 Streptomyces sp. SID10853
CGGCACCGCGGCTCGCGGCCAGTACCGGGCACAGCGCCCACACGGGCGCGCTCGCGGTGGCGGGTGGTGCGGCGGGGCTCGTCGCACTGACGGCGTTCCTCGCGGTGGTGCTGCCCCGCGCACGGCGCCGGGGCTGGCGCGCGGGGGTCTGACTCGGTTGTCACGGGGCGCGTCCCCGGCGGCGGCACCGTGGTGCTGGAGAACCGCGCCTTCCGCTCCCGCGTCCTTCCCTGGTGAGACGGAACGGCCCCGTCCGGTCGGTCCGTGTGGCACGCAGCCGAGGGAGAAGAGAATTCATGGGTCCTGAGCAAGGGGCGATATCCGTCATGGCGTTCGGCCTGCTCTTCGGGGCCGTCGGCGGCACGGTCCTGTTCAAGACACACTGGCTGCGGCGCCGCGGGGCACGGGCCTGCGGCACCGTCGTCCGGCTGGCCCGGAGTTCCGGTGAGGGCGGGACGAGCTACCACCCGGTGGTGCAGTACCGGACCGGCAACGGACGGACGATGGAGGTCAGGTCCTCGCTCGGGAGGAGCAGGACCAGCCTCCGCCCCGGCACACCCGTCACCGTCCTCTACGACCCGGCCAAGCCGCAGCGGATGGCCATCGACGGCTACTCGGGCGGCGGCAGCATGGTCGCCTTCTGTGTCTTCGGAGCCGTGATCTTCGTGATCGGGATGCGGATACTGCTGTCGACGGTGGGGTGACGGAGCGTCCGGTTCAGAACTGCCGTACGTGCCGTTTCTGGCGGTACAGGCCCTGGTTCCGCGCTGTGGGGCGGACGACGATGCCGCCCACGTCGGCACTGTACGGCTGCTCGATAGCGAAGGCGATCACGGGTGCGAGGGCGTCCAGCGGGACAGCGATGCCGGCGGAACCCGAGCAACGGGACCCGGCCGAACGCCTTCTCGACCTCGTCCTGGACAGGCTGAAACCGCAGCAGCTCCCCGGAAGCTGACGGTACGAACCAGGGATTTGCTGCGCCGCCCTCACTTCCACTCGCAGTCATCGAAAAGGGAGACCCGCGACCGCCACACCCCGCAGTTCGCGGTAGAGGCGGGACTGCGAGAAGGCCCGGCTGTCGGGGGCTGCCGTACGGGGAGACCCGGTCCCCCTCGGAGCGGTCCCAGCCGTTGGCCGTCCAGCCTGGAGGCTTCCCGGACCGGAAGGCGTCTTTGTTGCACAACTAGTGGACAAAATAACTGAGTTGATGGGTCGGCACGTATGTCCTGTGGTCTACTGCCCCTGGCGCGACGGGACGAAAGCCCGTCAATTGGAAGGTTCAGAAAGGTGCACATACCGAGCACCCGCAGGATGGCCACAGCCGTACTGCTCACCATGGCCCTGATTCCCGCTGTCCTGTCTACCGGGGCAGCGGCAGATCCCCCCGCAGCTCCCGGTGTGACCGTCGGCACACAGGCTGTCAAGGCGCAGGACGTACGCGACTACTGGACCCCGGCCCGAGTCGCGCGGGCCCTGGCCAACGAGAAGAGCGACGACGACGCGTTCGCCCGCAAGGCCGGCGCCGCGGTATCGGCGGCGAAGGCCAGTGGCACGACCGGAGCCACGCTCGGCCTGCGGGCGGAGCGTGGGCAGGTCTTAGCCGCCGACAGACGCCAGGAACGCGCCGCCGCCCCCGCGGCGTTCGACGTCCCGGAGATGCCGGTGGCGCAGAAGGTCCCGTTCCCGCAGAACGCACCGGCCATCGTCGTGGGGAAGATCCTGTTCACTGAACCCGACGGATCCGATCACGGCTGCAGCGGGGCTTCGATCGCGGCCGACGGCGGCAACACCGTGTGGACCGCCGGGCACTGCGTCCACCCCGGCGATGGCACAGGGGCCGAAAGCTTCTGGAAGGACATCACGTTCATCCCCGGGTTCAAGGAGAACGCCGGGAGCCCCGACGGGTATGACGCCCCGTGGGGGAAGTGGACGGCCAGCACCATCGTCGCCCCAGAGGAATGGACGCAGGACGGTGACCCCGAGGACGCCGACATGGCCGCGTTCAACGTGACCGTCCCGGCCGGGTACACCAGTCTCAGCGATTCCGTAGGTGCCCTGGGCTACAAGTTCGGATACGGATCGGACTGGTCGGACGTCATCGACTCCGGGTTCCCCGGCGATGGCTACCACCGCACCGACATGGACGGGTACACACAGTTCTACTGCACCGGCAACGCCGAGGACGCCGCCGACTTCAACCCGCTGGACAACCGCCTCAAGGTGGACTGCGACATGGGACATGGTGCGTCCGGCGGTCCCATCGCCACCACTGACGCGCAGATCGTCGGGGCGAACAGCCACATCGAAACCGAGGACGACGGCACCCGCAAGAACGACGACCTGTTCTCCTCCGATCATGCCGACAACGCGGTCGCCGTGATCAACCGCATCAACGAACTCAACTAGAAGCAGCAGGTCTTGGGGCAACAGCCAAGCCCAGAGGCGCACGGAGGGCTCGCAGCCACCCGGCTGCGAGCCCCTTCCGGCTACCCGGCCGGGCTCACGGCTTGCGGTCCATGCCCGGGTCGATGTTCCGGCCCGTCGGGTGCGGCGCGTTCTCGTGCACCTGATCCAGGTAGCGGCCCCGTAACTCCTCTGTCGTCAGGATCTCCCACCCCTCTGGCTTCGCCTTCCCCGCCTTCTTCAGCTCGGCCGTCCACGCCTCGACCAGCTCACCCCGCGTCATCGTCACCGGCTGCCCCGACGCATACCGCGGGCTCTGCGTCACCTTTGCACCCCCGCTCTGCCATGCCGCCCCCGCGAAGAACGCTCCGGCGATCACCGCGCAGAACGACACCACCGCGACCGCTGCACCCAGCCCCTTACCCACCACTGTCGTTCTCCCCTCACACGTCGCAGCCCACCCTCACCATCCCACGCGCGGCCCTTCCCTCACCGCCCGTCTTCAGCCCTGCCCGAACGGCAACGAATGGCCGGCGACCGGGTCGGACTTCTCCGCCACCCGCACCGGTGCAGGCCCGCTGATGGCAGTCGGCCTGTTCGACCGCGTACAGGTGGCGCTCTTCCCCGTGGTCACCGGCCGGACTGGGCGGGATCCGATCTTCCGGGGCGCGGCCGACGTCGACCTGGAACTGATCGAGAGCCGAACGCTCGGCGCCTCCGGGCACGACGCTCGCGTCCGGCCAGTCGATGGGGCCTACTCCCCCGCCTCCTCCTCCGCCCGCTCGTCGCGCAGCGCCGTCTGGATCTGCACCGTGCTGCGGCGCGTGATGTACAGACCGCGGCCCGGCGGGAGCAGGCGGGGCTTCGTGCCGGTGATGATCTGGCCCTCGGTGGGCGGGCAGGACAGTTGCAGGACCGGGGTGTTGGCCTCGACGAGACGGCGCAGCAGCTGGTCCGTCATCATCGAGCGGGACGCGCCGTTGGCGCTGCGGGCCACGATGATGTGCAGCCCGACCTCGGTACCCTGCGCGAGGTACGGCAGCAGCGGGGCGAACGCGTCGGGGCCGCCGCTGCCGATCAGTTCGTAGTCGTCGATGACGACGAACAGCCGCGGGCCCTTCCACCAGTCGCGTTTCGCCAGCCGCTCCGGTGCGATGTCGGGGCCCGGCACCCGGTCGGCCATGGCGCGGGCCGAGCCGCCGACCATCTCCTGCAGCTGGGCGGGGCCGACCGCGTATCCGAGGCGGTGCGCCTCCGGTACGGCGCCCGCGAGGCGGCGGCGGTAGTCGGTGACCATGACGCGGGCCTCGGTGGGCCCGTACCGCCGGGTGACGGCGTCGCAGACCAGCGCGAGCAGGTTGGTCTTGCCCGATTCGGCGTCCCCGACCACGACCAGGTGCGGGTGCTCGTCGAAGTCGTGCCGGAAGACGTCCAGCTGGACGTCCCGCAGGCCGATCGGGACGCGCAGGTCGCCGTCCGGTGCGGGCAGTTCCGACGCGGGCAGGGTGAGCGGCAGCATCCGTACCGGCGGGGCCGCGGGGCCGTCCCACTCGGCGGCCGTCTCGCGGACCAGGGCGTCCACCCCGTCCGAGAGGGTGTCGACCGAAGGGTCACCGTCGATCCGGGGCAGCGCGGCCAGGAAGTGCAGCCGCTCGTCGGTGAGTCCGCGGCCCGGGGTCTTCGGGACGGTCGCGGCGGCCCGCATGTTGATCGCGGAGTCGACGGGGTCACCGAGCCGCAGCTCGAAGCGGGTGCCGAGCTGGTCGCGCAGGGCGCTGCCGATCTCACCCCAGCGGGTCGCGGCGACGACGAGGTGGACACCGAAGTTGAGTCCGCGGGACGCGATGAGCGTGAAGGTCGGCACCAGGTCCATGAAGTCCTGGCGGATCGTGTTCCAGCCGTCCACGACGAGGAAGACGTCACCGTACGCGTCGTCGGCGAACTCACCGGCCGCGCGCCTGCGCCGGAAGTCGGCCATGGAGCCCAGGCCGTGCTCGGCGAACTGCCGCTCACGGCGGGCGATCAGCGCGGTGATCTCGGCGACGGTACGGAGCAGCCGTTCCGGGTCGAGACGGCCGGTGACACCGCCGACGTGCGGCAGGCCGGAGAGCGCGGAGAGCGCGCCGCCGCCCAGGTCAAGGCAGTAGAACTGCACCTCGCGCGGGGTGTGGGTGCGGGCGATGGCGGTGATGACCGTACGGACCAGGGTGCTCTTGCCGCTCTGCGGGCCGCCGGCGATCCCGACGTGGCCGCCCGCCCCGGACAGATCGGCGGTCAGCTCGTCGCGGCGCTGGTCGAAGGGGCGGTCCACGATGCCGACCGGCACGGTCAGCGGGCGGCGCGGGGCGGCCGAGCCCGGCGGGGGCAGCAGCAGGTCGAGCGTGGGCGGTTCGGTGAGCGGGGGCAGCCACACCTGGTGGGCGTGCGGCCCGGAGCCTTCCAGCCGCTCGACGGCGACGCTGAGCAGACTGGCGGCAGCGGCCTCCTCACCGGGAGAGCCCGGCGAACCGGCTTCGGGCGCGGCCGCTTCGGGCCCGGTCGCTTCGGGCGCGGCCCGCGGCAGTTGGCGCGGTGGCACCCAGCCCGCGTGGAACGGTACGACCTGCCCGGCGACGACCGCCTGGCGGGCCGCGGGCCTGACCACCCGGTAGGGCCCGGAGACGAAGGCGGCCTTGAACCGGGTGAGGGTGCCGACGTCGTTCTTCAGCAGGCCGCTGCCCGGCTGCGGCGGCAGCTCGTACGCGTCCGGGACCCCCAGCACACCGCGGCTCTCCATCGCGGAGAACGTCCGCAGCCCCACCCGGTAGGAGAGATGGGACTCCAGCTGGTGGATGCGGCCCTCGTCGAGCCGCTGCGAGGCGAGCAGCAGATGCACGCCGAGGCTCCGGCCGAGCCGTCCGATCATCACGAACAGGTCGAGGAAGTCCCGGTGCGCGGCGAGGAGTTCACTGAACTCGTCCACGACGACGAAGAGGGTGGGCAGCGGGGCGAGGGCGGTGCCGGTCTCGCGGGCCTTCTCGTACTCCAGCACCGAGGCGTAGTTGCCCGCCTTGCGCAACAGCTCCTGGCGGCGCATCAGTTCACCGTGCAGGGCGTCGCGCATGCGCTCCACGAGTGCCGTCTCGTCGGCGAGGTTGGTGATGACGGCCGAGGTGTGCGGCAGCCGGTCGAGGCCGAGGAAGGTCGCGCCGCCCTTGAAGTCGACGAGTACGAAGTTGAGCGTCTCCGACGAGTGGGTGAGCGCGAGGCCGAGCACCAGGGTGCGCAGCAGCTCGGACTTCCCGGAGCCGGTGGCACCGATCAGCATGCCGTGCGGGCCCATGCCGCCCTGCGCCGACTCCTTGATGTCCAGGGTGACCTGGCTGCCGTCGGCGGCCAGACCGATGGGGACGCGCAGCCGGTCGCCGGGTGCGCGCCGCTCGTGCAGCCGGGCGAGGTCGGCGGAGTGCAGATCGTGGATGCCGAGCAGCCCGGTCAGCTCCTGGTCCTCCTGGAGCGGCTGCTCGGAGCGTGCGGTGACACCCAGCCGGTAGGGGGCCACCGCGGCGGCCAGTGAACGGGCGGCGTGCGGGCCGAGGGTCTCGGGGCGGCCGATCGAGGTCTCGGTTGCCTTGCCGTCCGGGTCGGTGGTGACCATCGCGAGGTCGCCCGGGGTGATCCGGAAGCGCAGGGTGCCGCGTGCGGGGGCGGCGCCGTCCAGGGCTCCGCGCACATCGACGACCAGTGCGTTGCGGTAGCCGTGCTCGGCGATACGGGCCCCGGCGGGGACCGCGGCGGTGTCCAGCACGATCACGGTGTACGGCTCGTCGCGGCTCGGCTCGGCGCCCGGCTCGAAGGGCGGACGCCCGCCGAACTCCTCGCCCAGCAGCGGTTCGAGCTCGGACACGGCTTCCGCGACCAGCCGGGCGGTGCCCGCGCCGTCCGTGTCGGACGGGTGCTGGGCGTGCGGCAGCCACTTCACCCACTCCCAGCCGGGGAGCGCGCCGCCGTCGGCGACAACGACCACGGCGAGGTCCTCGGGCGCGTGCAGGACGGCGAGCTGCCCGACCACGGCGCGGGCCAGACCGCGCGCCGCCTCCAGATTCCGTGCGGCCGCCGCGGCTTCACCGGCGCCGGAACCGCTCGTACCGCCGGGGCCGCTCGCGCTGCCGTGGCCGTTCAGGCTGCCGGTGCCGTTCAGGCTGCCGGTCCCGCTCGTACCGCCGGCCCCGTTCGCGCTGCCGGACAGCAGGACCACCCGGGCGAAGGAGCGCAGCCGGACCGCGATCGGCTGTCCGGGCACCGTCGAGTACGCCCGGATGAACCGGCGCAGCGCGTGGGCGCAGAGCGGTTCGAGGTCCTCGACGGGCTTGGTGGAGAGCGGGTTGAGGGTCAGTGCGAGCTGACGGGTGCCGGTGGCGACCCGGACCTCGGCGAAGTCCTCATGGGTGGTGCGGCGCTCCCAGAGCCGGCCGCCACGCGCCAGCGAGACGAGCGAGCCGGGCTCGGGGTGGTGCCAGGCGTCGGCCCTGCGCTGCTCGTCGATGGCCTTGCGGATCCGGCGGCGGCTGGTCGCGAGGTAGCGCAGGTAGTCGCGCCGCTCGCCGCGCAGCCGCCGTTTGCGGTCGCCGGCCGCGCGGATGAACTGGCTGACCAGCATGCCGACGGCGGACAGCATCATCATCCCGATGGCGACCCACATCAGTACGCCGCTGCTCTCGCCGGGCCTGATGAAGATCAGCACCATGCCGAGCGAGCTGAGGGCCATGGGCAGATACGTGACGACGCCGCCCATGGCTCCCTGGGACTCGGGCAGCGCGGGCGGTTCCTGGAGGGTCAGCTCGCCCTGCGGCAGCTGCGGGCCCGGCCGGCGCGGCGGACGCCGGAACGTGACGGTGCTCAAGAGGTCTGGGCCTTCCTCGTCCAAGGAGACAGGTGGAATTACCTGTGGGTCAACGGGCGGATAAGAAACAGTTGTCCGTTGTTGCCGCAGAACAATTTCATCGGCCACCCGGCATTGCGGGCGGAATGCTTGATCCGATGATCGGTTCGAACTCACGATAGTGTTCGCCCCGTTCCCGGGTCGACCCGCACCCCTGGACGGGAGAGAATCGAAACGCCGTGAGCGACACCACCGTCGGATTGTGCCGAATAACTGTAAGAGCGCCCGAAAATTCCTATGAGTTGGGCGTCCCGGTCGACGTACCGCTCGCCGATCTCGTTCCCGTTCTCGTCGAGTACGCGGGCGGGGACCTGCACGAGGAGGGCTCGGCCCAGGGCGGCTGGACCCTCCAGCGGCTGGGCGCCGCACCCCTGGACGAGGAGGGGACTCCGCAGTCCCTGGAGCTGCGCGACGGCGAGACTCTGTATCTGCGGGCCCGTCATGAGTCCCTGCCCGAGGTGGACTTCGACGATCTGGTCGACGGGATCGGCGAGACGCTGCGGGCCCGGCCCGACACCTGGCGCCCCGCACTGACCAGACGGCTGCTGATCGGTCTGGCCGTCGCCGGGCTGACGGCGGCCCTGTTCACCGTCGCGCTGCCGGGCCCGGTCGGCTGGCGGGCCGGCGCGGCCGCCGTACTCGCCGTGCTGCTGCTCGCCGGGGCCACGGC
>NZ_JAAGLN010000028.1 GCF_010548145.1 Streptomyces sp. SID10853
CGGCCCGGGGCGCGGCCGCGCCGGCCGGTGCGGCAAGCGGCAGGGTGAGCGTGGCGGCGCACGCGACGGCGATCGAGGCGGAGAGCACAGAGGCAGTCATAGGAGCACGCATAGCTACGATTTGGACATACCCTCCGGTCCCTGTCCATCCCGGAACTGACGCCGCATCGGCCCGGCGGGACGGCCGTCCCGCCCGGGAATCCGCGGCGGCGGCCGTCCCCGGCCGGGCCCGCGACGTACGCTTCCCGCATGACTGCCAGCGACCACACCCCCGCCGACCTGCTGCTATCCGCACTCGCCTTGGAACCGGCGCGTCCCCTTGTCACGTTCTACGACGACGCGACCGGCGAGCGCGTCGAACTTTCCGTGGCGACCTTCGCCAATTGGGTGGCCAAGACCGCGAATCTGCTCCAGGGCGAGCTGTCGGCCGAGCCGGGCGACCGGCTCGCTCTGCTGCTCCCGGCGCACTGGCAGAGCGCCGTGTGGCTGCTCGCCTGTTCCTCGGTCGGCGTGGTCGCCGACGTCGGCGGCGACCCGGCCGAGGCGGACCTGGTGGTGAGCGGCCCCGACACCCTGGAGCAGGCGCGTGCCTGCGGCGGGGAGCGGGTGGCACTGGCGCTGCGCCCCCTCGGCGGCCGCTTCCCGCAGCCGCCGGCCGGCTTCGCCGACTACGCGGTCGAGGTCCCGAGCCAGGGTGACCGCTTCGCACCGTACGCGCCGGTCGACCCGGACGCGCCCGCGCTCGCGGTCGGCGGGACCGAGCTGTCCGGCGCGCAGGTGGTGGAGCGGGCCATGCACGATGCGGCGGGCGTCGGACTCGCCCCGGGCGCACGGCTGCTGTCGGGGCGGCCGTACGACAGCTGGGACGGCCTGTCGACCGGGCTGTACGCCCCGCTGGCGGCCGGTGCCTCGGTGGTGCTCTGCCGCAATCTCGGCCTGCTGGCCGACGGCGGCCTCGAAAAGCGCGTCGAGAGTGAGCGGGTCACCCACTCCGTCACGCACTGATGGGCCACTCGTCTGGCCCACCCCAGGACGAGCCCCCGGGAACAGGCGCGCTCCGAGGTACATGATCGGGAGAAATCACCACCAAGCGCGCGGTTCAGTCGTCTGTCCGTTCCGGTCGGCGGCCCAGCGCGTCGCCGACTCCGTGAAGGATGGACGCAGACGTGACGGACAGTGCTGGCACTCCGGACGACGAGCCGCAGACGGGCGGCCCGGACGAGGATCCGTCGAAGTCCGCCCCCGAGCCGCCGGCCGGGCGCAAACGGCACTGGGTGCGCTGGACCGCACTGGGCGTCGCGTTCGTCGTGCTCGTCGCCGCGGGCGTCGGCTGGTGGCTCTACAACAAGCTCGACCACAACATCAGGACGGACAACACGGCGACCGCCGAACTGCGGGCGTACGAGAAGGAGCGCCCCCCGCCCGTCGCGAACGGCGCCGAGAACATCCTGCTCATCGGGTCCGACTCGCGGGCGGGCGACAACAAGAAGTACGGCAGGGACGAGGGTTCGCAGCGCTCCGACACCACGATCCTGCTGCATCTGTCCACCGACAAGAAGAGCGCGACGGCGGTCTCCCTGCCGCGTGACCTGATGTCGCACGTGCCGAGTTGCATGAAGGCGGACAAGAGCCGTACGAAGAAGCAGTTCGTGCAGTTCAACTGGGCGTTCGAGTACGGCGGCACCGCCTGCACCGTCCGCACCGTGGAGAACATGACGGGCATCCGGATCGACCACTACATGGTGGTCGACTTCGAGGGCTTCAAGGGCATGGTCGACGCGGTGGACGGCGTCCAGGTGTGCCTCAAGAAGCCGGTGAACGACAAGGACGCCCATCTCAAGCTGCCCGCGGGCCGGCAGACGCTCAACGGGGAGCAGGCCCTCGGTTACGTACGCGTCCGGCACTCCATCGGCAACGGCAGCGACACCGAACGCATGCAGCGCCAGCAGGAGTTCCTCGGTTCGCTGGTGAAGAAGGTGCAGAGCAACGGCGTTCTGCTGAACCCGACGCGGCTGTACCCGGTGCTGGACGCGGCGACCAAGTCGCTGACCACGGACCCCGGCCTTGACACGCTCAAGGACCTGTACAACCTGACGCGGCGGTTGCGGGACATCCCCACGCACAGGGTCCAGTTCCTGACGGTGCCGCGTGAGCCGTACGTCAACAACCGCAACCGCGACCAGCTCGTGCAGCCGGCCGCCGACCGGCTCTTCAAACGGCTCCGTGACGACGACCCGGTCACCGTGACGAAGGGCGGCACCGGGACCGCCGCCGGGGACCAGGGCACGCAGAGCGCGGGAGGCACGTCGGGTACCGGCGGAAAAGGCAAGCCGTCGCCCTCGCCGCAGGCCACTTTCCCGGGGACGAATGCGGCTTCGGCCGCCTGCGGGTAAAACAATTCTCAAACCCGTATCCGCAGGGCATGTGGATTGGGTGGTATGCCCAGTTGTAAGCGCCAAGGAATGTGTCCTGGACGTCGCTCGGCATTGATCCGGGCAGATAGTGTGACGCGATCCGGTGCATCCGGCCATGCGGCCGTGCACCGGAGGACGAAAGACCGAGCGCTCGGGGGGAGAGCGCCTCGCGTGGCACCGACGGAGGACACAGGCAACCGTGGACGCGCATAGCCGTGGGCGGGACGATATCGACCCCGCAGACCAGTGGGTGCTCAACCCGGAAACCGGCAATTACGAACTGCGACTGAACCCCTCCGGAACGCAGTCGGGAGACAGATCGCCTTCGGATTCCGCATCCGCTCCCGGCCGCTCACGGCGCAGGGACTCGGTGCCCGAACAGTCCGCCGGCAGACGCTCGCAGCAGCAGTCACCTCCGCAGTCACCGCGCCGTGACGTACCGGGCCAGCGCAGCCGCCGGGCGTCGGGCAACGGCCAGGACGGCCGCGCCGGGGGCGGGCCGCAGACGCAGGCCGGCCGCCGCAAGCGCAAGCAGCAGAAATCGCGCCGGAAGAAGGCGCTGATGTGGACCGGCGGTGCGGTGGCCTTCGTCCTGGTCGCCGGGTCCACCGGGGCGTATCTGCTCTACCAGCACTTCAACGGCAACATCAACAAGATCGATGTGGTCGGCGGCACGTCGGGATCCACCAAGGACCGGGCCGTGAACATCCTGTTGATCGGTACGGACAAGCGCACCGGCAAGGGCAACGAGGGCTACGGCGACAAGGGGAGTGTCGGCCATGCCGACACCAACATCCTCTTCCACGTCTCCAAGGACCGGACCAACGCGACCGCGCTGTCCATCCCCCGTGACCTGATCACCGACATCCCGGACTGCCAGGTCAAGGAGCCGGACGGATCGACGAAGACGATCCCCGGCACCCAGCAGGTCCGCTTCAACACCAGCCTGGGGCAGGACTCGCGCGACCCGGGCTGCACCATGAAGACGGTCAAGGAGATCACCGGCCTGACGGTCGATCACTTCATGATGGCCGACTTCAACGCCATCAAGACGCTCAGCACCGCGGTGGGCGGCGTCGATGTCTGTGTGGCGCACGCGGTGGACGACAAGGAGTCCCATCTCAAGCTCCCTGCCGGGAAGTCCAAGGTCGAGGGCGAGCAGGCGCTGGCCTTCGTCAGGACCCGGCACAGCTTCGGCAACCAGGGCGACCTGGACCGCATCAAGGTGCAGCAGCAGTTCCTGGCCTCGCTGATACGCAAGATGACCTCGGGTGACACGCTCACCAGCCCCACCAAGCTCTACAGCCTGGCGAATTCGGCGACCAAGGCGCTCACCGTCGACAGCGGCATCGGCAGCATCGACCGCCTCAAGAGCCTCGCGATGGACCTGAAGTCGGTGAACCCGAAGAACGTCACCTTCACCACGCTGCCGGTCCTCGACAACCCGGCGGAGAAAATACACGCCACGGTCGTCGTGAACCCCACCCAGGCCGACCCGCTGTTCTCGATGATGCGCGACGACGTCTCGCTCACCGAGGTCAAGAAGAAGAAGAGCGAGGCCGCGAGCAAGCAGGAGGCGCTCCTCAAGGGGAAGCAGGCGAACGCATCCGACGTGCGGGTGAAGGTGCTCAACGGCGGGGCCCAGGCAGGATCGGCGCAGACCACGCTGACCTGGCTGCAGAACACCGAGGGCGTACTGAAGTCGGAGAACGGCGGCAACTACAAGCCCGATCTGGCCAAGACGACCCTCACCTACGGGCCGAACCAGGCCGACCAGGCCCGCAAGCTCGCCGACATCATGGGCCTGCCCGCGTCGGCGCTCAAGCCGGGTACGAAGGACTCCGTCGGGCTCGCCCCGATGACCCTCGTCCTCGGTGCGGACTTCAAGGCCGCCGGCACACCCATCACGGCGCCGACCAAGGCGCCGGCCGATATCCAGAAGGTCGAAGCCGACAAGACCGTGTGCTCCAAGTGACACCAGGTCACCGGGGAATACGCATACCTGAGTAGCAGGGGGGACCTGGTGGGACAGAGCAGCACGCGAGGGGAGGGGACTCGGCCTCGCGTTCCGGGAGCGAGGCAACCCGGCCGGCACGACAGCGCGTCCACCGCGCCGTCGGGGGCCGGCCGGAGGGCCCCGGACAGCGCTCCGGGCGGCGGGCGCGGGAACCGCAGACAGCAGACGTCGCGGCGGCGGGCCCGGCGCGGGAAACGCCGAATACTCCGCTGGGTGGCGGGAACCGTGGCACTGCTGGTCATCGGCACCGCGGGCGCGGGATATCTCTACTACCGCCACCTGAACGGAAATCTGCAGAAGAGCGCCCTCAACCTCGGCTCCCACCAGGCCCCGAAGCCGACGGCCAACGCGGCGGGCCAGACCCCGCTGAACATCCTGCTGATCGGCTCGGACGCGCGGGACTCCAAGGAGAACCAGAAGCTCGGCGGCGCCAAGAACACCTTCGGCGGCGCCCCCCTGGCCGATGTGCAGATGCTGCTGCACGTCTCGGCCGACCGCACCAACATGTCGGTCGTCAGCCTGCCGCGCGACACCGTACTGAAGATCCCCCAGTGCACCGCCGAGGACGGCAAGACCTACCAGGCGACGGGCTGGACCCTCGCCAACGAGTCGCTCGGCCGCGGTGGCCCCGGCTGCACGGTGGCCACCTGGGAGTCCCTCACCGGCATCCACATCGACCACTTCATGAAGATCGATTTCTCCGGTGTGGTCTCCATGGCGGACGCGATCGGCGGGGTGCCGGTCTGTGTGGACGCCAATGTGTACTCGCACACCCATGACGGCCACGGCTCGGGGCTCAAGCTGAAGAAGGGCACCACGTCGGTCAAGGGGCAGCAGGCGCTCCAGTGGCTGCGGACACGGTACGGATTCTGGCCGGACACCGACGTCATACGGACCAAGGCCCAGCACGAGTACATGAATTCGATGGTCCGCCGGCTGCGCGAGGGCACCAAGCTCACCGACCCCGGTGAGCTCATGGACCTCGCCGAGTCGGCCACCAGAGCGCTCAAGGTCGACGACGGGATCGACACGGTCAAGAAGCTGTACGACCTGGCCGGGGAGCTCAAGAAGGTCCCGACGTCGCGGATGACCATGACGACCATGCCGAACGTGAACTCCACCCGGCCCGGGTTCGAGGAGAAGGTCGACCCGAAGCCGGGCGACGCGGAGAAGCTGTTCGCGATGGTCAGGAACGACACCCCGCTGGACGGCAAGGGGGCGAAGAAGAAGCCCGCCGAGAAGGTCTCCGACGACCCCGCCGCGCCCAAGGCCGACATCGGTGTCACGGTGCGGAACGGCACCGGGGGCGACGGCGGGCAGCCGGCGCCCGGCCGGGCCGGCTCGGTCGCGGCGCTGCTGACCGGGCAGGGCTTCACCCGGGCCGTCGCCGATCAGACGCTTGATCCGCAGAAGACGACCGAGGTGCTCTTCCCCAGCGCCGATCTGGAGGGTGACGCCCAGGCGGTGGCGAAGGCGCTGGGTGTGCCGCTGAAGTCCGTGAAGAAGTCCACCGATGTCAGCGGGGTCACGATGGTCGTGGGAAGCGACTGGCGTGAGGGCACGACGTACCCCAAGTCCACGGCGGACGACGGCAAGACACCGGACTCGGCCAACGCTCTCCACGGGGACGACAAGTCGGCGTGCATGCATGTCGACCCCGCCTACACCTGGACCTCGTAGGCCGGGAGCGCACACCGGAAAGGGCCGGACCTGCTGCCTCGCGGCGGCGGGTCCGGCCCTTTCCCGGAGTTTTGACGGTGTCGCCGGCCGGGACCGGGAAGGCCCGGCGGGCGACACCATGGCGGACCGGCATGATCGCAGAAACAGCGGGCGCGGCGCCCGTGGGACGGTGACGTTACCGCGAACGAGGGACACCGGGCGCGGCGGCCGGGCGGCCTGCCCGGGATGTTGATCACAGCGGCTTACCGTGGTCGCTTCCCCTGTCCGCCCCTCGCGGAGGTGTCCCAGTTTCCCCCGTGCCCCCGCCTCCCCGCCGCAGAAGGCCGCCGCCGCGCCGCCCGCCCCGCCCCCGCTGGGGCATGCGCATCACCACCGCCCTGTCCGTCCTGGTGCTCGGCGCCGGCGGGATCGGCCATGCCCTCATCGGTGAGCTGGACGGGATCGGGCGCATCGACCCGTTCAAGGACATGAAGAACCGGCCGGCGCCCGGCCGCGGCATGAATGTGCTCCTCGTCGGCACCGACGGCCGCGACAAGATCACGCCCGCGGAGAAGAAGAAGTACCACCTGGGCGGCGCCCCCTGTCACTGCACCGACACGGTGATGCTCGTCCATGTCTCGGCCGACCGCTCCAGGGTGAGCGTCGTGAGCCTGCCCCGGGACAGCTACGCGGTGGTGCCCGAGCACACCGACCCGGCCACCAGGAAGCGCGTCAGCGCCCATCCGGTCCGCCTCAACGCCGCGTACGCCCAGGGCGGGCCCCAGCTCACGGTGCAGACCGTGGAGAAGATGACCGGCGTGCAGATCAACCACTATCTGGAGGTCGACTTCACGAGCTTCATGAAGACGGTGGACGTGCTCGGCGGCGTCGACATCTGCACCGCCCGCCCGCTGAAGGACTCCTACACCGGGCTCGACCTGCCGGTGGGGACCAGCAAGCTCAACGGCGGCGAGGCCCTCCAGTACGTACGCTCCCGCCATCTCGACGCGGCGTCCGACCTGGGCCGGATGCAGCGCCAGCAGCGGTTCATGGCCTCGCTCATCGCCAAGACGACCAGCAGCGGTGTGCTGCTGAACCCGGTCAAGTTCCGCGATGTGGCGTCCACGGTCTTCGGCTCGGTCCGGGCGGACAAGGGGTTCGGCCCCGACGAGATGCTCTCGCTGGGGCAGGCGATGCGGGGCTTCAAGCCGTCGTCGTCGGAGTTCACCTCCGTACCCATCGGGCAGATGAACTACCGGGTGCCGGGCATCGGCTCCACGGTGAAGTGGGACCCGGCGAAGGCAGGGAAGCTCTTCAAGGAGATCCGCGAGGACGTGCCGATCGCCGTGCACAAGTCGGCCGGGACGAAGGCCCGGAAGGTCGACGTGCCCCCGAACCAGATCCGGGTGCAGGTCGTCAACGGCACATCGACCACCGGTCTTGCCGCCCGCGCGGACAAGAGCCTGCGTGCCACCGGCTTCCTCTCGTCGGTCGCGGCCGCGGTTCCCGGCAAGCCGGTGCCGTCGGACACCAAGCGCACGGTCATCGAGTACGACCCGCGCTGGAACCGGTCGGTGCGTTCGCTCGCCGCGGCGCTGCCGCACGCGGAGCTGCGCTCGGTCCCGGGGATCGGCTCCACGCTGAAGGTGACACTCGGCCCCGACTTCACGTCGGTGACGCCGGTACGGGCCGACGAACCGGATCCGAGCAGCGCCGGGGCGGTCACGGGCGACCAGGTGGTCTGCAAGTAGGCGGCCGCCCGCTCAGTCGTCGATGCCGTCGGCGACGCGCTGCTCGCGGAGCTCCTTGATCGCGCGGCGCCGGGCCAGCCGGTGGGTGCGGCGGATCTGTGCCTCCTCGTAGCGGCGCTTGTCGCGCTCGCTGCCGGGGACCACGGGCGGCACGGCCCGCGGCTTGCCGTCCGCGTCGACCGCGGCGAAGACGAGGTACGCGGTGCCGACCTGCTGGGCCGGGGACGACTCGTTCCACCGCTCGGCCAGGACCCGTACACCGACCTCCATCGAGGACCGGCCGGTCCAGTTCACCTGGGCCTTGACATGGACCAGGTCTCCGACGCGGACCGGCTCCAGGAAGACCATCTCGTCCATCGACGCGGTGACCGCGGGCCCGCCGGAGTGCCGCCCGGCCACGGCGCCCGCCGCGTCGTCCACCAGCTTCATGATCACACCACCGTGCACGGTACCGAGGAGGTTGGTGTCATTGCCCGTCATGATGTGACTCAGGGTGGTACGTGAGGCCGAGGTGGGCTTGCCCGGAAGATCTGTCATACGTGCCAGCTTAGAGCCGCCCCGCACCACGGCACTTTGCATCAGGTCTGCAACAGCACTGCCCCGATTCCACACCCGCCCTGTAATACATACGCACCGTGACGGCACACTGGTCCACATGGACGACAGGGACCGCTACGGACGTGGCAGCGAGAACGCACAGCCCGAGGGCGCTCGGGTCATGCGGCACGTGCAGCGTCCGACGCCACCTGCCCAGCGGCAGTACGGCGGACAGCAGCAGGGCCAGGGTTACGACGACGGCTACGGCGACGCGTACGACAGTGGCTACAACACCGGCCAGGTCTACGGGCAGGGTGGCCCCGGTGTGCCCGGCGCCCGCAGAGGCCAGGGCGGTCAGGGCACCGGAGGCCCGCGCCCCGCCACCCGCCCGGGCACCCCGCCGAACTGGGGCCGCCGCATCAGGATCGGTGCGCTGGTCCTGGTCATCGCGATCCTGGGCGTCTCCATCGGTACGTACTTCTGGGCCGACGGAAAGCTGCGCCGCGAGGTCGACCTGTCCAAGGTCATCGACCGCCCCGCCGCGGGCAAGGGCACGAACTACCTGATCGTCGGCTCGGACAGCCGCGACGGCATGTCCGCGGCCGACAAGAAGAAGCTGCACACCGGCTCCGCCGAGGGCAAGCGCACCGACTCCATGATCATCCTGCATGTCGGTGACCACGGGGACACGATGGTCTCGCTGCCCCGCGACTCGAACGTGACGATCCCTTCGTACAAGGGCTCCGACTCCGGGAAGCTCTACCCGAACACCGGCCGGCAGACGAAGCTGAACGCCGCGTACGCGGAGGACGGCCCGGAGCTGCTGGTGCGCACCATCGAGTACAACACCGGGCTGCACATCGACCACTACGCGGAGATCGGCTTCGACGGCTTCGCGAGCATCGTGGACGCGGTCGGCGGGGTCCAGCTGGACATTCCGCAGGCGTTCAAGGACAAGGACTCGGGCGCCGACTTCCCGGCGGGCAAGCAGACCCTCAACGGCAGCCAGGCCCTGGCCTTCGTCCGCACCCGGCACGCCTTCGCGGCCAGCGACCTGCAGCGCACGAAGAACCAGCAGAAGTTCCTGTCGGCCCTGGCCTCGCAGACGGCCACCCCGTCCACGGTCCTGAACCCGTTCAAGCTCTACCCGGTGATGGGCGCGGGCCTGGACACGGTGATCGTGGACAAGGACATGAGCCTGTGGAACCTGGCGTCCATGTTCTGGGCCATGAAGGGTGTGCAGGGCGGCGACGGCAAGCAGATGAACATGCCGATCTCGGGCTCCACCGGCGGCAACCTGGTCTGGGACAAGACCAAGGTCAAGCAGCTGGTGCAGGAGCTGAAGGACGACGACACGGTGACGGTCTCGGGCAACTGAGCCCCTCTCGTCCCGTCTCGTCCCGGACCGGAAGAGGCCCCCGGAGCTGCCGCCGAGCCCCGGGGGCCTCCGCTGTCCCCTGCCGCTGTCGGCGCCGCTACTCCGCGTGCGTGATGGTGCCCCACTCGTCCATGGTGGGGCGGATCTTCATGGGCTCCTGGATGTCCGTGTCCGACCGCCGCGGCGGCTCGGGGCCGTCAGGACCGATGCGCATCATGCGCTCCACCCGGACGATCTGGAAGCAGCGCCCCCGCACCCGCAGCTCATTGGGCCTGATCTGCTGGGTGAACCGCTCGGCCGCCCGCGCGTACACCGCGGCGTCCCGTTCGCCGATGTCCCCGAACATCGGCAGCGACTCGGTCAGATAGCTGACGAGCCGGCGCCGCGCCTCCTGCGGGGTGTCGCACTGCACGCCCACCATCGACCAGGACTGCTCCTTGTGCTCCATGATCCGGAAGGTGACGGGCAGCAGCACCAGACCGGGGTGGGTCGTCACCGCACGCCGGGAATCCGCCAGTACGTCGGGCGGGAAGCGCCGTGAGGTGTACGAGAGCGACAGCAGGCCGACCCGGTCCAGGCCCTCGGTCAGCCCGACCGCCGCGCTGTGGTCGATGACGAAGCCCCTGGTACGCGCCCCCTGGCGGACGGGCGTCTCGTCCCAGCCGTCCGTGTCGACGTCGGTGGGCCGCGGCGGCTCCAGCCGGCCCCCGCCGATCCTGGCGAACTCGTCGGCGCGCACGATGCGGTAGCGGGTGCCGCAGGCGGACACGGCGTTCACCGGTTCGGTCTCCAACCGGGCCACGGCGGCGAGGAGTTCGCGCCGCTCCAGGTGGTCGTCGGTCTCGTCCTTCGCCTTGAGCCAGAGGTGCGAGTTGAGCTCGTCCCTGGCGTCCTGCGGATACCCGGTGTCCATCCCGCCGAGCAGCCGCCACCGCGGCCGCTCACCGCGCCGCTGCTCCGCGAAGCCGAAGAGCGGCCCCCTGACCACGATCTCGCCGTAGGTGCGCGCCGCGGCTATCGCGTCCAGCTCGGTGACTTCGGAGACGGGGTCGTCCCGGCGCTGCACATTGATGAAGAACCGCCCGGGCGTCTGCGTCTGCTGCTCCTGCTCCTCCATGGCGACAGTGTGCAGGCGTCCGGTCACACCGGGCGAGCGAAATGCGGAAACCGGTCCGCTCCGGTGCGTGCTGCCGTATACCTGTACGTTTCGCGGCAGCGCGGACCGGGGCAGAACCGGGACAGCGCGAGGGGAGCCCCGGCGGCGGCCGGGGCTCCCCTCGTTCCGGGGTGGAACCGGTGGTGATTACGGCAGGTTGCGGGCCATCACGATCCGCTGGACCTGGTTCGTGCCCTCGTAGATCTGGGTGATCTTCGCGTCGCGCATCATGCGCTCCACGGGGTAGTCGCGCGTGTAGCCGTACCCGCCGAGGAGCTGGACCGCGTCCGTGGTGACCTCCATCGCGACGTCCGAGGCGAAGCACTTGGCGGCCGCGCCGAAGAACGTCAGGTCGCCGTCGAGGCGCTCGGACTTGGCGGCGGCCGAGTAGGTGAGCTGGCGGGCCGCCTCCAGCTTCATGGCCATGTCGGCGAGCATGAACTGGATGCCCTGGAAGTCACCGATCGGCTTGCCGAACTGCTTGCGCTCCTGGACGTACCCCTTGGCGTAGTCGAGCGCGCCCTGGGCGATGCCGATGGCCTGGGCGGCGATCGTGATGCGGGTGTGGTCCAGGGTCTTCATCGCCGTGGCGAAGCCGGTGCCCTCCTCGCCGATCATGCGGTCGGCGGGGATCCGGACGTTGTCCAGGTAGACCTCGCGGGTCGGGGAGCCCTTGATGCCGAGCTTCTTCTCGGGGGCGCCGAAGGAGACGCCCTCGTCGGACTTCTCGACCACGAAGGCGCTGATGCCCTTCGAGCGCTTGGTGGGGTCGGTGACCGCCATCACCGTGTAGTACTCGGAGACGCCCGCGTTGGTGATCCAGCGCTTCACACCGTTGAGCACCCAGAAGTCACCGTCGCGCACCGCCCTGGTCTTCATGCCCGCAGCGTCCGAACCGGCGTCGGGCTCACTCAGGCAGTACGAGAACATGCCCTCACCCTTGGCGAGGCGGCTCATGTACTTCTTCTTGAGGTCCTCGGAGCCGGAGAGGATCACCGGGAGCGAGCCCAGCTTGTTCACGGCCGGGATCAGCGAGGAGGAGGCGCAGACACGGGCGACCTCCTCGATGACGATGACCATGGCGAGGGCGTCGGCCCCGGCGCCGCCGTACTCCTCGGGCACATGGACGGCGTGCAGGTCGGCGGCGGTCAGCGCGTCCAGCGCCTCCTGCGGGAAGCGGGCCTCCTCGTCGACCGCGGCGGCGAAGGGTGCGATCTTCGCCTCGGCCAGGGCACGGACCGAGTCGCGGAGCATGTCGTGCTCTTCGGCCGGGCGGTACAGGTCGAAATCGGGCGAACCTGCCAAGGTCACTCACTCCCCAAGATGCTAACTACCGTTAAGTAACCCAATTTTAGGGGCTGCCCGCCCCCAGGGATACGTGAGGTTGGCGACAGGAGCGGGGCAGGGTGTCGAACAGCCCGACTATGCTCGGGCGCGCACCCGATCCCGCAGGCACCCTGGAGCTCCCCGATGGCCCTGAAAATCACCGTGATCGGTACCGGCTATCTCGGTGCCACCCACGCCGCGGCCATGGCTGAGCTGGGATTCGACGTGCTCGGTCTCGACATCGTCCCCGAGAAGATCGAGATGCTCTCGCAGGGCCGCGTCCCCATGTACGAGCCCGGTCTCGAAGAGATCCTGCACCGGCACGTCGCGGGGATCGAGGGGTCGACCGGGCGGCTGCGCTTCACCACATCGTGGGAGGAGGCCGGCGAGTTCGGCGATGTGCACTTCGTCTGCTGCAACACCCCGCAGAAGCACGGCGAGTACGCCTGCGACATGTCGTACGTCGACAACGCCTTCCGCTGGCTCGCACCGCATCTGAAGCGGGACGCGCTGGTCGTCGGCAAGTCGACCGTGCCGGTCGGCAGCGCGGCCAGGCTCGCGGGGATGCTCAGGGAGCTGGCCCCCGCCGGCGAGGGCGTGGAGCTGGCGTGGAACCCGGAGTTCCTGCGCGAGGGCTTCGCCGTCAAGGACACCCTGCACCCCGACCGGATCGTCGTCGGCGTGGAGAGTGAGCGCGCGGAGAAGCTGCTGCGCGAGGTGTACGCGGGACCGGTGGGTGAGGGGTCGCCGTTCGTGGTGACCGACTTCCCCACGGCCGAGCTGGTGAAGACCGCGGCGAACTCCTTCCTCGCCACGAAGATCTCCTTCATCAACGCGATGGCCGAGGTCTGTGAGGCCGCGGACGGCGATGTCGCGAAGCTGGCGGAGGCACTCGGGCACGACGAGCGCATCGGCAGGAAGTTCCTGCGGGCCGGGATCGGCTTCGGCGGCGGCTGTCTGCCCAAGGACATCAGGGCCTTCATGGCCCGCGCGGGCGAGCTGGGCGCCGACCAGGCGCTGACCTTCCTGCGCGAGGTGGACTCGATCAACATGCGCCGCCGCGGCCACATGGTGGAGCTGGCCCGGGAGGCCGTGGGCGGCGGCTCGTTCCTCGGCAAGCGGGTGGCCGTGCTGGGCGCGACCTTCAAGCCGGACTCGGACGACGTACGGGACTCCCCCGCGCTGAACGTCGCGGGCCAGATCCACCTCCAGGGCGGCCAGGTCACGGTCTACGACCCCAAGGGCATGGAGAACGCCCGCCGGCTCTTCCCGACGCTCGGTTACGCGGAGACCGCACTGGACGCGGTACGCGGCGCGGATGTCGTCCTGCACCTGACGGAGTGGCGCGAGTTCCGCGAGCTGGACCCGGCGGCACTGGGCGCGGCGGCATCCGAGCGGATACTGCTTGACGGCCGGAACGCCCTGGACCCGGCGGCGTGGCGCGAGGCCGGCTGGGTGTACCGGGCGATGGGACGCCCGCGGGCCTAAGGGCTGGCCGGCGGATCAGGCCGGGCTCGCGTCCGTACGGTCCGGGCCGGCCGGTGCGGTCGGGCTGTCCGTACGGCCTGCCGTTCTGCGGGCACGGTAGCTGCGCATCTTGGCGCGGCTGCCGCAGACCGCCATCGTGCACCAGCGGCTGCGGCCCGCCGGGCTGCGGTCGTAGTACGCCCAGTGGCAGTCCTCCGCCTCGCACGCCTTGAGCCGTTGCCAGGTGCCCTCCGTGACAGCTGTCGCGACAGCCACCGCGACACGGGAGGCGAGCGAGGCCGCGTCCGCGGGGACCAGGGCCGCCGTGCCTTTCTCGTCCACCGAGAGCAGCAGCGGCGCCCGGGACAGCAGACGGGTCAGGGTGACGCTCCGCCCGGGCGGCATGTCCCGGCCCGCGTGGGCGAGGCAGGCGGCCCGCAGCGCCTCCCGCAGCTCCTGGGCGTCGGCCAGCGCCGCTCCGCTCAGTCCGAACTCCGCGGCCAGCCGGTCCTCGCCCGTGTCGAGGCTCACCGTGTTCACCAGCGCCTCCACGAGCGCGAGACCCCCCGGCGCGACTGCTCTCTCACTCACCCTTGCGACGTTACCCCTCATGGGGGAGCATGAGGTAACCGTTACCGGTTGAAGCCATATACCGGTAATCAAACCGACCGGGGAGATCGCCATGGCCGTAGCCAAGCTCGGTGCCATCGTTCTGGACTGTCCCGACCCGCGCGCGCTTGCCGCCTTCTACGCGGGGATCATCGGCGGCGCGGCCGAGGACGGCGACCCGGACTGGGTGGACCTCAGGGGACACCAGGGCACACCGCTCGCGTTCCAGCGGGCGCCGGAGTTCGTGCCGCCGCGCTGGCCCGCGGGCGAAGGCTCGCAGCAGTTCCATCTGGACCTGGCCGTCGAGGATCTGGACGCGGCCGAGAAGGAGGTCCTGGCGCTCGGGGCGACGGTGCTCGACGCGGCGGACCGGACGCGGACCTTCCGGGTGTACGCGGATCCCGCGGGGCATCCGTTCTGCCTCTGCGCCTGCTGAGTACGGCTGCCGCGGCAGGTACGGGCCGGGTGACCCGGACCTGCCGCTTCCGGTACGGCTGTCAGCCGTCCAGCTCGGCCAGGGTCGCGTTGGACGGGCCGCGCCCGGCCTGGATCCCGCGGGCCGCGTCCTCCGCCGCGCGCAGCACCCGTACCGCGTTCTGCCAGGTCAGCTTGGCCAGGTCAGGCTTCGACCAGCCGCGGCCGATCAGCTCACCGATCAGGTTCGGGTAGCCCGCCACATCCTCCAGGCCCGCCGGGGTGAAGGCCGTGCCGTCGTAGTCGCCGCCGATACCGATGTGGTCGATGCCCGCGACCTCGCGCATATGGTCCAGGTGGTCGGCGACCGTCGACACGGTGGCCATCGGGCGGGGGTGCGCCTCCTCGAAGGCGCGCTGGACCTTCAGCCCCGCGGGCGTGGTGTTCAGGTGGTGCAGCCCGTGGGTGCGCATGTTCTCGTCCGCGCGGGCGGTCCAGGCGACCGCCTCGGGGAGGATGAACTTCGGGACGAACGTGGCCATCGCGACGCCACCGTTGGCGGGGAGCAGCGCCAGGACGTCGTCCGGGATGTTGCGCGGGTGGTCGCAGACCGCACGGGACGAGGAGTGCGAGAAGATCACCGGCGCCGTCGATGTCGCCAGCGCGTCACGCATCGTGGACGCCGCCACGTGCGAGAGGTCCACCAGCATGCCGGTGCGGTTCATCTCGCGGACGACCTCGTGGCCGAAGGCGGTCAGCCCATGGGCCTTCACGACGTCGGTCGCGGAGTCCGCCCAGGCGATGTTGTCGTTGTGCGTGAGCGTCATGTAGCGCACGCCCAGCGCGTACAGGGCGCGCAGCGTGCCCAGCGAGTTGTTGATGGAGTGGCCGCCCTCGGCACCCATCAGTGAGGCGATACGGCCCTGGCTCCTGGCCTTCTCCATGTCGTCGGCGGTCAGCGCGCGCACCAGGTCGTTGGGGTAGCGGGTGAGCAGCTGGTCCACGGCGTCGATCTGCTCAAGCGTCGCGCTGACGGCGTCCTCGCCCGCCATGTCGCTGCGGACGTAGACCGACCAGAACTGCGCGCCGACGCCGCCCTTGCGCAGCCGGTGCAGGTCGGTGTGGAGGTGGCCGGTCTGGTCGCGGGCGATGTCCAGCGCGTCGAGGTCGTACCGTACGTTCTCGCGCAGTGCCCAGGGCAGGTCGTTGTGGCCGTCCACGACCGGGTACTCGGCGAGCAGGTCCAGCGCTTCGGTGAGGTGATGGCTCATGACGACCGCCTACTTTCCGAATCCGAAGGTGTCCGCGCCCGATGCCCTGGCGCGCAGCCGGGTGCCCTTCTCCGTCGCTTCGTCGTTCAGCTTCTGCTGGAAGTCCCGCATCCTGTCCTGGAGTCCGGGGTCGGAGGCGGCCAGGATGCGGACGGCGAGCAGCCCCGCGTTGCGCGCGCCGGCCACCGAGACCGTCGCCACCGGGACGCCGGCCGGCATCTGCACGATGGAGAGCAGCGAGTCCATGCCGTCCAGGTACTTCAGCGGCACCGGGACGCCGATGACCGGCAGCGGGGTCACCGAGGCCAGCATGCCCGGCAGATGGGCGGCTCCCCCGGCGCCCGCGATGATCGCCCGCAGCCCCCGGCCCGCGGCCTGCTCGCCGTACGCGATCATCTCGCGCGGCATCCGGTGCGCGGAGACGACGTCCACCTCGTACGCCACCCCGAACTCGTCCAGGGCCTTGGCCGCTGCCTCCATGACGGGCCAGTCGGAGTCGGAGCCCATCACCAGGCCGACGGCGGGGGCCTCGGATGCTGCGGAAGCTGACGGAGAGGTCATTCGGTGATCGTCCCTCGCAGGTATCCGGCGGCGTGACGGGCGCGCTCCAGCGCTTCGTCGAGGTCGTCGCCGTAGGTGTTGACGTGGCCGACCTTGCGTCCCGGCTTCACGTCCTTGCCGTACATGTGGATCTTGAGCTGGGGGTCGCGGGCCATGCAGTGCAGATACGCCTGGTACATGTCCGGGTAGTCGCCGCCCAGGACGTTGCACATGACCGTCCAGCGGGCGCGCGGGCGCGGGTCGCCCAGCGGCAGGTCGAGGACCGCGCGCACGTGGTTGGCGAACTGCGAGGTGATCGCGCCGTCCTGGGTCCAGTGGCCCGAGTTGTGCGGGCGCATCGCCAGTTCGTTGACGAGGATGCCCGGTGTGCCGTCGGGGCCGCGGACCTCGAAGAGTTCGACGGCGAGGTGGCCGGTCACGTCCAGCTCGGCGGCGATCCGCAGGGCGAGCTGCTGGGCCTCGCCCGCCAGCTCCTCGGCGATGCCGGGCGCGGGGGCGATCACGGTGTCGCAGACGCCGTCGACCTGCTGGGACTCCACCACCGGATAGGCCACGGCCTGGCCGTGCGGGGAGCGTACGACGTTGGCCGCCAGCTCCCGTACGAAGTCGACCTTCTCCTCGGCCAGGACCGGGACGCCCGCCTTGAAGGGGGCTTCGGCGTCCGCGAGGGAGCGTACGAACCAGACGCCCTTGCCGTCGTAGCCGCCCCGGACCGTCTTGAGGATGACGGGGAAGCCGCCCACCTCTCCGGCGAAGGCGACCGCGTCGGCCGGGTCGGAGACGATGCGGTGGCGGGGGCAGGGGGCGCCGATCGCCGTGAGTTTCTCGCGCATCACCCCCTTGTCCTGGGCATGCACCAGCGCGTGCGGGCCGGGGCGTACGGGGATACCGTCCGCCTCCAGGGCGCGCAGATGCTCGGTGGGCACATGCTCGTGGTCGAAGGTGATCACGTCGCAGCCGCGCGCGAACGCGCGCAGCGTGTCCAGGTCGCGGTAGTCGCCGACGACGACATCGCTGACCACCTGGGCCGCCGAGTCCTGCGGGGTGTCACTGAGCAACTTGAATCTGAGGCCGAGGGGGATACCCGCCTCGTGGGTCATCCGGGCGAGCTGTCCGCCACCGACCATGCCGACTACGGGGAACGTCACGTACCCCAGGGTATCCGCAGGCCCGTAGCCCGCATGCCAGCACGTCACGGCCTTGACCGGGCACCCGAACGGAGCACTGGCTAGCATGGTCGCGTTGACTCACCGAAGCGATCCGAACCAGACCGAAGCGAACGCCGGCCAACCAGAGCGAACGGGGCTATCGACCACCATGAGCGATTCCGGCGGGATGCGGACGCGGGTGCAGCGGCTCTGGCGCGAGGTCGCCAAGTTCGGCGCGGTGGGGGCGCTGGGCCTGCTGGTCAACATGGCGGCGTTCAACCTGCTCCGCCACACGACCTCCCTGCAGGTGGTACGGGCCAGTGTGCTGGCGACCGTCATCGCCGTCGTCTTCAACTACATCGGCCTGCGCTACTTCGCCTACCGGGACCGCGAGAAGAGCGGACGGGCCAGGGAGATGGGGCTGTTCCTGCTGTTCAGCCTGGTCGGCGCGGTGATCGAGAACGGGATCCTCTACGCGGCGACCTACGGCGCCGACTGGAACTCCCCGCTGCAGAGCAACTTCTTCAAGTTCCTCGGTATCGCCGTCGCGACGCTCTTCCGCTTCTGGTCCTACCGCACCTGGGTGTTCCGGACGCTGCCGGCGTCGGACCCCGCCCCGGCACCGACGCTGGTGGAGGCGGGCCCGGAGTAGGGCCCGCCCGGGACCCACGCCCCCCCCGGTCACCGGATGGTCGGCTGCGGCGGCTCCTCCGGGCCGGGCAGGCTGTTCTGCTTCAGCGGGTCCTTCGACACCCGGCTCAGGAAGAGCGCGAAGACCGGCGGGTGCTGCTGGAGCATTTCGAGCCGCCCGCCGTCCGCCTCCGCCAGATCGCGGGCCACCGCGAGACCGATACCGGTGGAGTTGCGCCCGCTGATGGTCCGCTCGAAGATCCGGGCCCCGAGGTCGGGCGGCACACCCGGCCCCTCGTCCGTCACCTCGACGACCGTCTGGGTACCGGTGACCCGGGAACGGACCGCGACGGTGCCGCCACCGTGCATCAGCGAGTTCTCGATCAGCGCCGCCATCACCTGGGCCACCGCGCCCGGTGTGCCGATGGCCCGCAGCCCGCGCTTCCCCGACCGTACGATCGCCCGCCCCGCGCTGCGGTACGCCGGGCGCCACTCCTGGAGCTGCTGGGTGACGACCTCGTCCAGGTCGAAGGTGACGGCGGAGCCGGTGCGCGGGTCGCGGGAGTTGGTCAGCAGCCGCTCCACGACGTCCGTCAGCCGCTCGACCTGGGTCAGCGCGATGGTCGCCTCCTCCTTCACCGTGTCCAGATCCTCGGTGAGGGTGATCTCCTCCAGCCGCATGGAGAGCGCGGTCAGCGGCGTACGGAGCTGGTGCGAGGCGTCGGCGGCCAGCCGGCGCTCGGCGGTCAGCATCCGGGTGATCCGCTCGGCCGACGCGTCCAGCACATCGGCGACCCGGTCCAGCTCCGGCACCGCGTACCGCTTGTGCCGGGGACGCGGGTCGCCGGAGCCGAGACGTTCGGCGGTCTCGGCGAGGTCGGTGAGCGGCGAGGTGAGCTTGTTGGCCTGGCGTACGGCGAGGAGCACCGCCGAGACGATCGCGAGGAGCGCCACCCCACCGATGATGAGCAGGGTCCGGCCGACCTCGCGGGTCACCGTGGAGCCCGCTTCCTCGACGGTGACCTGCTCACCGTCGGCGCCGGTCGCCTTGCCCCTGATGACGCTGCCCTGCGGCTCGGTGCCGAGCCTGATGGTGTCCCGGCCGGGGATCTTGATCACCGAGTAGCGGTGGGCGTCGACCTGGTCGTGCAGGATCGACTCGGTGACCCGTTCGTCGCCGAGGATCCGGCTCTCGACGATGCTCGCGAGGCGCAGCGCCTCGGAGTCCACGCTCTCCTGGGCACTGCTGCTGATGGTGCGTGTCTCGACGATGACGAGCGAGACGCCGAAGACGGCGATCACGACGAGTACGACGGCGAGCGTGGAGTTGATGAGTCGGCGGCGCATGCGGCAAGTGTCGCAGTCGCGCCGCGGGCCTCAGCTCTTCTCGAAGCGGAAGCCGACACCCCGCACGGTGGCGATGTAGCGCGGGTTCGCCGCGTCGTCACCGAGCTTCTTGCGCAGCCAGGAGATGTGCATGTCGAGGGTCTTGGTGGACGACCACCAGGTGGTGTCCCAGACCTCGCGCATCAGCTGGTCCCGGGTGACGACCCGGCCCGCGTCCCTGACCAGGACCCGCAGCAGGTCGAACTCCTTCGCGGTGAGCTGGAGTTCCTCGTCGCCCATCCAGGCGCGGTGCGACTCGACGTCGATCCGCACGCCGTGGGTGGCGGGCTGCGGGGCGGTCTCGGCGGCGCCGCGCCGCAGCAGCGCCCGTACGCGCGCCAGCAGCTCGGCGAGCCGGAACGGCTTGGTGACGTAGTCGTCGGCGCCGGCGTCCAGGCCGACCACCGTGTCGACCTCGTCGGCGCGGGCGGTGAGCACCAGGACCGGCACCGTGTGCCCGTCGGCGCGCAGCCGCCTGGCCACCTCGAGACCGTCCATGCCGGGCAGCCCCAGGTCCAGGACGACCAGGTCGATCCCTCCTTGAAGGCCGGCGTCGAGCGCGGTCGGTCCGTCTTCCCGCACCTCGACCTCGTAACCCTCCCGACGCAGTGCGCGGGCCAGCGGCTCCGAGATGGATGCGTCGTCCTCGGCGAGCAGTACACGGGTCATGAAGGTGATGGTAGACCGCGACGGGTCATGCTCGTGAGGTGATCGCCAAGGGCTACAGGTCTGGGTGGCTATCGGGATTACCGCCTTCGAATACAGTGGCCAGTTCCGGCATTCACCTGTGATCCATGTCTCAACCCCTTTCAAATGCCGCAGCTGCCTCTTTATGGTGGCGATACGCCTGTAGCAGTACTTGGGGTCCTTTGGCCTGCCTTGATGCGCCAAAGACCCTTTATCTGTGCGCGGTTGGTACCCCGGCCGCGCGGACAGTGAATGACCTAGCGGCCGGGCCCTGTGCGCGAGGAAGCGCACGGAGCGTGGATCCCGGCGTGGTCTCCCCCCTCGGTACGGAACCCATCCGGCTGGCCCCTCTGGCGTGGGGCGGGGACGGACCACGCCGGTGCCGGCCACCCCCCACCGGGCGCGTCACCGATCTGCGGCGCGTCCCGAAAAGCAAGGAACGACCATGGCGTCAAGCCTGACGAAGGCTCCGGACACCCCGGAAAAGACCTTCTTCGGCCACCCCCGCGGCCTGGCACCGCTCTTCATGACGGAGATGTGGGAGCGTTTCAGCTTCTACGGCATGAGGGCTCTGCTCCCGCTGTACCTGGTGTCCAGCGACGGTCCGCATCTGAGCATGGCCACCGCGACGGCGATCTACTCGATCTACCTGGCGATGGTCTACCTCCTCACCATGCCGGGCGGCTGGTTCGGCGACCGCGTCTGGGGGGCCCGCAAAACGGTCACCATCGCGGCCTCGGTCATCATGGTCGGGCATCTCACACTGGCGCTGCCCGGTACGGGCTCGTTCTTCGCGGGTCTGGCGCTCGTCGCGTTCGGTTCCGGACTGCTGAAGGCCAACATCTCGACGATGGTCGGGCATCTGTACAAGGGCCCCGACGACCCGCGCCGTGACGGTGGCTTCACCGTCTTCTACATGGGCATCAACATAGGTTCCTTCTTCGCGCCGCTGGTCATCGGTACGGTCGGCGAGAACGTGAACTGGCACCTCGGCTTCGCCCTCGCGGCGGTCGGCATGGCGCTCGGTCTGCTGCAGTTCCTCATCGGCACCCGCCACCTGAACGAGCGCAGCAGCATCGTCCCGAAGCCGCTGTCGGCGCAGGAGCGCAGCTCGGTCCTGACCAAGGGCCTGATCTGCCTGATCATCGCCGCGGTCTTCTACGGCATCGTGGTCTTCAGCGGCGCCTTCACCCAGAACTGGGCGCTCTACCCGATCACCGTGCTCGGTCTGCTCATCCCGATCGGTGTCCTGGTGCGCATGAAGCGCGACCGGGAGCTGTCCGGCCTGGAGCAGAAGAAGATCTCCGGGTACATCTGGTTCTTCGTGGCCGCGGCCGTCTTCTGGATGATCTACGACCAGGGCGGCTCCACGATGTCGCTCTTCGGCGAGAACTCCACGACGAACAGCCTGCTCGGCTTCCACTTCCCGACGTCCTGGTACCAGTCGGTGAACCCGGTCTTCGTCATGGCGCTGGCCCCGGTCGTCGCCTGGATATGGCTGGCTCTCAACAAGAGGGGCAAGGAGCCGAGCACGGTCGTCAAGTTCGTCTCGGGTCTCTTCCTGATAGGCGTCTCCTTCTTCGTCTTCATGCTGCCGCTGATGTCGACGACGGACGGCTCGCGGGTCAGCCCGATGTGGCTGGTGGCGATCTACTTCGTCCAGACCGTCGGTGAGCTGTGCCTCTCGCCGGTCGGCCTCTCGGTGACCACGAAGATGGCTCCGGCGAAGTACGCCAGCCAGATGATGGGTGTCTGGTTCCTCGCCGTCACGGCCGGTGACTGCGTCACCAGCCTGATGTCGCTCTCGGGCGTCAACCTCAACAAGTCCGGCATGGTCGGGCTCGAAGCGGCGCTCGCCGTGGTCGCGGCCGTGGCGATCTGGATGTACCGCGGCAAGGTCAGGGAGCTCATGGGCGACGTCCGCTGACGCCGTTCCCGCCTGCTGTACGACGAGGGCCCCGCCGCACCGGTCAGGTGCGGCGGGGCCTTTCTCGTAGGCGTTCTCGTGCGGGTTCCCGTAGGCGTTCTCGTGCGGGTTCCCGTACGCGCTCCCGTACGCGCCGGGAGCCTGCCGGGGGTGTGCGCCCGGGGCAGGGGTCAGCGGGTGCCGCGCAGCCTCCTCCACGGGGTGAAGGTGAACACGGCGCCGCCCAGCAGGATCACGGTGCCGGCCACCAGGCCGAGCGCCCGCAGACCGCCGTTGTCGCTCGCGCCGGTCTCGGCGAGCCCGCCGCTGCTGCTGGTGCTGCCGCCCGCGCCGCCGGCCGCCGTACCGCCGGTGGTGCCACCGGTCGATGTGCCGCCGGACGCGCCGCCCGGCTGGGCCGATGTGTCGAGCTGCAGGGAGACCGCGACGTTCGCCGGCGGGGTGCAGGTGGTAGTCGTACCGAGCGCCTTGACCGTCAGTACGCCGGGGCTGAGCGTCGCCTTGCCGTCCGCGCCCGGCTTGTACGTACCGGTGAGGTCGGGGATCTCGATCGGTGCGCCCGACTTGATGGCCGACTTGTTGGCCGGGCCCACCACATGGACCGTTCCCTTGTCGGCGCCGCCGAGCTTGACCTCCATGGACGGGACGACCGAACCCGCGGGGATGTCGGCCGGGCTGTCCATCACGGACTTGCTGAACTTCACGTCGAGGCCGTAGTCCCCGCCGCTCTTCTTCGCGTTGATCTGCACCGGAGATGTGGCGTTCTTGTCGCCGATGGGCGTCTTGCAGGCGTAGGCGACGGAGACCTGCTTGCCGGTGAAGTCCGTCGCGCCCCCGGTGCCGCCCGTGGTGGTCCCACCGGTGCTGGTGCCGCCCGTGGTGGTCCCGCCGGTGGTCGTCCCTGCGGTCGTGCCGCCGGTGGTGGTGCCCCCGGTCGTGGTGCCGGCCGTCGTGCCGCCGGTGGTGGTGCCGCCCGTGGTCGTACCGGCCGTCGTGCCCCCCGTGGTGGTGCCGCCGGTGGTCGTACCGCCGCCGTCCGTGACCTTGATGGTGGCCGACGACTTCACCGTCTCCTTCGGCGAGCACTTGGTGTCCGTGGAGATCGGCTTGCTGACGTTGATGTTGTACTTGTCGGCCGTCAGCGTGACGTCACCGGCCTTGGTGAGCTTCAGCTTGCCCGTCATGTCCGAGAGGATCATGGGGGCGCCCTTGGGGATGGCCGGATTGGTCCTGGGCCCCTGCATGTCCAGGTCCGCGGTCTGCGCGCCCGCCACCTTGACCGTGCCGGTCGGCTGCACGGTGTTGGCGTCCAGATCGAGGATGTCCGGGTTCTTGGAAGCGGCCGAGACCGTCTTCCACACGACGTCGACCTCGTCGCCCACCTTCGCCGTGGCGGGCGCCGTGATCGCCACCTCGGTCGTGCCCTCGATGGCCGGCAGGCCGGAAATCGCGGGCGGTATGCACTCGGTCTTGTACGAGACGTCCGCGGCCTGGGCGGGGCCCGCGGCCAGCATGATTCCCGCACCGCCGAGCATCAGCGCCAATCCCGCCGCGCTCATCCTCCGTTGTCTGATCACGAGTTTCCCTTCGTCGTCGGGTGCTTCTCGGCCGGGTGGTGCTCAGACGGTGCGGTGTCCGGGGTGAACCACGGCAGAGCCGTGGCCGTCGGGGGCTGCGGCCCGTCGGCGGGCGGCGCCGCCCGCTCGGGCCTGCGGAGCGAGGGCATGCGCACGGCGAGTCCTGGCAGCAGCGCGTTCCGGTGGCGGCCGGCGCCACCGGCCGTACCGCGCGCGGACCGGGGCCTGACCTTGTCGACGACGGCCATGCCGATACGGAACACGGCGGCCGGCACGACCACGCACAGCAGCAGCCAGAAGAACGTGACACCCCAGGGGCGCCCCACCCCCCAGGGCTGCTCGATCAGCACCTTGCCCGCGTACTTGACCGCGATCTGGTAGTCGCCGTGTGCCCCCGTGGTCAGTTCGGCGTCCAGCTTGATCCGCGCCTTCTTGCCGGGTGCGATCGTGCCGTGCCACTGCCGGTCCTCCCACTGCGGGGCGAACACGCCGTGCGAGGTGCCGAGGGAGAAGAGCGGGTCCTTGACCGGCGTCGAGCCGAGATTGCCCACGGTGAAGACGACGGTCCTGCCGGGCGGCGCCCCGAACCAGGTGAGCACTCCGCTCGACCCTTCGAGGCGGGCGCCGGACAGCACCGCGAGCCGGCCGCCGGGCGGCGGCTTCGGCAGCGCCGCGACCGGATGGCCCGCGACCTTGAACTCGACGTCGGTGGCCGCCTGTTCACCGGTCACCGTGGCGATGTGCACCACGCACGGGCAGGGTTTGGGCGGCTCGGCGACCGGCAGCTTCTTGCTGAAGGCGCCCTTGGAGTCGGTGGTGACGGCGCGCCCCTCGGAGTTGGCGCAGGCGTTGGTGCCGCCGATCACGCCGCGGGCCGGGCTGGACTGACCGCAGATCAGCATCATGAGCAGCGCGTCGGGGCGCCAGCCGGTGCCCTTGACGGTGATGTCGCCGCCCTTGCCCGCCTGTTGCTGGGAGAGCGTGGCGCCCGGCTTGCCGGCCGCGACCGCGGCGGCGCCGGTGGCCGGGGCCGGCGCCAGGGCGGGGACGAGCGCGAGGAGGAAGGCCAGTGCCGCTCCCCGGCTGCCGATGGCCCGCAGCCACCGGGCGGGTTCGATCTTCACGTTGCCGCTCCCGCCGTCGCCGGTTCGCTGTCGGTGTGCCTGGTGTCGGTGTGCCTGGTGTCGCCGCTGTGTCCGGTGTCGCTGTCCCTCATGTGCGGGTCAGGTCCCGCCCCGGTCCCCCGGGCGCGTCTGCGCCGTACGGCGAACCAGCCGGCCGTACCGGCCGACACCAGGGCCAGGAGCCCGGCCATCCGCCACCACGGCACGAACACCGCCGAAGCGGAGCCCGTCCCGCGCGCTCCGCCCCCGGCCGTCACCACGAGGTGCACGGACGCCGAATCGAGCGCCGGCGCATGCGGCCACTTCTCCGTGAGCTGTACGCGCCGCCCCGGCAGCAGTTCCACCGGCAGCGTGCGCCCCGCGATGTGGTGGGCGCCGCTGACGAGCCCGTCGGCGCGTACGTCGAGGTGCGGGGTGAGGGTGGTGTTGCCGCGGTTCACGAGTGTGTAGCGGATCAGCCCCGGCCCCTTGTCGACCCGGACGTCCTCCACGGTCAGCGCCGAGAGTGTCGGCCCGCTGACCCGCAACTGCACCCGTACCCCGGCCTGGTGCCCGCCGGACGACGCCACGATCGCGGCCGGGTGGTCGCCCGGTTCTGCGGTGGCGGGGACCGTGACGCTGAAGGGCACCCGGGCGCTGGTGCGCGCCGGGACCTTCACCGTGCGGGCGGCCGGCGTGATCCAGGTGTTGTCCGCGGCGCGGAGCGCGGACCCGCCCGACGCCGTGTTGTACGCCTCGGCGCCCCGCAGCCGTACGGTCACCGCCTTCCTGCCCGGATTGGTCAGCGCCAGGGTGTCCTCCAGGACGGTGCCCGGCGCCCCCTCCAGATAGAAGTACGGCCGGCCGTCCGCGCTGGGCCTGGTCCCGCCGCCGGTCGCGGGCGCGGCCGTCCACCCCGGCCCGCCGGACGCCGGCTCCGCCGCGGACGCGGGTACGAGCGCGGGTCCGGCGGAGCAGAGCAGTACGGCAGCCGTGAGCACGGCGGAACGGATGGTGCGCGTGAGCATGAAAGGACTCCCTGTTGCCCTGTGGCCCTGGTGTTCAGCCCGCCTGCCTGTTTCCGGCAGGTCTCACGCGGACCGCTGGCCCCGCCTGGTCAGCCACAGCACCCCCGCGGCCCCGCTGAGCAGCACGGTCCCGCCGAGCGTGCCGAGCGCCATCGTCGAGTCGAGCGGCCCGGTCTTCGGCAGGCTGCCGCCCGATGTGCTCGACGTACCGGAGCCACCGCTCGTACTGCCGCCGGCGGATCCGCCGGTGGAGCCGCTGCCTCCGCTCGTACCGCCGCCGCCCGATCCGGCGACCGTCAGCTCCAGTGAGGGCTTGGGGCTGTTGGACGGGGTGCAGGTGGTGGTCGTACCGAGCGCCTTGATGGTCAGCGTCGACGCGGTGAAGGTGACCTTGCCGCTCTTCTTGGGCGTGTAGGTGCCCGACAGGTCGCTGATCTTGATGGGTGAGTTGGCGGGTATGGCCGCCGAGTTGGTCGCGCCCGAGACCGGGACCGTCCCGCTCTCGGCGCCGCCCAGCTTGATGAGCGCGCTGGGCTTCATGGCTCCCTTGCCCAGTTCGACCGGGCTGGACGAGACGCCCTTCTGGAAGGACATGGTGAGGGTGTAGCCGCTGCCGCTCTTGACGCCCTTGATGTCGATGGGCGAGACGGCTCCCTTGTTCCCGATCGGCGTTTTGCACTGGTAGTTGACGTCCACTACGTCGGCCTGGGCTGCCGGTGCGGTCATCAGCACCACCGAGCCCGCGACGGCCGCCGCCAGCGCAAACGCTGTCCGCTTCTGGTACGACACCTCGAAACCCCTTATGCCGGATGCCGCCGCTAAGTTACTGACGACACATCAGATTGGGCGCTCAAGGTACGCCGGAGCCCTTGCCGAGGGAAGACAAAGAGCGCACCGGATCGGTGCGCTCTGGGGAAGGGGGAAGAGAAGGGGTACGGAGGGAGAGCGGACGGGGCGTCGCCGCCGTCCCTACGCCGGTGCGGCCAGCTCGGCCCAGACCATCTTGCCGGGTGTGCCCGGGGTGCGGACCACGCCCCAGTCGAGGCAGAGCCGCTCCACGATGAACATGCCGTGCCCGCCGGGCCGGCCCGCCCGGTGCGGGCTGCGCGGTGCGGGCTGGCCCGCGCCGCGGTCGACGACTTCGAGGCGGAGCACCTTCTGCCCGTACGAGACGCGGAGTTCCTCGGGGCCCTCGGCGTGCAGGCACGCGTTGGTGACCAGCTCGGACACGACCAGCAGGACGTCCTCCGCCGCGGCACGGCGGTCGGCGCTCTCAGCGGGCAGCCAGGCCCAGTCGTAGAGCGCCTGGCGCGTGAAATCACGCGCCAGCGGAACGATGCCGCTCGCGCTCAGCAGGGAGAGCGTGCGACTGCGGCCTTCGGCGGACACGGTAAAGGCTGGTCCGGCGCCGTCGCGCTCGGGGCCGAGGTCCCCCGGCGGCTGCTGCCGGGTGGTGCTCATCAGCGCTTCACCTCACCGATTCACCAGTTCAAAAAAGTCAGCGGTACAGAGATTGCGGAGGGACTCCTGCCCTGCTTAATGGTGACAACACTCATTTCTTTCTACAGAGTGTGCGGATCAGTCGCGCAGCGCATCTTCAAGAGAATCGTGCACGGTGAAGACCGCCTCGGCACCTGTGATCTCGAACACCCTGGCCACCACGGGAAGCATCCCGGCCAGATGAACCCCTCCCCCGGCGGCCTCCGCCTTGAGGCGGGCCCCGAGGAGCACATTCAGCCCCGTCGAGTCGCAGAACTCCAGCTGGGAGCAGTCGATGACCAGCCTCGACCGGCCCTGCTCCAGCGCCTTGTCCAGCGGCTCACTCAGCAATCCGGCCGTGTGGTGATCCAGCTCACCCGCCGGAGTCACGACCTCGCTCGGGCCCGCGGACCTGACTTCGACCCGAAGCCGGCCCCGGTTCGTGCTGCCGACCGTCCCGCGGTCCATGTCCGTCCCTCTTCGCCGTGTTGGAGATGTCGCTGACGTGCGACGAAGACTACGCCTTCCGCACGCCGACCGGTAGCCGAACAACCCCAACGAACCGTAATAATACGGACATTTAACACTTGCGCTTGTGCATCCCGAGCCGATAGGGGTAGTAGCGACAACATTCGAACATGGCCGGCTTTGGAGGCGCCGCTACACCGCTGAACACAGGCATCGGCAGCCATATGCCGAGAACCATGGAGGACACCATGTCACCCCAGCTCGACGAATCCCGCAGCGATACGTCGACTGCACGTCCTACCCCGTCCGACCCGATCGAGTCCGGGATCGAGGATTTTCCTGAGATCCCGCCGTACGGCGAAGTGGGTCCGCTGGACGCCAGGGCACTGTCGAAGACGCTGTTCTCGCGGCTGGAGTCCCTCGAAGAGGGAACGCACGAGTACGCGTATGTCCGCAACACGCTCGTCGAGCTCAACCTGGCCCTGGTCAAGTTCGCCGCCTCCCGGTTCCGCTCGCGCAGCGAACCGATGGAAGACATCATCCAGGTCGGCACGATCGGCCTGATCAAGGCGATAGACCGCTTCGAGCTCAGCAGGGGCGTGGAATTCCCCACGTTCGCGATGCCGACGATCATCGGCGAGATCAAGCGGTTCTTCCGCGACACGTCCTGGTCGGTGCGGGTGCCGCGGCGTCTCCAGGAGCTCCGCCTCGACCTCGCCAAGGCGGGCGACGAGCTCGCTCAGCAGCTCGACCGCGCCCCGACCGTGGCGGAGCTCGCCGCGCGCCTCGACCTGACCAAGGAAGAGGTCGTCGAGGGCATGGCGGCGAGCAACGCGTACACCGCGAGCTCGCTCGACGCCCAGCCCGAGGAGGACGAGTCCGAGGGCGCGCTGGCCGACCGGATCGGCTACGAGGACCACGACCTCGAAGGCGTCGAGTACATCGAGTCGCTCAAGCCCCTCATAGCCGGGCTCCCCGCGCGCGACCGGCAGATCCTGTCGCTGCGCTTCGTCGCCAACATGACGCAGTCGGAGATCGGCGACGAGCTGGGTATCTCGCAGATGCATGTGTCGCGGCTGCTGTCGCGCACCCTGGTGAAGCTGCGCAAGGGGCTGACCCTGGAGCAGTGAAGCGCCGCCGCGAGGAGCGTACGTCCGGCACACCGGCCGGACAGCGCCTCGGCGGAAGAGCCGGTCCCGCTCGTCGGGACCGGCTCTTCCGCGTCCGGCACCCGCACGCGGGCGCGCATGCGTGAGCCCCGGCCGCCGCGTGCGGCCGGGGCTCACGGACGACGGGTTCAGACCACCCGGGCTCCGCGCTGCCACACGCCCGAGACCAGGGGTACGCCCGGCCGGTAGGCGAGGTGGACGTGGGAAGGGGCGTCGAGCAGGGTCAGGTCGGCCCTGGCGCCCGGTACGAGCCGGCCGATGTCCGTACGGCGCAGGGCCCGCGCGCCGCCCGCTGTGGCCGCCCAGAGCGCCTCGTCCGGGGTCATCCCCATGTCACGTACCGCCAGGGCGATACAGAACGGCATGGAGGACGTGAACGACGAGCCCGGGTTGCAGTCCGTGGAGAGCGCGACGGTCGCTCCGGCGTCCAGGAGACGGCGGGCGTCCGGCCAGGCGGCGCGGGTGGAGAACTCGGCGCCGGGCAGCAGCGTGGCGACGGTGTCGCCGTCGGCCAGCGCCGTGACGTCCTCGTCGGTGAGATGGGTGCAGTGGTCGGCCGACGCGGCGTCCAGCTCGACGGCGAGCTGGACCCCCGGGCCGTAGCTGAGCTGGTTGGCGTGGACGCGCGGGTGCAGGCCCCTGGCCATGCCGGCGGTGAGGATCGCGCGGGCCTGGTCGCCGTCGAAGGCGCCCTTCTCGCAGAACACGTCGACCCAGCGGGCGTGCGGGGCGCAGGCGTCCAGCATCGGACCGGTGACCAGACCGACGTATCCGGCCGGGTCGTCGGCGTACTCGGGCGCCACGATGTGCGCGCCCAGGTAGGTGACCTCGTCGGTGTGGCGGGCCGCGACCCGCAGGGCCCGCGCCTCGTCCTCGACGGTCAGGCCGTAGCCGGACTTCGTCTCCAGGGTCGTGGTGCCCTGGCGGAGCGCCTCGTGGAGGTACGCCGCGACGTTCGCCGAGAGCTGCTCGTCGGTGGCCGTGCGGGTGGCGGCGACCGTGGTGCGGATACCGCCCGCCGAGTAACTGCGGCCCGACATGCGCGCGTTGAACTCGGCCGTCCGGTCGCCCGCGAAGACCAGGTGGGAGTGCGAGTCGACGAACCCCGGGATCACCGCCCGGCCGCCCGCGTCGACCGCGTTGTCAGTGGCGGGTGCTTTGCTGGATTCACCGACCCAGGCAATGCGGTCGCCGTCGATGACGAGCGCCGCGTCCTGGATCAGACCGAGCGGGGATCCGTCCCCGAGGGAGGGGTCGTTGGTGACCAGACTGCCGATGTGGGTGAGGGCGGTGGCGGGGTTCGTCATCGCGTTGTGCTCCTCCGGATACGGGTTCGGGGTCAGGGGCGCAGCGCCGCGATGGACTCGGCCAGCGCGTGCGGGACGTCCGGCACCAGGGCGTGGACTCCGTCGCGTACGACATGGCGGCCGCCCACGACCGTGTGGCGTACGTCGGCCGCGGAGCCGGCGAATACGGCGGTCTCCGCTCCGAGGTGCGGTACGGGGCCCGCTGTTCTGACCGTGTCGAGCGCGATCGTCGTGAGGTCGGCGAGCGCGCCGGTCTCGATGGCACCGCCGTCGGACCAGCCGAGCGCGTTGTAGCCGTCCGCGGTGGCCGCGCGCAGCAGGGCCGCCGCCGTCCAGTGGCCACGGGTGCGCGAGCGCAGCCGTTCGTCGAGCTCCATGGCGCGCGCCTCTTCGAGGATGTCGATCACGGCATGGCTGTCGCTGCCCAGGGAGAGCGGGCTGCCCGCGTGCTGCAGCCGGACGGCGGGGCCGATGCCGTCGGCGAGGTCGCGTTCGGTGGTGGGGCACATACAGGTGCCGGTCTCCGAGGAGCCCAGCAGACTGATGTCCTCGTCGGTGAGATGGGTGTTGTGGACGCCGACGGTGCGGGGGCCGAGCACTCCGTGGTCGGCGAGCAGCCGGGTGGGGGTACAGCCGTGCGCCGCCAGACAGGATTCGTTCTCGGCGGTCTGCTCCGAGAGGTGGACGTGCAGCGGGGCCTGCCGTTCCTCGGCCCAGGCGGCGACGGTGGCGAGCTGGTTGGCCGGGACGGCGCGTACGGAGTGGACGGCCGCGCCGATCCTTGCGTGGTCGCGGTCCTTGAGCAGGGAGGCCCGCTCGGCCCAGCTCTGCGCCGAGCCGTCGGAGAAACGCCGCTGGTGCTTCTCGGGCTCCGCGCTGCGGTATTTGTCGATCATCCCGGACGCCAGGTAGGCGGTGTCGAGGAGTGTGATGCGGACGCCCGCGTCGGCCGCAGCGGCGATCAGTGCCTCGCCCATCGCGTTCGGGTCGTCGTAGGGGGCGCCGCCCGGCGTGTGGTGCACATAGTGGAATTCGCCGACCACGGTGATCCCGGCCATCGCCATCTCGGCGTACACGGCGCGGGCGAGCGCGTGGTAGGTGTCCGGGGTCAGCCGGCAGGCCACGCCGTACATCACGTCGCGCCAGGTCCAGAAGGTGCCGGAGCCGACCTGGGCCGCGGACCGCAGGGCGCGGTGGAAGGCGTGGCTGTGGGCGTTCGCCAGGCCGGGGAGGGTCAGGCCGCGCAGGGCGGTCGCACCGGGCGGCGGCGCCGGTACCTCCTTGCGGACGGCTGTGATCCGGCCCTGGTCGGTCTCCAGGACGACGCCCGGCTCGACATGTGTGCCGAGCCAGGCGTGCTCCAGCCAGTACGTCACCTGCACGCCAGGCCCTCCAGTACATCGGCGAGTGCGGTCACCCCGGCCAGGCAGTCGTCCTCACCGGCGGTCTCCGCCGGTGAGTGCGAGACACCCGTGGGGTTGCGTACGAACAGCATGGCGGTCGGGACGGACGCGGAGAGGATCCCGGCGTCGTGTCCCGCGCCCGTTCCGAGAACGGGCACCGTACTGCCGTCACCGCCGAGGATCTTGGCGAGCTCGTCACGCAGGGCGTGCTCGAACTCGACGACGGGGGTGAAGGACTCCCGGGTGACGCGTACGTCCACGCCGTCCCGCTCGCCCCGTTCCCTGGCCGCCTGCTCGATACCGGCGATGACCGTGTCCAGGGTGGACTGGTCGGCGGCGCGCGAGTCGAGCCAGCCGCGCACCAGGGAGGGGATCGCATTGACACCGTTCGGCTCGACGGAGACCTTGCCGAAGGTGGCCACGGCGCCCGCGAGTTCCGCCTGGCGGCGGGCGGCGATGACCGTCTCGGCGTACGTCAGCATCGGGTCGCGGCGGTCCACCAGACGGGTCGTGCCCGCGTGGTTGGCCTCGCCGTGGAAGTCGTACCGCCAGCGGCCGTGCGGCCAGATCGCGGAGGCGATACCGACCGGGGCGCCGCTGAGGTCGAGGGCGCGCCCCTGCTCCACATGGAGCTCGACGAAGGCCCCGATACGGGCGAGCCGCTGCGGGTCGGCGCCGATGGCCGCCGGGTCGTACCCGGCCTGCTCCATGGCGTCGGGCAGCGAGACACCCGCGCCGTCCTTCAGCTGGTGGGCCCGGTCGACGGTGAGCTGCCCCGCGGTGAGCCGGGAGCCGACGCAGGCGAGCCCGAAGCGTGCGCCTTCCTCGTCACCGAAGTTGCTGATCGCCAGCGGCCTGGTGAACTCGGCTCCCCTGCTGCGGAGTTCGTCCAGCGCCGCGAAGGAGGAGACCACACCGAGGGGGCCGTCGAAGGCGCCGCCGTCCGGTACGGAGTCCAGGTGCGAGCCGGTGACGACGGCGTCGGTGCCCAGCGGGTCGCCGAGCCAGGCCCACTGGTTGCCGTTGCGGTCGAGTTCGTAGCTGAGGCCGCGGGCCAGCGCCTGGTCCTTGAACCAGGCGCGGCAGTCGGCGTCGGCAGCGGTCCAGGCGTACCTGCGGTACCCGCCGGAGTCGGAGCTGCGGCCGATGGGCAGCAGCTCCGCCCACATCTCGTGGAACGAGGAGGTCACTGCTGCCCGCCCTCGCGCATCGGCACCCGGACGCCGCGCTCGTCGGCCACCCGCTCGGCGATGTCGTATCCGGCGTCGACGTGGCGGATGACGCCCATGCCCGGGTCGTTGGTGAGCACCCGGCGGATCTTCTCGCCCGCGAGTGCGGTGCCGTCGGCGACCGAGACCTGTCCGGCGTGGATGGAGCGGCCCATGCCGACCCCGCCGCCGTGGTGGATGGAGACCCAGGAGGCACCGGAGGCGACGTTGACCATGGCGTTGAGCAGCGGCCAGTCGGCGATGGCGTCGGAGCCGTCGAGCATGGCCTCGGTCTCGCGGTACGGAGAGGCGACGGAGCCGCAGTCGAGGTGGTCGCGGCCGATGGCCAGCGGGGCGGCGAGGGTGCCGTCGGCGACCATGTCGTTGAAGCGGGCACCGGCCTTGTCGCGCTCGCCCTGGCCGAGCCAGCAGATGCGGGCGGGCAGGCCCTGGAAGTGGACGCGCTCACCGGCCATCTTGATCCAGCGGTGCAGCGACTCGTTCTCGGGGAAGAGCTCCAGGAGCGCCTTGTCGGTCTTGTGGATGTCCGAGGCTTCGCCGGAGAGCGCGGCCCAGCGGAACGGGCCCTTGCCCTCGCAGAAGAGCGGGCGGATATAGGCGGGCACGAAGCCGGGGAAGTCGAACGCCCGGGCGTATCCGGCCAGCTGGGCCTCACCGCGGATGGAGTTGCCGTAGTCGAAGACCTCGGCTCCGGCGTCCATGAAGCCGACCATCGCCTCGACGTGCCGGGCCATCGACTCACGGGCGCGCTGGGTGAAGTCGGCGGGCTTCTCGGCGGCGTACGCGGCCATGTCGTCGAAGTCGACGCCGACCGGGAGGTAGGCGAGCGGGTCGTGGGCGGAGGTCTGGTCCGTCACGATGTCGACCGGCGCGCCTTCGGCGAGCATCCGGGGCAGCAGCTCAGCTGCGTTGCCCAGGAGGCCGATGGAGAGCGGCTTACGGGCGTCGCGTGCCTCGACGGCGAGCTGGAGCGCGTGCTCCAGCGAGTTCGCCCGGACGTCCAGGAAGCGGTGCTCGATACGGCGCTCGATGGCGCGCGGGTCGACGTCGATGCAGATCGCGACGCCGTCGTTCATCGTCACGGCGAGCGGCTGGGCGCCGCCCATGCCGCCGAGTCCCGCGGTGAGCGTGATGGTCCCGGCGAGCGTGCCGTTGAAGCGCTTGGCCGCGACGGCGGCGAAGGTCTCGTAGGTGCCCTGGAGGATGCCCTGGGTGCCGATGTAGATCCAGGAGCCGGCCGTCATCTGGCCGTACATGGTGAGCCCGAGTGCTTCGAGCCGCCGGAACTCCTCCCAGTTGGCCCAGTCGCCCACCAGGTTGGAGTTGGCGATCAGCACCCGCGGTGCCCACTCGTGGGTCTGCATCACGCCGACCGGGCGCCCGGACTGGACGAGCATCGTCTCGTCCTGCTTGAGGGTCTGCAGGGTGCGCACCATGGCGTCGAAGGAGCGCCAGTCGCGGGCCGCCTTGCCGGTGCCGCCGTAGACGACGAGCTTGTCGGGGTGCTCGGCGACCTCCGGGTCCAGGTTGTTCTGGAGCATGCGCAGGGCGGCCTCCTGCTGCCATCCCAGGGCGCTCAGCTCCGTACCGCGCGGTGCCCGTACCGGCCGGGGTCCTGACATGGTTGCCTCCTCGATCCCACACTATTGCATGAACTATTCACATCCTGACGCTCTGAATAGAGCTAGTCAATACGCTCGGGCACCCCGCCTCGCCCCGGGGACCGGAATGGCTGGATCGCGCACCCCCGGGACGGCTGGATCACCCGGCCTCCGGAAAGGGGGCGCGGACTCTAATCCCGCCGGGCATGTTCCGCTGGAAAATGCCAGAACTCCCCTCAGGGGGCTGAACGTTGCGTAACTTGGCCGTCACTGCCGCACGGCCGCCCCCGCGGCCACGCGCACCACGCTGGGAGGGGAGTTCCGCGTGCCCGGAATCGACGAGTGTCTGCTGGAAGCCATGCGGCTGCCCGGCTCCCGCGGTGCCGCCGTGGTCGACTGGACCAGCGGGCTCGCACTCGGCACCATCGGCGAGTCGCCGAACAACGACCACGAGGCGACCGCGGCCGAGACCGCGGAGCTGGCCCGGATGGCCGCGGAGCACCAGGCATTCGCCCCGGACCCCACCACCACTGCGGCGGACGTACCGGCGGACGGGCCGGCGAACGTAGCGGCGGACGTACCGGCCGGCGGCGACGAACCACCCGGCGCATCGGCTCCCGCCGTCGCAACTCCCGCCGCACCAGCGGGCCTTCCGGTCGAGGACGTCATCGTCACCAACCGCACCGGCTACCACATCCTGCGCTTCGTCGAGACGACCTTCGACAGCAGCGTCTTCCTGCACCTCTGGCTCGACCGCGACGAGGGAAATCTGGCGCTCGCCCGATTACGGCTGCGGGACCTGGCCGAGCGACTGGTGCTGTGATGACCGCCGCGGGCGGTCCCAGACCCCCGGCCGGACCTCCCGGCGTCTCGCCGATGCTCGTCCGGCTCGCGGGCGAACGCGCCACCGGCGCGCTGCTGCGGGACCGCGGCACCCTCTATCTGGTCGACGGGCAGGTGGTGCACGCCGAGAGCCCGGCCGCCCCCGGCATAGACGTCCTGCTGACCACATCGGGGCTGCTGCGCCCCGAAGGGTGGCGGCAGGCCCTGGACCGGGCCGGGGCCCACGGCCGGGTCGGCCGGTTCCTGGTCGAGAGCGGCCAGGTCGCGGACGGTGAGCTGGAGATCTGCCATCTCGGCGCCCTGCACGACGCGGCGTACTTCGCACTCGCCCCCAGCAGCGGCCCCACCCGCTTCCGCTACGGCGTCGCCCACTGGATCGGCCCCGTGCACCCGGTACCGGCCGACGCCGTGGGGCGGGAGGCCGCCCGCCGCCGGGAACTGCTCGACCGGCTCTGGCCGTACCCGGACATCGACACCGCCCCGGTCGTACGGGCCCCGAGCCACCCCGACACCCCGGTCACCCCGCGCCAGCGCGCCGTGCTCGACCTGGCGGACGGGGTCCGTACCCCGCCCGGCATCGCACGGGCGCTGGGCCGCCCGGCCTTCCACACCCTCGTCGACGTCCGCAGGCTGGCAGCCGCCGGTGCCGTCGAGACCCCGCGCGCGCCCGCACCGCGGACGTCCGCGGTGCCAGCCCGGTTCGCCGACGCGGTCGCCGGTGTGTCGCCCGACCCGGATGTCGCCCTGCTCCGCCGGCTGCGCGACGCATTGGAGGCCACGCTGTGATCCGCGCTCTGCGGCAGCGCGCCGAGAGGAGACAACTGATGTCCGCGGAGGCCGAAGTGCTGGACGAGCTGCGCCGGCTGAGAGCCCGGGTGCCCCTGATCAGCGGAGCGCTCGCGGCCAGCGCCGACGGTCTCGTGCTGGCGCAGGACACCACGTCGGCCGAGGGCGAGTCCGTCGCCGCGCTCACCGCTGCGGCGCTCGGCGTCGCACAGCGGCTGACCGAGACGACGGGCCAGGGCGCCTTCCGTGAGCTGCTGGTCCGCGGCGAGCACGGCTATGTGGCGACGTACGCGGCAGGCCCGTCCGCCGTGCTCACCCTGCTCGCCCAGCCCCGTATCAACGTGGGCCGGCTGCATCTGGAGGCCCGCAGGTCGAGCACCCGGATCGGTGAGCTGGTCGACGGCGCCCTCGACCGGACGGAGAGCCCACGGCCGCAGAGCCCACGAGCGGAGAGCCCATGACCGGCAAGCCTCCCTCCCGTACCCGTACCCGTACGACACCGCGAACGACCCGTTCCGCCACCCACAGGAAGAAAGGAAGTGCGCCTCCCATGGCGAACACCGAAACCGCACTCAAGGACGCGATGAGCTCGATCGAGGGCACCATCGGCGTGGCCCTCGTCGACTACACCAGCGGCATGGCCCTCGGCACGCTCGGCGGCGGCAAGGACCTCGATCTGGCCGTGGCCGCCGCCGGGAACACGGATGTGGTGCGTGCCAAGGTGCGGACCATGGAACACCTCGGGCTCAAGGACGAGATCGAGGACATCCTGATCACACTGGGCGGGCAGTACCACCTGATCCGGCTGCTCAAGGGGCGCGGGAACAACGGCCTGTTCCTCTATCTGGCGCTGGACAAGTCCCGGTCGAACCTCGCGATGGCCCGTCACCAGCTGAAGAAGATCGAAGCCGATCTGGAGGTGTGAGCCGGCCGCGTCAGCGGCGCCGTGCCCCGCCGGGTGCGGCGTCGCCCGCGAGGACGCCCGTCGAGCTGTAGCCCTTGACCGGCTTCCCCGCGGGGCCCCGCGCGATCCAGTCGGTACGGACCCAGAAGAGGACGTCGTCCGCGCGTTCGCGGCGGCCGAGCCGTACCGCCTTGAGCCAGAGCCCGGCGCCCGCTCCGGCGAGCGTCAGCCCGCCGGCGGCCGGGAGGGCGAACGACGAGCCGAGCGCCGCGACGAAGGCCACGAGCAGCCACCAGCGGTGGGCGCGCCGCCAGTTCCGTACGGTCACGGCGCGGTCCTGGAGGAAGTCCGACCGGCCCGCCCGCGAGGGCGACTTCGACAGATGGACGAAGCGGCGGCCACGGACCAGGGCGACCACCGCGCAGGTGAACAGTGCGAGCGCCGCCCCGGCCAGGAGGCCGATCCTGCGCCCGGTCAGCCCTGGGAGCAGCGCCCCGGCCGCCGCGGCCACCAGCCCCAGCCACCACAGCGGCGCGGCCCCGGCGCGTACCAGCACCGCGACCCGCGCCACGGTCCGCGGCCGGCCCTTCCCCGGCCGGCCGGGCCGCCCCGACCGCCGGTCCTGATCCTGTGTCCGCCCCTGTGCCTGATCCTGCGCCCGCCGCCGCGTCTGCGCCTGTCCCCGCGTCTGCGTCTGCGCTCTGCCGCGCCCCACGTCCGTACTCCTTCCGCACGCCTGCTCCGGACCGAGCGGAGATTAGCGACGGTTTCTGAGTACGCCGTGAGAAGCCGCAGAGCGCCGGGCCCGCAGCCCCGCCCCGCGCTCCGGTGCGTCCCCTGCTCCCCTACTCCCCTGCTCCACGAACAGACCCTGCTGCTCCACGAACAGCCCCCGCTACTCCACGAACAGCCCCCGCGCCGCCGCCCGTGTGTCGAACTCCTCCAGGCGCGACTGTGCCTCCGGCAGGTCGTCGCACATCGCCTCCAGGAGTACCCGCCCCAGCAGCATCGGCCCGCACACCGTGTCGAAGGCCAGGCCGGTGCCGACGGCGGCCGGTACCAGGATGTCGCTGTGCCGGGCGACCGGTGCGAAGGCCGAGTCGGCGACCGTCACGACGGTCAGCCCGGCCGACTGCGCGTACGCGAGCGCGTCGACCACCTCACGCGGGTGGCGGGGCAGCGCGAAGCAGAGCAGCACCGTGGCCCCGGCCCGTACCGCGGCGTCGATACGGTCGGCCAGCATCGTGCCGCCCTCGTCGAGCAGCCGGACGTCCCTGTGGACCTTGGCGGCGAAGTACGCGAACCCCCTGGCCTGCGACGATGCGGCGCGCAGCCCCAGTACCGGCAGGGTCGGAGACTGCGCGAGCAGCCGGCCGGCCCGCTCGACCAGCGAGGGATCGGCCAGGACTTCGGCGAGTTGGCGCAGATTCTCCATCTCGGCGTGGACGGCCTGCTGGTACTCGTTGAGGCTGTCGTCGTCCGCCTCGCGCCCGGCCGGTGCGACCTCCCGCAGATGGCGGCGGAGCGCCGGGTAGCCGTCGAAGCCGAGCGCCACCGCGAACCGGGTGACGGACGGCTGGCTGACCCCGGCCAGCTCGGCCAGTTCGACGGAGGAGAGGAAGGGCGCCTCGGCGGCCTGCCGCACCATGCAGTGGGCGATGCGCCGCTGGGTCGGTGTCAGCCGGTGCCCTTCGAAGAGCTGTTGCAGCCGTGCGGCCGGGCTGTCGCTCATGCCGTCGTCCCCCTCAAGTTCCACATCCACATCAGAGTTCATTGAACCGCCCGCGCCGGAGAGCCCTGCACTCCGGCCCCGGGGAACCCCCTCAGAGGTCATTGAACCGGTCGAGCAGCGCGGCCGCGGTCTCGACGTCGTCGGTGAGCGGCCGGTCCGCGACGTCCGGGTCGAGCACCTCGTCCGCCAGGGCGAAGGCGCGGCCGACCGGCAGACCGGGGTCGATCCGCAGCTCGCGCAGGCGCAACGCCCTTATCACGGCGACCAGTTCGCAGCCCACCACATAGCGGTAGACCCGGGCGGCCCGCAGCGCCTGCCGGGCCGCGAGCGACGCGAAGCTGGCCTGCTCCTCGACGCCCCGGGAGAGGACGGCGTGCCCGAGCGAGGCCGGCGCGGACAGGGCGCTCAGCTCACCGAGCGCCGCGCCTGCCGCGTACTCCAGGATCATCACGCCCGACGACGCGGCCTCGCCGTCGGCGAGGAAGGGCCTGAGCCGGGTGAACCCGGGCTCGTTCAGCGCGGAGAGCCGGGAGGTGGAGAGCCGGGCGGTCTGCGTGAGGGCCAGCCTGAAATGGTCGAGCGCCAGGGCGAGTTGGGCCATGTAGAAGCCGCCGTGGTGGTAGGCGGCCGGGCTTTGATTGAGCGCAGTGTCCGCGCGGATCAGCGGGTTCTCGGCCGCCGCGTTGATCTCGACGGCGATGGTGCGCTCCAGCAGGTCGGCCGCGTCCTGTGCGGGTCCGTGGATCTGCGGGACACAGCGGAAGCCGTACGGGTCCTGGATGCGGCCCAGCGGCGGGGTGGGCCGCTCGGGTGCGCCGAGCAAGCGGCGGCTGCGGGCTGCGACGGCGTACGAACCGGGGTGCGGGCGGGCCGCGTGCACCGGCTCCGCGTACGCCTCGAACGAGCCGTCCACGGCGAGCAGCGACAGCGCGGCCACCATCTGTGTGGCGTCGACCAGGCCGCGCAGTTCGTCGAGCGCGAGGGCGGCCTGGCCGAGGGTGAGGGCGTTGCTGCTGATCAGGGCGAGGGCGTCGTTGTTGTCGAGGCGCAGCGCCGCGGGCGGCGGGCCGCCCTGCCAGGGGTGCTCGCCGGCCAGGGCGAGGCCCATCTGGGCGAGGGCCGCGATGTCGCCGGTCCCGACCGAGCCGAACGCGTTGACCACGGGGTGGGCGCCGGACTCCAGGGCTTCGCAGAGCGCGGTGACGACGGTGGGCCGCAGTCCGGCCCCGCCGGCGAGCAGCTGGTTGGCGCGTACGGCGAGCATGGCCCTGACCTCGTGGCCCGGCAGCGGATCCCCGATGGCCCCGGCGTGCGAGCGCAGCAGCCGCAGTCCGTGGTCGGCGGCTGCGCCGGACGGCACCGACTCGTTACGGTTGGCGCCGACACCCGTGGAGCGGCCGTACACCCGGCCCGACGCGGCGAGCTCACGTGCCGCGTCCCACGACTGTTCAGTACGCTTCATCGCCTCGGTCCCGGGTACGGGCCTGGCCGTGCCGCGGGCGAGCCGGACCACATCGGCGACCGGAAGGGACTCACCGTCGAGGACCACGATGCCGGTCTGGGTATCCACCGTGCGGTACGGCATCATGCGCGAACGCCTCCTTATTCCGACATTCGGTCTTGCCTGCTGGACCTACGTCATCAGTGTTTTAGCGCAGCCCATTGACAAATTATTCAGACACCAAGAACTCTGCATGACCATATGCAGCCGGGCAAGGGATGACCGATGATCAAATTCGACTCCGTGCACAAACGCTTCCCGAACGGCACCACAGCGGTCCACGACCTCAACCTGGACATGCCCGAAGGACAGATCACGGTCCTGGTCGGCTCGTCCGGGTGCGGCAAGACCACCACCCTCCGCATGATCAACCGCATGGTCGACCCGTCGTCGGGGACCATCCGCCTCGCGGACAAGGACATCCTGGAGGCGGACGCCGCCGAGCTGCGGCGCGGCATCGGCTACGTCATCCAGCAGTCCGGGCTGTTCCCGCACCGGACGATCCTGGACAACGTGGCCACCGTCCCGCTGCTGCTCGGCTGGGGCCGCAAGAAGTCCCGCGCCCGCGCGGCGGAGCTGCTGGAGACGGTCGGGCTGACCGCCGACACCGGCAAGCGCTACCCGCACCAGCTCTCCGGCGGGCAGCAGCAGCGCGTCGGCGTGGCCCGCGCGCTCGCGGCCGACCCGCCGGTGCTGCTCATGGACGAGCCGTTCGGCGCGGTGGACCCGGTGGTCCGCACCCAGCTCCAGGACGAGCTGCTGCGGCTGCAGAAGGACCTCAACAAGACCATCGTCTTCGTCACCCACGACATAGACGAGGCCGTCCGGCTCGGCGACCGCATCGCGGTCTTCCGTACCGGCGGCCATCTCGTCCAGTGCGCCGAGCCCGCCGAGCTGCTCGCCCGGCCCGCCGACGACTTCGTGGCGGACTTCCTGGGCGCCGAGCGCGGGCTGAAGCTCCTGTCGCTCTCCACGCTCGCCGGGATACCCCAGACCTCCGCGCCCGTCGTCCGCGCCGACGAGCGAATAACCGCGGCGAAGCGGACCGGCCGCTGGCAGCTGGTGACATCGGCCGACAACAGGCCGCTCGGCTGGCTCGACGCGGACGCGGCCCCGGCGGCCGGGACCGCGGGCGACGCCCCGCTGCTGCCCGTCCGGGCGCTGCGCGACACCGACTCGCTGCTCTCGGCGCTCAACGAGTCCGTCTCGTCCCCGGCCGGGCTCGTGGCCCGGGTGGACGCCGACGGCGCACTGACCGGCGTCACCTCACGCGACGCCATCCACGACCGTGCGGGCGAGGCCCACACGAGCGCCGGAGCCGGCGAAGCCCCCGCGCAGACCGGCGCCACACAGACCGGGACCACGAAGACCGACGCCACGAAGACCGGCACCACCGCATGACCATCGACTGGGGCTGGTTCCCCGACCACACCGGTGAGATGGCCCACCTCACCGCCGACCATCTCTCCACCGCGGTGCCCGCCGTCCTCATCGGCCTGCTGATCGCGCTCCCGCTGGCGGTCATCGCCCACCGGATACGGGCGCTGCGCGGCTTCGTACTCGGCCTCTCGAACATCCTCTACACGATCCCCTCGCTGGCCTTCTTCGTCCTGCTGCTGCCCATCACCGGGCTCACCAGGACCACGGCGATCACCGGACTGACCGCGTACACGCTGGTCGTACTCGTACGGAACACCGTCGAGGGCCTGGACGCGGTGCCCGCCAGGGTGCGCGAGGCGTCCACCGCCATGGGCACCAGGCCGCTGCGCACCCTGCTCACCGTGGAACTGCCGCTGGCGCTCCCGGTGATCATGGCCGGGATCCGGGTCTCCACCGTGATGTCGATCTCGCTGGTGAGCGTCGCCAGCTACATCGGGTACGGCGGCCTCGGCCAGCTCTTCACCGACGGCTTCCAGCGCAACTACCCCACCCCGGTCATCGCCGGTGTGATCCTGACCCTGCTGCTCGCGCTGGTCGCGGACGCGCTGCTCGTCACCGTCCAGTGGCTGTGCACGCCCTGGACCAGGCAGCGCCATTCCATGAAGAGGGGCGCCTGACCCATGCTGGAACTCCTCAAGAACCTCACGTCCTGGCTGACCAGCTCCGCCCAGTGGTCCGGCGACGAAGGCATCGCGCACCGGCTGGTCGAGCACCTCCAGTACTCGCTGCTCGCCACGGTCATCGCGGCCGTCATCGCGCTGCCCATCGGCATGCTGATCGGCCACACCGGGCGCGGCGCCTTCATCGCGGTCAACCTGGCGTCGTTCGGCCGCGCGCTGCCCACCGTCGGCCTGGTGACCCTGGTCTTCCTCGCGGGCGGGCTCTCGATCTGGCCGGTGTACATCTCACTGGTCGCCCTCGCCGTACCGGTGATCATCACCAATACGTACGCGGGCATGGCCGCCGTCGACCCGGAGGTCAAGGACGCGGCGAAGGGCGTGGGGCTCCGCGGCCACCAGGTCCTCTGGCAGGTCGAACTCCCGCTCGCGCTGCCCCTGATCATGACCGGCATCCGGCTGGCGACCGTGCAGGTCGTGGCCACCGCCACCATCGCCGCCTACGTCAGCTTCGGCGGCCTGGGCCGGTACGTATTCGACGGGCTCGCCCAGCGCGATCTGGTGCAGGTGCTCGGCGGCGCGGTGCTCGTCGCCGTCCTGGCCGTCCTCGCCGACCTCGCCCTGGGCGGGGTGCAGCGGCTGCTGCTGCGCGGCCGACCCGACACCGCCCGCTGACTTCCTGGAGACCGAGATGAACCGACGTACCGCACTCACCGCCCTGCTGGCCGGCGCTTCCGCGCCCGTGCTCGCCGCCTGCTCGTCCGGCATCACCTCCCTCAACGGGGACAGCTCGGGCGGCGACGCCGGGAGCAGCTCGGGCGGGCTGGTCATCGGCACCGCCAACTTCACCGAGAACCAGATACTCGGCTACCTCTACGCGGGGGTGCTCAAGTCCGCGGGCATCAAGTCCACGGTCAAACCGAACCTGGGCTCCCGCGAGATCATCGTCCCCGCGCTGAAGGGGGGCGACATCGATCTGCTCCCTGAGTACCAGGGCAGTCTGCTGCTCTATCTGGACAAGAAGGCCACCGAGACGGAGGCGGGCGCGATGCAGAACGCGCTGGCCGCCGTGCTGCCCGCGAGCCTGGAGGTCCTGCCGTACGCGGCGGCCGAGGACCGCGACAGCTTCGCGGTGACGCGTGAGACGGCCGACAAGTACGGGCTGAAGACCCTCGCCGATCTGAAGAAGGCCAACGGGAAGCTGGTGTTCGGGGCTGCGGCCGAGATGAAGAAGCGGGTCGTGGGGGTGGTCGGCCTCAAGGACCAGTACGGCGTGGAGTTCAAGGAGTTCAAGGCGCTGGACTCGTCGGGGCCGCTGGTCAAGGGCGCGCTGAAGAAGGGCGATGTGGACGTCGCCAACGTCTTCACCACGGACGTGGATGTCGCGGCGAACAAGTGGGTCGTCCTGGAGGACCCGAAGCACCTGGTGCCCGCGCAGCACATCGTCCCGCTGATCGCCGCCCGCAAGGCGGACGGCAAGGTCCGCAAGGCACTGGCCCTGCTGGGCAACACGCTGACGACGGACGAGCTGACGAAGCTGAACCGGCTGGTCGACAAGGACAAGAAGGACCCGGACCGGGTCGCGGACGCGTGGCTGAAGCAGCACAGGCTGATGGCGTAACGGGGGCTGCTTCTGCTCGGGGGCGCTGTCCCCGGGCCCCCGGTCCTCAAGCGCCGGACGGGCTTGGTTTTCGAGCCGGGCCGGCGCTTGAGGGCACCGTCGAGCCCGGCCGGCACTTGACGCCACCGTCGAGCCCGGCCGGCGCTTGAGGCCACCGTCAGCCGGGTCGGCGCTTGTGGCCACCATCAAGCCCGGCCGGCGCTTGACGCCACCATCAAGCCCGGCCGGCGCTTGACGCCACCGTCAAGCCCGGCCGGCGCTTAACGCCACCGTCAAGCCGGGCCCGACGGGAGCGCCCCCGCAGCCGACCCGCGCTCCACCAGCCGCGGCGCACACAGGATCCGCTTGCGCCGCACCCGCCGCCCCTCGATCGCCGCCACCGCCAGCCGCGCCGCCTCCGCCGCGATCTCCGCGAGGCCCCAGTCCAGCGTCGTCAGCGGGGGCGTCAGGACCCGGGAGACCGGGTGGTCGTCGAAGCCGACCACCGACAGATCCCGGCCGATCGCGAGGCCCGCTTCGGCGGCCGCCGCGTACACGCCGTAAGCGATCGAGTCCGAGAAGCAGAAGACCGCGGTGGAGCGGCCGCCCACCACCCCGCGCGCGACCCCGGTCGCCTCCCCCAACTCCTGTGCGCACGGCACCACTTCGACATCGAGGCCGAGCCGGTCGGCGGCCTCGCGCACATAGACGTCGGCCGGGCGGTCGGGGGTGCTGGGGCCCGTCGGGGTCAGCACCGTCACCCGGCGGTGGCCGAGCCGCGCCAGATACGTGAGCACCGCGTCGATCCCCGCGCGGTTGTCGAAGAGCACCTCCCCCGCCGTCCTGGCCTGCTGGAGGGAGTCACCGATGGAGACCACCGGCACCGCGTCGGCGATCTTCGCCCAGCCCTCGGCCGAGGGGTCGACGGGCGAGACGAGCAGACCGTCCACCCGCTGGTCGCGGAGCTGCTTGGCGAGGACCAGCTCCCGCGCGGGGTCGCCGCCCGCGTCGAGGATCAGCGCATAGCGGTCCCCCGCGAGCAGTTCGCGCCCTATCGCCGCCATCAGCTGCTGCTGCCAGAGGTCCTGGAGGTCGCCCGCGAGGACGCCGACCATGCTCGTGCGGCCGCTGGCGAGGGCGCGGGCGATCGGGTCCGCCTCATACCCCAGCTCGGCGGCGGCCTTGCGGACCCGCTCCTCGGTCTCCTTGGAGACCTGCTTGCCGCGCAGCGCGTACGAGACGGCGGCAGTGGAGAGGCCGGTGGCCTCTGCCACCTCGCGGAGGGTGGTGCGCTTGCTCGGCCTGGCCATGACGGGAAGCCTACCGGCCGCGTCCGACAGCCCGCCGTGCCAATGGGCACACCGGTGACGCCCGTTCCGGGCCCGTCACGAGCCCCTGCCGGGCCCGCCCGCGGCCCACGCCGGACCGCGTCCCGGCATCCGGCGTTGACACACACCCTCGTTAAGCGTTTCACTGAAGCGCATCACTTAATCGCTTAACAGGCGCGGAGCGGACCGCTCGACAGACCGACCGTCCGACCGTCCGACCGTCCGGCAGACCGCAGACCGCAGACCGCAGACCGCAGACCGCAGACCGCAGACCGCAGACCGCAGACCGCACGACAGAAGGGTGAGCCTTGCTCGCAGACGTCCACCAGCACCTCTGGCCACCGGCCTTCACCGAGCTGCTGCGCGCCCGCACCGCCGCCCCGTACCTCGACGGCTGGACGCTCCACCTGCGAGGAGAGCCGCCGTACGCGGTCGACCCGGCCGATCACGACATCGCGGCCCGCACCGCCCTGGCCCACACCGACGGACTCGGCCTGGCGCTCGTCTCGCTCTCCAGCCCGCTCGGCATCGAATACCTGCCGCCCGCCGAGGCCGGCCCCCTGCTGGCCGCCTTCCACGACGGCGCACTGGCCCTGCCCGCACCCTTCGGGGTCTGGGCATCCGCAGGGCTCGTCGCCCCGGACCCCGAAGCGCTGGCCCGCACCCTGGACCAGGGCTGCGCCGGGCTCCAACTGCCCGCCACCGCACTGCTGGACGAGGCGGGCTGGGCACACTGCGCGCCACTGCTCGACACCCTCGCCCGCGCCGGCAAGCCGCTCTTCGTCCATCCCGGCGCCGCTCCGCCGAGCGACCCCGGCGCCCCGCCGTGGTGGCCTGCGCTGGTGCCGTACGTCCAGCAGCTTCACGCCTCCTGGTTCGCCTTCCGCGCGTTCGGCCGGCCGCGCCATCCCCGGCTGC